>JAFEFW010000016.1 GCA_018240405.1 Pseudomonadota bacterium
CGTTGCAAGCGGCGAACCGGGGCGAATTCCAGGCCTACCTGATCGGCTGGTCCGGACGCACGGATCCGGACGGCAATCTATACTCGTTCCTGAAGACCGGTGGTGGCCAGAATGATGGCCACTATTCAAATCCCATGGTTGACGAGGGGCTGGAGGCGGCGCGCGCGTCGCTGGACCAGGCTGCGCGGATTGCGGCCTACGCCAAAGTGATGCAGCAGGAGCGGCAGGACTTGCCAATCCTGTACGTCTACACGCCGGTGAACATTGTTGGCATACAGGCAAAGATCAGCGGGTTCAGGCCGGTGCCGGACGGGATGATCCGGTTACAGGGACTGTCGGTCGGGAAGTGAGGGGGCTGCTGGCGCCTCCTGTCCAGCCAACGCTATTGCCCATGCGCCCAAGCCGTGCAACGCGGATGAGCCGCTTGCGAGGCGTTCTACTGGACGCAACGGCTTTCTTGCCCGAGTTTTCCCCGCGGGTTCGGCCTCACGGCACCTCTGCCGGCGGCGATGCGGTCGCATCATCCCTATGAAGCTCGGCGTCCGGCTCGCGCAGATGGTTCCGACGCTGATCCTGGTCAGCGTGCTGGTCTTCCTCTTGCAGCAACTGATGCCCGGCGACCCGGCAATGGTGCTGGCCGGGGAGGAGCGGGGGGACCCTCGGGTCGTCGCGCAGATCCGGTCGGAGCTTTGGCTGGACCGCTCAGTGCCGGAACAATATCTGCACTGGGTTGGCAACGTCCTGCAGGGTGATTTCGGCTATTCCTGGCGCACGCGCCAGAAGGTCAGCGACCTGATAACACAGAAGCTACCGGTCACCGCACAGCTTGCGACCATGGCCTTCCTGATCTCACTGCTGATCGGCATTCCGACCGGCGTGATGGCGGCCGTGAAGCGCAACAAAGTGTGGGACTACATCGCTAACGCCATCGGCCTGGCCGGGCTCTCCATGCCCACCTTCTGGCTCGGCATCCTGCTGATCCTGCTGTTCTCGGTGCGGCTCGGCTGGTTGCCGCCGTCGGGCTACGTGCCGCTGACCGAGGATATCCGGCAGTCCCTGGTCACCACCATCATGCCGGCCTTCGTCCTCGGCGCCGCCAACGCGGCTGTGCTGATGCGGCACACGCGCAGTTCCATGCTGTCTGCGCTGAGCCAGGACTATATCCGCACCGCGCGCGCCAAGGGGTTATCGAAACCGCGCGTGCTGTTGCTGCACGCGCTGCGCAACGCCCTGATCCCGGTAGTGACTCTGGGTGCGCTGGAACTCGGCGCGCTGCTGTCGGGGGCGGTACTGACAGAGCAGGTGTTCTCCATTCCCGGCTTCGGCAAGATGGTGGTCGATGCAGTCTTCAACCGCGACTATCCCGTGGTGCAGGGCGTCGTACTGGTCACCGCCGTGCTGATCGTGACGCTGAACCTGATTGCCGACATCCTCTACGTGCTGATCAACCCGCGCCTGCGGCGGGCCGCATGACGCCGCGGCGCCTCGCGCTGCTGCGCTTCCGCCGCCGCCCGGCCGCGGTCGTGGCGCTGGTGGTGATCGCACTTTTTGCCGGCGTGGCAGTGGCGGCACCGCTGCTGGCACCCTACGACCCGACCGCGACCTCCTGGAGCGCCATCCGCAAGGCGCCATCTGTCGCGCATTGGATGGGCACCGATGAAAACGGCCGCGACGTGCTCTCGCGGGTCATGTTCGGCGCCCGGGCCAGCCTGTTGGCGGGCGTGGTGTCCGTCCTGATCGCCGCCGGCATCGGCGTTCCGGCCGGGCTGCTGGCCGGCTTCACCGGCGGCTGGACCGATGCCGTGCTATCGCGGCTGGTGGACGCCATGCTGGCCTGTCCGTTCCTGATTCTGGCGATCGCACTGACGGCGTTCCTCGGTCCGGACCTGACCAATGCCATGATCGCCATCGGCGTCTCCACCGCGCCGCGCTTCATGCGGGTGGCGCGGGCGGCGACGCTGGAAGTGGCCGGGCTGGATTACGTGCAGGCGGCCTGGGCCGCGGGCGCGTCGGGATGGCGCGTAGCGGTGCGCCACGTGGCACCGAACATTGTCCCGCCGTTGCTGGTGCAGGCGACGCTGGCGCTGGCGGCGGCGATCATCGCCGAGGCGTCGCTGTCGTTCCTCGGCCTGGGCCAGCAGCCGCCGGCGCCATCCTGGGGATCGATGCTGAACACGGCGCAGCGCTTCCTGACGCAGGCGTGGTGGCTGGCGGTGTTCCCGGGATCGGCGATCTTTCTGTGCGTGCTGTCGTTCAACCTGGTGGGCGACGGGCTGCGGGACGCGCTGGACCCGCGGGGAGCGTAACTTGTCTGCGCCGCGCCGCCCGGGCGTTTGGCCTGAACCCGCCCGGCTCTTGCCTTTCCTGCCAGTGTAGGCGACGGTAACCCCATCACCTCCATGTCCGAGATAAGCCAAGCGAGGAAGCCGTGAACGACTCCACGATCGTCACCGAATCGACCAAGCGCTACAAGTGGGTTGGCACCCGTCCCATCCGTCCCGACGGCGTGCCGAAGGTCACCGGCCGAGCGCTATACGGTGCCGACCTGAAGCTGCCGGGAATGATCTTCGGCAAGATCCTGCGCTCGCCGCACGCCCATGCCCGCATCAAGTCGATCGACACGTCCGCGGCGGAAAAGCTGACCGGCGTGAAGGCGGTTATCACCAGCAAGGATTTGCCGGAGCAGAAATTCGACTACATCGGCCCGGAACGCGTTGCGGTGAACTTCTGGCACGTCACCCGCAACATCATGGCGCGGGAGAAGGTGCTGTATGAGGGCCATGCGGTTGCCGCGGTCGCCGCTGTCAGCGCCTCCATTGCCGAAGAAGCAGCCAGCCTGATCAAGGTCGAGTACGAGGTCCTGCCGCACGTGATCGACGTTGACGAGGCAATGGCCCCGGATGCGCCGCTGCTGTTCGAGGACATGATCACCCGCGGCATCGAGCCGGCGCCGACCAAGCCGTCCAACATCTCGAAGAAGCTCGAATTTGCCATCGGCGACGTCGCCAAGGGCTTTGCCGAAGCCGACGTGGTGATCGAGGAAACCTTCAAGACTGCCGCCGTGCACCAGGCCTATATCGAGCCGCATGCCTGCGTGGCAAAGGCCGAGGCCGATGGACAGATCGAGATCTGGTCCTCCAGCCAGGGCCATTTCGCCATGCGCGCCCTGACCGCCCAGATCCTTGGCTCCCGGCTCGGCGATATCCGCGTCACCCCGGCGGAGATCGGTGGCGGCTTCGGCGGCAAGACCGTTACTTACCTGGAACCGGTTGCCGCGACGCTGTCGAAGAAGTCGGGCGGCCTACCGGTGCGCCTGCAGATGACGCGTGAGGAGGTGTTCCGCGCCTCCGGCCCGACATCGGGTTCGTCGATGTGGGTGAAGATCGGCGTCAAGAAGGACGGCACGATCACCGCCATGGACGGGCTGTACAAGTTCCAGGCCGGCGCCTTCCCGGGATCGCCGGTGATGAACGGCTGCCTGTGCGGGTTCGCCTCTTATGACGTACCGAACCAGCATGCCATCGGCTACGACGTGGTGTCGAACCGGCCGAAGGCGGCAGCGTATCGGGCGCCAGGCTCACCGATTTCGGGCTTCGCGGTCGAGACGGTGCTGGATATGTGCGCCAAGGCGATCGGCATGGATCCGCTGGAAATGCGCATGAAGAACGTGGCGAAGATCGGCTCGCCGACCATCGCTGGGCCGAAGCACGCCCATGCCGGCTTCGCCGAGACGCTTCAGGCGCTGTACAACCACCCAGCCTGGAAGGCGCCGCTGGGCCTGAACCAGGGCCGCGGCGTTGCCTGCGGCTACTGGTTCAACGCCGGCGGTGAGTCCGGCGCGACGATGCAGGTGAACGCGGATGGAACGGTGCTGGTGGCAACCGGCAGCCCGGACATCGGCGGTTCGCGCGCGTCGATGGCGCTGATGGCAGCCGAGACGCTGGGTGTCGACTACAACATGGTGCGGGCAACCGTCGTCGATACCGGGTCGGTTGGCTATACGCATGTCACTGGCGGCTCGCGCGTCACCTTCGCCACCGGCATTGCGGTGGTGACGGCGACGCAGAACGTCATCAAGGATCTGTGCCGCCGCGCAGCGATGATCTGGGATGTCGATCCGGAAGGCGTGGTCTGGGAAGACGGCCACGCCAAGCCGGCCGGGGCCAATGTCGGCGACTTCAAGCCGCTATCGCTGCGGGAGATCGCTGCCAAGGCGGCGGCGACCGGCGGCCCGATCACCGGTTCGGCGGGCGTCAACCCCGGCGGCCAGGCACCCGGCTTCTCGGCGCAGTTCTTTGACGTCGAGGTCGATCCCGAGACCGGTCACGTGCAGATCCTGCGCGCGGTCGTGGCGCAGGACGTCGGCAAGGCGATCCACCCGTCCTACGTCGAAGGCCAGATGCAGGGCGGCGTGGTGCAGGGCATCGGCTGGGCGCTGAACGAGGAGTATATCTACAACGCGAAGGGCCAGCTCGATAATCCGGGTTTCCTCGACTACCGCTGCCCGGTCGCCTCGGACCTGCCGATGATCGACACCATCCTGGTGGAGGTGCCGAACCCGGTGCATCCGTACGGCGCGAAGGGCGTTGGCGAGGCGAATATCTGCCCGCCGATGGCGGCGATCGGCAATGCCATCACGCAGGCCATTGGCAAGCGGATGACGTCGCTGCCGATGTCGCCGCCGCGCATCCTGGAAACGCTGTCCAAGGGATAGGGTGATGGCGCGTATCGTGTTCACCTCGGGCTTCGCACGTCGCTACACCAGCGGCGTGCGGGAGTTCGAGGTGGAGGCGAAGAACCTCCGCGGCGTGCTGAAGGCGATGGATGAGATGTTTCCCGGGTTGGGGGAGCACCTGGAGGAAGAAACCACCGTCGCCATCAACGGCGAACTGCATGAGACCGGCTACTTCCAGCCGGTCCCGCCGGGAGCGGAGGTGTTCTTCATTCCAAAGATTGAGGGCGGGTAGGGCGAGGAGCCTCGGTTGCCCGCGTTTGGCCCCGCTGTCCGGCGGGGTCTTTCGTTTCAGCCGCTTCTGTTGGGCGGCAGAGGGACAGCATGAGTGAACAGGCAATTAGCGCCAATGCCGAGGTCCTGGTGCAGGCGCGCAAGAGCGGCACATCGATCGATGCACTGCCAAGTGTGCCGGGTTCCGTCGCCGAGGCGCATGCGATCCAGGACCGCGTGTCGCGCCTGCTGGGCACACCCATCGGCGCGTTCAAGGCCAATGCGCCGCCGGGGCAGGAGCCGACTCGTGGCCCGATCTATACCCCGACAGTCCGCCGAAGCCCCGCACGCTTCGAGTGGGCAGAGGCGCCGCATCTGGGGGTCGAAGGCGAGGTGGCGTTTCGCTTTGCCCGCGACCTGCCGGCACGGTCAGCGCCCTATTCTCGTGAGGAGGTCGCGGCTGCCGTGGTCGCTCTGCCAACAATCGAGGTCGTATCCAGCCGGTTTCGCGACACCAGCAGCCGCCCGGCGCTGGAGCAACTCGCCGACGGCATCGCCAACGCCGGCCTTGTCTGCGGGCCAGAGACGCAGGCGTGGTCTGCGCTCGACTTCACCCGCCTGCACGTCACGCTACGGGTCAACGGCGAAACGGTCGTGGACAAGGATGGCGGCCACTCGCTTGGCGATCCGCTGCAGATTGCCGTGGCCCTGGTCGAGCTGATGCGCGACCGCGGCGGCGTGAGGGCGGGGCAGATCGTTACGACCGGCAGTTGGACCGGACTGCGATATCTGAAACCGGGTGACCGGTGTTCGGTGACATTTGAGACACTTGGGACGGCGGAAGTGGTGTTCGGGGCGTAGAAATAGTCCACTTCTGCTGCACGCCGACCGCCCCGTGCTCCCTGTCATGCCAGGGCGGCGCGCGCCGGCGGAAGTGCAGGCCCGACTATTGGCTCTTGTTTGTCATGGCCTGCCTGAGTGCCTGCCAAGCGCCACGCCGCGCGGACCGGGCGGGACGCCGTCGCCCATAAGCGCTCGCTTTGGGCCCGTCACCTGCATATTCCTTCATGGTCGGGGCGGACGCAGCCACCTACGTCCGTCGTACGTTCCACATATACAATGCGCCGCCTTCGACCACATCGGTCAGGTAGTTGCGGTATGCGGTGCGGATCTGGAACTGACCGCACAGCACGAACGGCACCGTCTCGAAGCCACGTTCATGGATCGACTTGGCCAGCGTCTGCTGCGCCTCCGGCGTTGTCGCCGTCGTCCATTCGCCGGTCAGTTGCTCCATCTTTTCGTCCGCGAACCAGCCCGCCCAGCCGGTCTGGCCAAGCCCGCGCATGGGGAAATGTTCCACGGGCGTGCCGAGGATCAGCGACGGCGCCCAGGTGTGGAAGATCGACCAGCCGCCTTTCTCCACCGGCTCCTTGCTGGCGCGGCGGTTCGTCAGCGTCGCCCAGTCGACCGATGCCAGTTCGACATTCATGCCCAACCGCTTCAGCAGGTCGTACGTGACGTCGCCCATCGGTCCGATCGTCGGTACATCGGCCGGGCTCAGCACCACGGCCTTTTCGCCGTTATAGCCCGAGGCCTTCAGCGCCGCCTTCGCCGCTTCCAGGTCGCCGGTCATGATCTTGGCGCCAATCTCCTGCCCGTATGCCGTGCCGCAGGGGAACATGGCCTTGCACTCATTGAAGGCGCTGGTGTCGTTGGCGGTGATCGAGGCCATATAGTCGGTCTGGTGTACCGCCATCAGCACTGCCCTGCGCAGGGCTACATTGTTGAACGGCGCCTGCAGGTGGTTGAACCGCAGGATGCCGTTGAAGCCGCCGGGATTGGCGGTGCCGATCGTGATGTTCGTGTTGCGCTTCAACTGCGGAATCAGGTCCGGCTGCACCTGCTCGTACCAATCAACCTCACCCGACACCAGCGCCGCCGCTGCGGTGGCGGGTTCGGGGATTGTCGGCCACTCCACGCGTTCAAATCGCGCCACCTTGCCGCCGGCCGTCCAGTCCGCCGGTTCGTTGCGCGGGATATAGTCCGGGTTGCGGCTGTAGCTGGCGAAGCTGCCGGGCGCGAACTCGTCCTTGTTGAACTTGTATGGGCCGGAGCCGGTGGCGTCGGTGATCTGCTTGAACGGATCCGTCTTCGCTATGTGCTCCGGGACGATGAAGGGGATGGAGGCGCTGCCGCGGGCAATCGCCTCCAGGAAGATCGGCACCTTGCGGGTTAGCGTGATACGTATCGTTCGGTCGTCCTGCACGCCCCACGTGTCAACGAACTTCGCCACCGTCTGCCCGAAGGTTTCGCGGCCCGCCCAGCGCTTCAGACTCTGCACAGCATCCTGCGCGCGTACGGGTTCACCGTTGTGGAATTTCAGCCCCTCGCGCAGCTTGATGATGTAGGTGCGACCGTCATCCTCAATGCTGTAGCCTTCGGCCATCTGCGGCTTGATCTCGCGCGCGCGGGTGATGCCGAACAGCGTATCGTAGACGGCGAAGCCGTGGTTGGTGGTGACCAGGGACGTATTGAACACGGTATCGACCGAGTACAACGACGTCAGCGGAATGACCCGCAACGTCCTTGTCCGCGCCGGTTGAGTCAGGCCCGCGGGCGCGGGGAGCGTGGCGGCAGCTGTCAGGCCGGCCGCACCGCGCAGGAAGCTGCGGCGTCGCATGATCGTGGAGTCCTCCCCTTGGGCGCGTCGAGCGCCGGTTTATGGGATGATCATGCCATACGGCTGGCGGAACGGTAGCCCCCTTCGCACATCAAGGAGGATTGCGGCTTCTGTGGCGACCGGGCAACTGGGCAATCGCCGTCACTGGTCCGTTGCGTGTGATGCCGACGCGCGGCTGCGCCCGTCAACCGCCGCACGCAGTGGTTTGACCCGAGCAGTGGCGGCGCCGCGCTCTATGGCGAGGTCTACGGCGCGGGCGGGGTCAGCTTTGTCGTTGGGCTTGTTCAGCGTCTAAATCCTCAGTTCCTGCCACGGAACGCAAAGCCTCAATGTCGACATGGAAGGTGACGAACAGGAGCGTCGCCTCAGGCCATAGCCGGCGGACTGCGGACTCGAGTTCGCCGCCATTCATTGCCGGCATGGAGAGATCGATCACCACCAGGTCGAACCGCCGGTCAGAGCGCAGGAATTGTAGAGCAGCGGGTCCGCCGTCACTAGAGCGCTTTCACCCTGACTGTGCAGGATGAAAGCGCTCCAGCTTATTGTTTTAGCGCGCGATTCACGCCCTGTCGACGTTCTGCCCAGGGCGATCCCGCGCTAGAGCTGCCGTGGCCCGGTGTCGTTTGCGACCGTGGGCGGCGACTCTAGCGCTTCGCCCGCGCCACAATCTGCGTTGGGTTGACGAAGCGCAAGGCGATCAAGAGCCAGATCAGCGTGGTGATCATATAGACAACGGCCATGGCATCGATCGACTGGCCGGGGCGTACGCCCGCGGCAAACACCGCGTAGTACAGCGCCACCACCAGCGTCTGGCTGGTCGGACCAGCGGTCAGGAACGTCAGTTCGAACATGGCAATGGTGCGCACCAGCACCAGCAACAGCGCGGCGAGGATGCCGGGCAGCAGCAGTGGTATGAGCACCTGTGTAAACAGGCGGAAGGTGCGAGCGCCGAATACGCGGGCAGCTGCTTCCACGCGCGGATCGATCTGCTCGATGAACGGGATCATGATCAGCACGACGAACGGCACCGTCGGCACCAGATTGGCCAGGATCACGCCCAGCATTGAACCAGCCAGGTGCGCCTGGTACAGCACAGTAGCCATCGGAATACCGTAGGTGATTGGCGGCACCAGCAGCGGCAGCAGGAACAGGGTCATCACCGCCCGCTTGCCCGGAAAATCCCGCCGCGCCATGGCATACGCTGCCGGCACACCGATGATGCCTGAGAGGATCACCACCGCACCGACCGCCTGTATCGTGACCAGCAGGATGTCGGGCAGGTGAAACTCGTTCCAGGCCAGTATGTACCAGCGCGTGGTGTAGCCGGTCGGCAACCAGGTGGTGAACCAGCGGGTGCCAAAGGAATTCACCACCACCGCTGCAATCATGCCAATCAGGTTCACCACGAAGAAGCCGACCAGCACCCAGATGCAGGTGCTCCACAGCCTCTCGCCAACCGGACGCACCACCATCAGCCTTTGCCTGAACTGGCCGGGCCGCGGAACAACAGGCCACGAGCGGCGAGCAGCGCCACCACGATGATCACCTGTACTGCCGCCATGATCATCGCGATGGCCGACGCCATCGAGTAATCGTACGCCTCGAACGCCGCCTGGTAGGCCGCGATGGAAATGACGCGCGTTGGCCCGGCCGGGGCGCCGAGCAGGACAGCGGAGGGAAAGACAGAAAAGGCCTGGACGAAGGACAGGGCAGTGGTGACCGCCAGCCCCGGCGCCAATAATGGCAATATGATGCGCCAGAACCGTGCCCGGCTACGCGCGCCCAGCATCCGGCCGGCCTGTTCCAGCGCCGGATCGATGCCGGTGACGTAGGAGAGGGTCAGCAGAAAGGTGAACGGAAAGCCGCTGATGACCAGCGACAGCAGGACGCCCCAGTAGTTATGCACCAGCCGGATCGGGCTGCCGGTGATGCCGAAATCCACCAGTACGCGGTTCACCCAGCCGCGCGGTCCGAGATAGGTCAGCAGCCCTTCGGCAATCAGCACGGTTCCCAGCGTGATCGGGATCACCAGGATGGCGGTCAACAGTTTCTGATGCCGCATCAGGCGCACGCGCATGGCCACCGGGACCGACAGCACGACGTTCAGCAGCGTGGCCGGGATTGCGATCAGCAGCGTGGTGCCGATCGTGTCGTAAAGGAACGGATCAGAAAAGAAGGCGATGTAATTCGCCAGCGCACCGCCTTCCTTAGGCTCGAACGACAGCAGTAGGCCGTAGAGGAACGGGTAGATGAACAGCGCCAGGATGAACAGCACCGCCGGAACCACCAGCAGGGTGACGCCGTCCAGGCCCCGGTTACGCAGCCGCAACCGAAGTCGCGGCGCATGTGCCCCAAGCGCGGCGCTCATGCGGCGTAGACCAGCACACGATCCGCGGCGGCGCTGAGGTTCACAGTCTCACCACTGCCGACACGGCGATCGGACCGAAAGAACAGCTCCGAACCATCCCGCGCCCTGCCAAAGCCGTAAAAGTCGCGTCCGCGATACTCGGCGGCTTCGACACAGACGGTGATGGGGCCGTCTGGCGTTACCGTCAGGTCTTCAGGCCGCACTGCGGCGATCGCCGGGCCCTGCGCCGGCTCCATCGGAATGCCGGGGAGCGTGGCGCCGCCAATGGTGACCTGCACGAAATCGCCCGACAGTGTAGCGGTCGTCGGCACGATGTTGCGATAGCCCATGAACTCCGCCACGTCGGCATGGGCGGGACGCGCGTACAACGCCTCGGGCGGGCCGACCTGCCGAACCTCGCCATCGCGCAGTACGACGATCCGGTCGGCCAGTGACAGCGCCTCATCCTGGTCATGGGTGACGTAGATTGTGGCGCAGCCAATCGCCTGATGAATGCGACGGATCTCGGCGCGCATCTCCAGCCGCAGCTTGGCGTCGAGGTTGGACAGCGGTTCGTCCATCAGCACCAGCGGGGGCTCCACCACGATGGCCCTGGCGATGGCAACACGCTGCTGCTGTCCGCCCGATAGTTGCCCTGGCAATTTGTTGGCGTGGTCCTGCAGCCGGACCAGGGCCAGGGCCTCATCGACCCGACGCGCAACCTCGTCCCTGGGGCGTCGTTGCGACACCAGGCCAAATCCGATATTTTTTCGGACCGACATGTGTGGGAACAGCGCGTAGTTCTGGAACACCATGCCGAAGCCGCGATCCTCGGGATCAAGTGCATCAATACGTTTGTCGTCCAGCCAGATGGCGCCGGCGGTCAGCGGCAGCAATCCCGCAATGCAGTTCAGCGCAGTGGACTTGCCGCAACCGGAAGGGCCGAGCAGGGCGATGAACTCGCCGCGTCCGACGGTGAGCGAGACGTCATGGAGCGCCCGCATCGTCCCAAAGGCGCGGCTGATTCGGTCGAGGCGGAGGCTACGGAAGCTGTGGGAGATAAGCGTCATGATTGTTTGTACCGTCTCCCGGTCTTTCGCCAGCCGCGCAGTGCGCCTGGGTGCATCCGGGGACCCGGCGTTGGAACACCGCAATCCGCAACTTGCGGTGGCCCGTCGCAGCGCCCACCAGGTTCGCGCATGGCCGGGATCATTAATCCGCGGAACATCACGTTTGCGCCGCCGTCATGGCCCGGCTTGTTCCGGCCATGACGACAAAGCAACGAGATGAGTCACGTCACTTACTTCCCGACCCGTGCGCCGACCTGCTGGTCCCAGCGCTGGAACGCGTAGACCAGCTTGTCGGCGGGCAGAGGCGTCTCCGACGGCACCTCGGCAATCAGCTTGTCGTAAAACGGGCGGTTAAACTCCTTGATCGCGTCCTGGCTCTCCTGCGGCGCCATCGATAGCGGCACGTCCTTTACCGCCGGACCGGGGTAGAAATAACCCTTATCCCATGTCGTGGCCTGCGCCGGCTTGGACAGCACGTAGCTGATAAGTTGCAGCAGCACAGCCAGCTTTTCCTGCGACACGCCCTTCGGCACGGCCATGTATTGCGCGTCCGTCACCCAGTGGAAGCCCTGCAACACGGCGACTTCGGCTTCCTTTGGCACGACGCCCAGGATGCGTGGGTTGATGTCCCACCCGGTCATGGTGACGATCATGTCGCGCGAGCCTTCACCCAACTCCTTCATGGTCGCGCCTGTTCCAGTTGGATAATACTCGATGTTCTTGCCCAACTCGACCAGGTACTCCCAGGTCTTTGCCCAGCCATCCTTGGGGTCCTTGGGATCGGCATCGCCCAGCAGATAGGGCAGGCCTTGCAGAAAGGTTCGGCCGGGGCCGGAATTGGCAGGGCGGGCATAGACGAAGCGCTTCGGGTGCGCGCGCGTCCAGTCCAGCAGCTCCTGCGCCGTCTTCGGCGGTGTCTTCACCGCGTCGGGCATGTATTCCAGCAACGGTCCGGCCGGGCAGTAAACGACGCAAACCGCCTGGCCCTGCGCCAGCCCCTGCATCTTCAGCGCGCCTGGTTGGTAGATCGCGTTCAGGTCGGGCAGCGCGGTGGCGTAGTCGTTGACCATCGGCACCCACAGCCCCTGGTCAATGCCCGCCGACATCGCATCGGTGCCGGTCAGCACCAGATCGATATCGACGCGGCCAGCGGCCTGCTGTGCCTTCAGCTTGCCGGGTAATTCCGGCGCCGGCGCCTGGCTGAAGCCGATCTTCGCCACCAGCTTCGGATTGGCCTTGGCGAAATCCTCCATTGCCCGCTGGGTCAACTGCAACTGCCCGGCGACATCGATCACGTTCAGCGTCACCGGTTCCTTGGGCAGTGCGGGCGGCGCGGCAGCCTGCGCTCTGCCGAAGGCCGCAAGCGCGGCGGCGCCACCGAGAAGGGTGCGCCGCGTCGCAATCGGATGTGTCATTGTTGCTCCCCTGAACGCGTTAAACCGATACGTTTTGTTGCATGCACTGGTCGCAGCCGAAGTGGCACGCTAGGCTCGCAGCAAGGCCATGACAACGAACACACCACACCAGCCTGAGCCGCCGCCCGAGACGTCCAAGCCGCGCGCCCCGGTCAAGATCACCGACGTCGCCGCAGCGGCCGGCGTCGCGCCAATGACGGTGTCGCGGGTCATCAACACCCCGGACCGGGTCTCTCCCGAGACGACAGCGAAGGTCAGGGCCGCGATTGAAAAGCTCGGCTATGTACCGAACCTGATCGCTGGCGGCCTGTCGTCGCGCAAGTCGCGCACGGTGGCAGCGATCGTGCCGACCATTGCGCACCCGATGTTCTCGGGGGTGGTGCAGGCCTTCACTGACTCGATGCGCCGGGCCGGCTACCAGGTGATGCTGTCGATCAGCGGCTATGAGGACACGGACGACGAGACGCTGTTCCGCGCCATCCTCGGCCGCCGGCCTGATGCGCTGCTGATCACCGGGTCCGCCTACAGCCCCGGCGCGCTGCAGATGCTGATCGAGGCGCGTATCCCCATCGTGGAGATCTGGGACGTTTCCTCCCGACCAATCGACATGGTCATCGGCTTCGACCACGCTCGGGTGGGCGCCGAGGTCGCAGCGTTCTTCTGCGAACGGGGTCATACGCGGTTCGCCACGCTGATGGCGAGCGACTCGCGCGCGGTGACACGAGGGCGCGGTTTCACCGAGGAGGCAATCCGTCGCGGCGGCGCAATTGTCTCGGAGCAAGTGATGCCGGCGCCAAGTACGATAGCGGCGGGGCGAGAAGGGTTGCGCGGCCTGCTGCCGCTGCTGGATGATCGGCTGGCGCTGTTCTGCAGTTCCGACATGTTGGCCTTCGGCGCCGTGACCGAAGCGCGCATGCAGGGTGTTGCGGTGCCGGATCGACTGGCTGTGTGTGGCTTCGGAAATTTCGAACTGAGCGAAATGAATGAGCCGTCGATCACAACCGTCAACGTTGAGGGCGTGCAAACCGGTCGTAATGCCGCCTCGGTGCTGCTCCGCCGCCTGGCCGGCGAGAACGGCCACCAGCCGGAGCAGGTTGAAGTGCCCTTCCGCATTATCGCGCGCGCATCCACGTAACGGCGTTGCCTCTCCATTGTTATCGATAACATAGAAGCGGGGGCAGGGACGGTCAATTTCCCGCAAGGCGCCGCCGGAGGTAGTCGTGCAAACTATCGCAAATGACGTCGTGGCTTCGTAGCCGGCTGCAGTGACCGATGCAGGACATCGACGTTGGGGAAAGACTCCCGCGATTTGCCTTTCCTTGCATCCGCTACTGGCTCAGCAACAGCTGCAACGAGGTGTTGCCTTGCTGACAATCTCTCAGGGAACGGACCGTACGGCCTTCTCCGCTGCCTTCACCTGCTGCCAGCCTGCCTCCATCTGATCCAGCGAAAGCTCCGCCAGGCTACGGCCTTCCTCGGTGAAAATGGCCTCCATTGCATTGAACCGCCGAGCGAACTTGTCGTTGGCGTGGCGCAGGCACTGTTCCGGGTCCAGCTTCAGCTTCCGGGCCAGATTGGCCAGCACGAAAAGCATGTCGCCGACCTCGTCCTTCAGCCGCTCCGGGTCTGCTTCGGGCAACTCGGCGCGTAGTTCACACACTTCCTCGTCCAGCTTGGCCAACACCTGGTCGGCGTTCTCCCAGTCGAAGCCAACCTGCGCGGCGCGCCTGGTCAGCTTGACCGCACGGGTCAGGGCAGGGAGCGCGATGGGCACCCCCTCGAGCGTGCCATGCTGTTGCTTCGCTGCCCGTTCGGCCTGCTTTTGCACCTCCCACGCTGCGGTCTGCTGTTCCGCGTCGCGGACCGCCGCGTCGCCAAAAATGTGCGGGTGGCGGCGGATCATCTTGTCCGTGATCAGCCTGGCCACGTCGGCAAAGGCAAAATACCCGGCTTCCTCGGCCATGCGGGCGTGGAACACCACCTGGAACAGCAGGTCGCCCAGCTCGTCCGGCAGCGCGGTGAAGTCGCGCGCGGCGATGGCGTCGGCGACTTCGTAGGCTTCCTCGATCGTGTAGGGCGCGATCGTGTCGAAGCTCTGCTCCACGTCCCACGCGCAGCCCTGTACCGGGTCACGCAGTCTGGCCATGATGTCGAGCAGGCGGCGGAGTTCGGCTTCGGCCGATGCGGCAGGATCGGACATAGGGCGCGGATACCGGCGGGTTTCAGCGGGTGCAAGGCGAAAGCTGCTGACGGGGCCGACCTTGTTCAGTCGTAGAAGTATTTGCTCTTCTGCGCCCAGGTGCTGCCCTTGTAGCGGGCCTGCAGCAGCACATACGCCCGGTACGATGATCGATTGTGCCCGCTGCCAAAGCGGCTCACGCGGATCAACCAGTACAATGCTTCGGGCGAACGTGGGTCCTTTGGATGCGCCTTGGCATAGGCCAGCAGATCTTCCCACACCGAACCCGCGGTTTTTTGATTGGCAGGCTGGTACTGGCCGCGTTCCCTGGCCACCGCGCCGGCCGAAGCCTGGACGAACGCCGGCAACCGGAACGGGAATATGCCCGGCCCGCACATGCCGTAGCAGACGACATCGCCCTTGACCTCTGGCGCGGGCACGGCAGCGGCACTTACCGGGGCGTAAAGCCAGTCGTGCCAATGCCCTTCGAAATCGGCGACCGCACCCTGTGGCCGCGTATAGGTGCCACCGAGGTCGACATCGAGGCCGGGCATCTTGACCAGCACGAACCAAGCAGCGAAGCGGCGGTCCTCCGGGGTTTTCGCCGCCAGGAACGCCTTCCACTCGGCTTCCAGCTGCGGCAACAGGGTCTGCAGCACCGTCGTCAGGCGCTGTGCCGTGCCCACGTCCTGCATCAGCACCGCCCGAGTCCAACTGGTAAGCGCGACATCCAGGCGCAGCGGTGCCGGCAGCGTTTCGTCCTGGGCGAGGCGCTGCCGCGCCGGCAGCGGCAGGCGGTCGATCACCGCAATCGCATCATCGCCGAACCGCACGTCCGGACGGTTCGGGGAGTAGGGCAGGCTTTCCAGACCAAACATTTCCACCAGGCAGCCCTTGGGGTTGCCGTCCTCTGCCAGGCAGGGAGATGTGCGTGGCGCCAGCCGGGTCAGATCACCCAGGTCGTGCGCCACCATCGTGCGCTCCGCGAGCAACAGATTGCGTGTGGTTTGCGACAGGTCCGTCCGCGCTAAGGCGGTGTCCAGTTCGGCGCGCAAGGCGCCGGTGTCACTGCCATTGTCCAGACGGAAGCGGTGATACAGGGCGGTCAGGTAAGCCGGGTTATCGGGCGGGATCGCCTTGGCTGCCTCGGTTAGTTCCGTCGCCGCAGCACCTGGGTCCGACCATGCGAGCGCGGCGAGCAACCAGGGCGGCTGCTTCTGCTCCGCCCAACGGCCGCGGGCGTGGTCCAGCGCATCGGCGTCTGTCTTCCAGACGTTGTCGGTGCCGAAATGCTCAAACCATGCGGTGTCGGTCTGGTCCGGCTCGCGGCCAAATACCGCGAGCCAGTCGAGATAGGCTGGCTCGCCCGGCGGTGACTGGCCGAGGCGGCGGGAGTCCTTGAAGTCGGCAGCAACATTCGGCGGCAGGGTCGCCGCTGTCAGCATCCGCGCCAATTCGCGGCGCCGGGCCTCGGAGCGATCGCGGAAGTCGAGGGCGCCGGCAAGGGTAATGAGGTCGACGTGGCCATAGGCCGTTGGCGGCGCCAGGGCAATCAGGCGGCGGCGCGCGTTGGCGTATAGCTCCGGATCTTGGGTGGGTAGCGCCGCGGTGACCGCTGCGCGGGCGGCCAAATACGGCGCCATGCTGCGCCAGGGTGATGCTGCGTCCGCGGCAATGGCGTCGAAGAGTTGCTGTGCCTTGGCAAAGTCACGGCGGTAGAGCGCGACAGCGGCGGCCTGGTAGGCGCGGTCGCGCTTCAGCCAGTCCGGCGCCTTCGGGTCGAGCGGCGGCAGGTCGGCATCGCTGCTGCAATTGGCGAAGACGATATCCTGCCCGTCCAGCCAAACCTTGACCCACGGGGTGGAGGCGCCGTTCTTGGCGACACGGTCAGCGAGGGTGCGCTGCGCGGTGTCGAATGCGTCCGGGAAGCAGGTTTGCACCGCCATGAAGTCGCGCACCGGACGGTAGACATCGATGTAGTCGTTCCGGATCGCCACTGCGCCCGGTACGGCGCTGCGCGCCTTGAGCCAGGCTTGGGTCGCTGCAGCAATGCCGGCGTTGTCGCCGCCACAGCAGGGCAGGGACAGCGCCGCGCCTGCCTGCGCGCCAACCGGCATCCCCTGCAACATGCGCCACCCGGCGAAGAGCCGCGGCCACGGTGCGCGGCCCATTAGGATGCCCGGATTGCCCTTGTAAAACGCCTCCTGCTCGGCCGGCGTCCCGCCATAGGGATCGATGGTCCAGGGGATGCTGTAGCCGCCGCCGGATGCGAGCGCGTTAGTGGTGCAGAACAGCAGGCCGAGAGTCAGGAGCAGGCGCTTCATGCCGGTAGTCTATCGCGAATGGCGTCCAGTGCGTCAGGCGTCCAGGGGCGCGGGTTGAACAGCCAGATCCGCCGCCCCGCTGGCAGCCGGGACGGTGGCGTGTCGGTGGCGACGCCAATGGCGGTGCGGCAGCGGGCCAGGCGGAAATCACCGCCCGTGGCCAGGCGCTGTCGCAGCTTCTCGCCATTTTGGCCCATGCGGAACAGCATCGGCACGATCTCGTCCGCCGCCGCGGCGTCGAGCCAAGTCTCAGTCTCGCACCAGGAGGCGAGCGCGGTCATCGAAAGGTGCCGTTCAGCCGGCAGCCCGTCCCGCACATCGCGTACGAGGTCCAGCAGCACGCCACGCTGCGACGCACGCACCTCGAAATCGATCTGCACCTCGACAAAGCGGGAGTCGCGGAGCAACCCAAGCACCAAGGCGGCGGTGCGCGCGCGCTGTGACTCCGACCAGGACGGCGGCTGCGTGCGGTCGATCTCGACATGCACGACGCCGGCGACACGTTGCGACGGCCCGACTTTGGCGGGCTGCAGACGCGGTCTGGCGAAGACCTCCGGGCCGCGGAGCGTGACTGTGCCCGCGAGCACGGCAATGGTGACGCCGGGGCCGGCAAAGGCAAGGTCTTCCGGCCGTTCCCACGCCCATAGCACCAGCGGGGTCGTCGGCGGTGCGCCGCCGATCAATATCAGCGCGCTGGCCAGCGCAATCAGCCGCAGGGTGCAGATCATGGGGCCGCGGCAGGACCTGGAAGTCAAACCGGTGTCCCGCGGTGGAGGTGCCGCCCGCGGCGCATGGCGCTACGCCGCAACCACCGGCAAGCCGGCCAGCGCGGCGTCCAGCATTGCGGCATCATAGTCCCGATCCTGCAGCTTGCCGGCGAAGTAGTCGAGATAGGCTTGCATGTCGAAATGCCCGTGACCGGACAGGTTGAAGGCTATGGTCTTGGCCACGCCATCCCGCTTGCAACGCAGCGCCTCGTCGATCACAGCGCGAATGGCGTGCGAGCATTCAGGGGCAGGGACGATACCCTCGGTGCGGGAGAACTGCACCGCGGCCTCGAAGCAGGCAGTTTGGTGGAATGCCCGCGATTCAATCAGACCGAGTTCCTGGACCAGGCTGACCAGCGGCGCCATGCCATGGTAGCGCAGACCGCCGGCGTGGAAGCCCGGCGGGATAAAGGTGCTGCCGAGCGTATGCATCTTTACCAGCGGTGTCAGGTGGCCGGTGTCGCCGAAGTCGTAGGCATACCGGCCACGGGTCAGGGTCGGGCAGGCGGCCGGCTCGCAGGCGATCGCCTGCACTGTGCGCCCACCGCGCAACTGCGCGCCAAGGAACGGGAATACCAGGCCGGCAAAGTTCGAACCGCCGCCGGTGCAGCCGATGACGATATCTGGGTAGTCGTCCGCCATGGCGAACTGCTCGATTGCCTCGAGGCCGATGACGGTCTGGTGCAGCAGCACGTGGTTCAGCACAGAGCCGAGAGCGTAGTTGGTGTCGGCGTTCTGCGCGGCGATTTCCACCGCCTCGGAGATGGCAATGCCGAGGCTGCCGGAGGTGTCCGGCATCTCTGCCAAGACGCGACGCCCGGCTTCGGTCTCATTGCTGGGGCTGGACACGCAGTTGGCGCCCCAAACTTCCATCATCGCCTTGCGGTAAGGCTTCTGGTTGAAGCTGGCACGCACCATGAAGACCTTGACCTCCAGGCCGAACAGCGTGCCGGCATAGGCGAGGGAGGATCCCCATTGCCCGGCACCGGTTTCAGTGGTCAACCGCCGGATGCCGGCTTCCTTGTTGTAGAAGGCCTGGGCAACAGCGGTGTTCAGCTTGTGGCTGCCAGGTGCGCTGACACCCTCATACTTGAAGTAGATGCGGGCCGGCGTATCCAGCGCCGCTTCGAGCCGCCGTGCCCGGATCAGTGGCGACGGCCGCCATTGCCGGTAGAGCGCCCGCACCGGTTCCGGAATCGGCACCTGCCGTTCCGCGGTGACCTCCTGCAGGATCAGTTCCGGTGGAAACAGCGGTGCGAGATCAGCGGGCCCGACCGGCTGCTTCGTACCAGGATGTAGCGGCGGTGCCGGAGGTTGCGGCAGGTCGGCAACAATATTGTACCATTCTTTCGGAATCCGGGTCTCGTCGAGAAGGTATTTGACGGTTTCACCCATGACTCAGCCTTTGTGTTGTCGTTGCACCGGATCTAGCACGCGCCGGCACAAGCCGGAATTCCGCGGCCGAACAATTGCCGCTGGGGTTGCGCCGCCGCCGCTCGCTCCGTGGCGGGCGCGGGCCGGTTTGGTTAACGGCTCACCCTGCCAGGTCCCGCTCTGACCACCACGGGACGCACGGGGCCATGAGCCGAATCAAATCCGGAGCGTTGCGCCGAGGGTAACGGACGCGCAGTGGCCGACATCCGCTGCCGACGCGAAGATTGCGTCGGCTCGCCGCTCAGCGCGCTGCAATTCAGGCATTATCTCACGTGCCGGAACAGGACCGGTGGGCGAACGGTAGCTAGCGGTCATCGTAACATTCTGATATACGACCTGCCACAGGTGCAAACAGACGGGGCGCTACCATAGCAACTGATGCTGTGCTTCGGCGTCTGAGCGATCGGCCTGTTGCGGCTGGTGCAGCGTGTTGCGTTTGGGGAGACGGCGATAGGATGCGCAGGAGTCGTTGCTGTGGCGGTACGCCCATCAACTCCGGGGATGCAGTCTCATTGATGACGATCATGCATTGCAGCCTGATCACATTATGCAACCGATGCAGGCCGCCTCATAATGGCTGAACGGGTCGGGGAAGCGTTCGTATTCCCCGATATCGTGCGCCAACGCGCGGTCCTGCATCCGGAGCGGCCGGCACTGACCTTCCTGCGCTATCGGTCCGCCGAAGACCCGCTTTGCGAGCGCCTACGCTACAGCGAACTGCTGCATCGGGCACAGGCGGTGGCGGCGGTCCTGCAGGATCGCACGGTGCGCGGCGACCGCGCCTTGATTCTGACACCTCCCGGCCCGGACTACATCGTCGGTTTCCTCGCCTGCCAGCTCGCCGGAGTGGTTCCCGTCCCTGCCTACCCACCGCGCGCTTCGCGGCACGTGGCACGGCTGGTGGCGATCGCCGCCGATTGCGCGGCTGCGGCGGTGCTGGCGGTCACTTCGGTCATGCAATCCCTGACGGCATGGGGCGAGGGACGGCTGCCTGAGTGCATCGCCATCGATGCGATACCGGACAACGCGGCTTCGGCCTGGCGCGATCCGGCTGTTGGCCCGGCCGATCTGGCCTTCCTGCAATACACCTCCGGCACGACAGGCGCGCCAAAAGGTGTGATGGTCGGACACGACGCACTGATGGCGAATTTTGCCGCCACGGCCGCCCGTCTCGGCCTGACGGATGCGGATACCCATGTCACCTGGCTACCGCCGTATCATGATCTTGGCCTGATCGGCAGCCTGTTGCAGCCGCTTTATTTTGGCCAGCATACGGTAGCAATGGCTCCTGCGGCGTTCCTGCAGGAGCCACTGCGCTGGCTCCGCACAATCGCAGCATTCCGCGGTACCACCAGCGCTGCGCCCAACTTCGCCTATGAGCTATGCTGCGGGCTGGACGTGCCGGACACGCTTGATCTGTCGTCCTGGCGCTGCGCCGTATCCGGAGGCGAACCGCCGCGCGCTCGGACGCTCGAACGGTTTTCGGAACGGTTCGGCCCAGCCGGGTTTGCCGTTGAAGCGTTCTGCCCCGGCTACGGTCTGGCTGAAGCAACGCTGCAGGTCGCCGTGAAGCCGTTGGGCCGCCGGCCACGTTCGCGGCGGTTCAGGGCAGGGACCGGCGGCGACACGCTTGCCGTTGCCAACGGTCAACCGCTGGACGGACACATGATTCGGGTTGTGGATCCGGCTACGGGTGTTGCCTGCGCGCCCGGCGTGCCAGGCGAGCTTTGGGTCCGTGGGCCGACAGTGTCGCGCGGCTATTGGGGACAGCCGGAAGCCACCGCGGCAGCGTTCGGTGCGCAACTGACGGGCGAAGAGCGGGCCGGCAGCTTTCTGCGGACCGGCGACATCGGCACTATCGTCGACGGCGAGGTCTACGTGCTTGGCCGCCTGAAGGAGCTGATCATCCTGCGCGGGCGCAACCACTACGCGAAGGACCTCGAAGCCGAGGTGGCGGACAGTCATACGTCGCTTCAAGCCGACAGCACGATTGCCTTCGGGTTGGACGACGGCGCCGCCGAGCAACTGGTGATCGTGCAGGAACTGACGCGTGCTGCGCTGCGGGCATTGGATGCCCCGGCACTATTCACCGCGATTCGCCAAGCGCTCGTCGAGGCCTATGAGGTCGCACCCCATGCGATCGTCCTTGTTCGACCAGGCAGCCTGCCGCGGACAAGCAGCGGCAAACTGCAGCGGTTGGCAGCGCGGGCCCAGTTTCGGGCGAGCACCCTGGTTGCCGTGGCCGAGTGGCGGGAATCCGCTGACCGGGCCGAACCGGCAGGATCGCCGGCCGGCGATCCGGGCATCCGCGCACAGCTTGTGTCTTTGCCACGCGGCAAGCGGCGGGAGGCGCTGTTGGACTGGCTGGCGTCGCAGGTGCAGGCGGTGCTCCGCCTGCCGGCGCCGCCCACACCGGTCGCTGATTTCGAGATACTTGGTCTGGACAGCCTGATGGCGCTGGAGTTGCGGCAGCGGCTGGACTCTGAGCTCTCACTTGCCCAGCCCTTGCCACCGGCAGTCCTGACGGAACGGCGGAATATTGTGGCCTTGGCCAGCGCAATCGAAGCCGCCATCGGGGCCAATTGCGCGTTTCCGCCGGCCGCGACCATGCCTGCGCTGGCGCCGCCGAAGTGGGACGACGACGTATCAGCGACGCTGACGCGCCTGTATGGCGGCCGCGCACCCGCGAATAACTGGTCAGACGTCGAGGCCCTCTACCAGGATTTCCTACGCGGCGAGGGGGCGCAACTGCAGCGCGATTTGGAGGCATTCTACCGGGCAAATCCCGGCACTGCCTATCACCAGCTCTACCGAAATGCCTACCTGCGGCGGCGCGAGCGATTGCCGTTCGATCCCGCCGCCCAGGTTGTCGCTGCAGTGCTGCGCCTGCCGGATCGTCTAGCTGGTGCCTCTGTGGCGGCCCGCAGCGGCGCGCTGGCCGCGGCTGTGGCAGACATTGTACCAGTTGCCGCGGCCTATCCGGAGGGCCTAACGACAGTCCGCCGGATCGGACGCGATCACGATATGCTGGTGCCAAGCCGGCAGGGCAGCCGGCATATCGTCATATTCCACAGCGGCGACATCCTGGAACTGGATTTGGCCGGGCTGACAGCTGCTGCGACTGCCCGTGCGGTCGCGCAGGTGGTAGCGCAACGGCTCTCTACAGCCGCGATACACAACGCGAACTGGCTGCCGGCTGCCACCGCGGCGGCGAAGCCGGACGCAGACCGGCTGCTGCGGGTTAGCAAAGCCGACCCGACGCTGAACGAAACCATAACGGCGATCGAGTCGGCGGTATGCGTGCTCGTTCTTGATCCGGCGACCGGTGGCGATCCAGCAGCGCTGCACACCAGGACGCTGTTCGGTAACGGCGGCGACAGGTGGCACGGCCAGCATCATTTGGTGATCTTTGCTTCGCCGTATCTGGGCCTGCTGGCGGACCATGCCGCGCTGGACGGATTGTCGGGCCTGCGCCTGGCACAGGCAATGCTGACGCGTGCCGAGACTCTCGTTGCCGCTGCCGAAAGCTCCCGTAGCGATGCGGCGCCAACATCGCCGGTGGCAAAAGCGTGCGACAACCCAGAGACTTCGGTGCCTTGGAAAGCGGCGCAAGCGGATGCGGTGCCACCGCCGCCACACGATCCGCAGCGGCCGGCCTCTCGTCTGCTTCCAGCGCCGGTCGGCGCGCTACGGGATGAGCTTGCCGCCATCGCGGCACGCGTCGCCGCAGATGCCGCGACCCTTCATGCGGCCCAAATGGTGGTGCCCGGGCTACCACATCGTGCGCTGCCACGCCTGCCGGCCTTGTTCGCCATAGCATCCAGCCGGGCAGGGCTGGAGGCGCTCGGGCAGGAGGTAGATGTGTACTCGTCTGTCTCTCTGGCGCATTTCCAGCACGGGCGGGTCACCGGCGTGCGCGGCCGTCCACCAGAGACGGCATCCCTGTTACGCTCATGGCCGGTGCCCGCCGTGGCGCCCGATGCCGGCCTGCTGGAGAAGGCGATCGACGAGTGGACTGGGCTCTATCGCAGTGCCGCGGCCGGCGGGGAATTTTATACACACCTCGTGCAGCTTGCGCATATTGCGGCGCATACCGGGCGCGACCCGGCTTTTTTTCGTCAAGCCGAAATCCAGGACCTGATGGATTGGCCGCCGCTGGTGTCATCAGGCATTCTGAGCGCGCCAGTGCCAACATGGGTTGGCTTTCCAGCGCCGCCGGGCGGCCTGTCGGTCGCTGCGACACTCTGCCGGAACGAGAACGCAACAGACGTCGCCTTGCAAATTCTGGTTATGGGTGAGGCGGATAAGGCGCCCCGGTTCCTTGCCACCTTAGGCGTGACGCTGGACGCGTTAGCCCGTGTCGTAATCCGTTCGGACCCGGCGGAGGCCGGGCGCGCATGATCGCCGCTACGGTTCCCCGCCAGCCGTCCGCTCCTGGTCTTCAGTCAGCGGCCATTGCCGACGACGCGCTATATGTGCGATTCCGGAACAACGAGACGCGGATTTTCCTCGCAGCGATGTTGCGGGAGAACAGCCCGGACCCATCGACAACGCACCCGGTGACGCAGGAGCGGCTGGTTTCCCTGTGCGAGCTGCCGGGCGATCTGAGCGTTGTCGCGGCCGACGTGGTTGATGGAGGGACGTCCCTCCGGCTGCGCTTTTCCGACGGCCATGCGGTGGCTTTCAATGCCGGTGCACTGTGGCTCATGGATCGCGCCGAGGTAATACCCGCACGCGTCGCATGGGACGCAGCGGATGCGTCTCGGCTTCCCGCGCACGACTGGGCGGAAATCGTCCGGAACCCCGCGGCGGAAAGCCGATGGTTGTCTGCGGTGCAGGAATTTGGCTTTGCGCTGGTGCGCGGCACGCCGGCCGACCCGGCGTTCCTGGAGAGCTCGGCCACCCGGATCGGACCGATCCGCGACACGAATTTCGGACGCATCTTCGATGTAGCAACGACCGTCGAGCTGACATCAAACGCCTACACGGAAATTGCCCTTGGACCGCATACGGACCTGGCGACCCGTGAGCACCAGCCGGGCCTGCAATACCTGCACTGCATCACCAACGCGGCCGAGGGCGGCGACAGTCTTATTGTTGATGGCCTTGCGCTGTGCCGGCGTCTGGCCGCCGAGGACCCTGTCGCTTGGCGAGTGCTGACGACAACGCCGATCCCTTTCGCCAACAAATCGGCGGACTGTGACTATCGTTGGCGCGGGCCGGTTATACGGCTGGGTCCGGACGGCGAACTCGACACGCTGCGCTTCACCATGTGGCTACGGGCGCCACTGGTCGGACCGATCGAAGAGGTGAGGGCAGTCTACCGGGCACTGCGCACCATCATCCGGCTGGCCGAAGATCCTGCGCTGGTGTTCCGCTTCCGTTTGCGGCCGGGGGACCTGCTGCTGTTCGACAATGGCCGCATCCTGCATGGCCGCTCGGCATTCCGGCCCGAGACCGGACCGCGCTGGTTGCGTGGCTGTTACGGCGAACGCGAGGACATCGCGTCGCGCCAGCGCCTCTTGGCGCGCGCTCCCGCCGCTTCCGATCCGATGACTTAAAGGACCTGCCCATGCCGTTCACGGAGCGTGATACAGAAACTTTCTATGACGCCCATGATAGCGAGTACCGCTCCTTCTGGGATTCCGAAGGGAGCCTGCATTGGGGGCTGTATGAGCAGGAGCCGGAGCCCGATGGCAGCGACTATCTGGCTGCCTGCCTGCGCAGCAATCAGCGGCTGGCGTCGGCGCTGCAGCCAATCGGACCCGACTCACATGTGCTGGACCTGGGTTGCGGCAACGGCAACTCGGCACTGTGGCTGGCCCGGCATACTGGCGCACGGGTTACTGGCATCGACCTGAGCGGCGTTCGCGTTGGCCACGCCATCGCGGCAGCCACACGCGCCGGGATGGATCGTGTGTCATTCCGCAAGGCATCGGCTACGGAATTGCCGTTTGAGTCCGGCACCTTCACCCATGTCTGGAGCCAGGCGACGCTGTATCACGTGCATGACCGCCGGCGTGCGCTGGCTGAAATCGCGCGCGTGCTGAGGGCAGGGGGCGTGTTTGCGTTCGATGATCTGGTGCAGCCGAACCGCCAAGTCAGCGCCCTCGCCCAACGCTACGTCTATGATCGGCTTCTGTACGGACCGACCTTCTCGCATGATGATTACAGAGCGGCCCTGGCGGAAGTCGGGCTGATGCCGCTGACACATGCAGACTGGTCGCTGCATCTGCGCCGCAGCTATCAGGCATTGGCGCAGCGTGCCATGCCGGCCTACCCGGATCTCGCGCTCGCCTACAATAAGATGAATGAAGCGATCGACCTGGGGGATCTCGGCTGGTCCTTCTTCCGTGCGCTGCGTGTGACGGATGCGCTGGACTGGGTTTACGACACCCGGGACCACATTGATATTGCAACAAAATACGATGCCTGGGCGCCGGTTTATGAAGCCGACGTAGGACGTGACTATCACGACCTTGTGGAAGCTGCCGCATGCCGCTTCGCCAAAGCCAGCACGGTCGACGGAGGTGCTGTGCTGGATATCGGCTGCGGCACCGGTTTGGTCGGTGCGGCACTATCGCGGCACGGCATGGCCGCACTGGTCGGTGTCGACCCGTCGCGCGAGATGCTCGTGCGATGCCGGACCAAGGGCGTGTACACGCAGTTGCATGCGGCTAAGGTCGACGAACTGGATGGCATGGCCGGCCTTCCTGCAGCGGCGGCCATCGCTGTCGGAGTCTTCACTCATGGGCACGCGCCGTTGGCGCACCTGCCGCACGCCGCGCGTGCCGTGCAGCCAGGCGGCGTTCTTGGCGTGGTACTGCGGGAGGACATCGCCGCCAGCGATGCGTTTCCGGCAGCCCTGGCTTCGATGCCGGCGCGCTATACGGGGCGCGTGCCGGTTGGCCGGTTTGACGGCCAGACGCTCGATCTGCACACTTGGCACCGGATCTGATGGTGCGCGCAGCCGTTTGAGGAAGCGATAGGTGAAGGCGGCCGGCTTGCGCCGCAGCCGGTTCAGGTATTCGACGTAGACCGCATAATGAATATTATGTTAATTAACGTGCTACCTTGAGATCGGCGGCCTACCTGTGGCAACGCAGCCCGACAACAACGGACGGCCCGACCATGACCGACCGCTTCCTGATCGCCGCGCTGACTGACCGCTTGATTTACGACGACGACACTACCTTCAGCGCCGACGACGCACGCCAGCTGCTTGCGGCGTTGCCGCGCAAGCGCTCACCATGGTTCCAGCTTGGCATCGCCGGAAAGATGTCCGGAGGTTCAAGCCGAGGCTTCGCCGCCGGCGTCGGCGACGTGCAGGTCAAGGACAAGAAAGACCGCACGTTCGAGTACAACAGCGCCGCTGACGCGTTCACGCGCGCCGGCCAGTGGAAGCTGATGGTGCTAACGCGGCGTGGCCGGATGTTTGTGGACATCGAACAGGTCATGGCGGATGTGGGCGACGAAGGACGAGGCGCGCTGATCAGCTACGACCTCGACGGCAAACCGTTGGCTATGGATATTCGCGTAAACCGCTCCTGGCGGCTGTTCTGGTCGCCTGTGGTGGTAGTGATACCGGGCTGGAAGCCTTGGAAGACGCCTGTGTGAGCGGCCCGCTCATGAACGCGCCCGGCATCTCCGCTCCGCGACCGCTCGATCGCCACGCGCCACTACGGGACCGTCAGCACCATGCCGTCGTAACCGGCTTCAACACCCGGCGGCAGATTGGCCTGCATCCAGGCCCAGTCCATGTCAGTTCCCATATGCGTCAGCACCGTTCGCCGCGGCTTTAACCTTTGCACCCAACCAAGAACCGTCTCCAGATTGGCATGAGTCCAGTGTTGACCCTTGCGCAGAAAGCAGCCGACGACCCAGGTGTCGACATCTTCCAGCACCTGGAACGCTGGCTCTTCCAGCTTCACCACATCCGTTGAATAGGCAAAGCCGCCGATGCGCAGGCCGAGCGTGTCAACACGGCCATGGTTCTGGTTGAAAAGCCGGACCGACATGCCGGCGGCCTCGATCGTCTGGTATGGCTCAACCACTTCGCCCGTCAGAACGGGACGATAGAAACCCGGTGGCTGCCACGGCTTGAAAGCGTAACCAAAGCGCCGGCTCAGCTCATCCAGCGTCGACCGCGTCGCGTAGGCAGTCAGCGGCCGGTCAACAATACGATTGAGGATGCGCACGTCGTCCATGCCGGTAATGTGGTCGGCATGGGAGTGCGTGAACAGAATGGCATCCACACCGGCCACCCGGCAGGCCAGCAATTGGCTTCGCATATCCGGCGAGGTATCAACCAGAAGCCGCTGATTTGATGACATTTCAATATAGATTGACGAACGGGTGCGCCGGTTGCGCGGCTCACTTGGATCGCACTCGCCCCAGTCGCCGCTGCCGTCCACCCCACCAATCATCGGCACGCCGGCGGAGGCGCCGACACCCAGCAGCGTGACCCTCATGCGGCGCCCTGTATCGCGGTCTCCGCCATAACCGCCTTGCGGAACAGCCGCCGGAAGTTTGCTGTGGTCAGGTTTGCCATCGCGTCCGGCGTCATCCCGTGGATGTCCGCCAGTACCTTCGCGGTGTGTGCGACCCAGGCCGGCTCATTGCGCTTGCCGCGGAACGGGACGGGGGCAAGGTATGGTGAGTCGGTCTCCACCAGCAGCCGGTCCTTCGGCACGTCTCGCGCAATCTCCCGCAGTTCCGCTGACCGCGGAAAGGTCAGGATGCCGGAAAAGCTGATATAGCCGCCCATGGCGAGCGCGGCCTCTGCCAGGCCACGGCCGGAACTGAAGCAGTGCAAAAGGAAATCGAACGCCCCTGCCCTGTCCCGCTCTTCCTTCAGGATCAACGCGATATCGTCGTCGGCATCACGCGCGTGGATGCACAGCGGCACGCCGGCCAGGCGCGCGGCACGGATATGGGCGCGGAAATTCTCCGCCTGCACCGCGCGTGGCGCCTTGTCGTAAAAGTAGTCTAGCCCGGATTCGCCAATTCCGATGATTCGCGGATGACGGGTCATGGCCGCCAGCACGTCGGGTGACGGCACCGGCGCCTTGGCGGCATTATGCGGATGCACGCCGACCGTGCACCAGAGGTTCGGGTGGCCCTCGATCAGCGTCGGCAGCGTGGCCGACTGGTCCATCGAGGTGCCGATGGTGACCATCTCACCGATGCCGGCTTCCGCCGCCCGAGCCAACACGGACGGCAATTCCATCGGCGTGTAGTAGTCAAGATGGCAGTGGCTATCGATCAGCATCAGGCGGCGGGTTCCACATAACGCGGGAAGACACCTTGCGGCGCCGGCAGTGGTGTGCCGTCAGGCAAAGGTTTGGACAAGGCGGCGAAATCCCGGGCATCGGCTGGCACGCCCAGCTGGTCCAGCATCTTCGCCATGCTGCCGGGCATCACTGGCTGCAGCAGCGTCGCCACCACGCGCACCGTATCCGCCAGCACGCGCAGCACATGAGCCATGCGCACCTTGTCGGTCTTGTTCAGCGCCCAGGGGGCTTGCCGGTCGATGTAGCCGTTGGCGGCGCGGACGACCTTCCAGATCTCCTCCAGCGCGTCGTGGAAGGTCTGGCGCTCCATATGGGCGCGCACCAGATCCGGCAGCGCGGCGGCAGAGGACAGGAGTGCGGTGTCGTCGTCGGTGCGCGGGCCGGAGGCCGGCAGTGCGCCACCGCAGTTGCGGGCTACCATCGACAGCGAGCGCTGCGCGAGATTGCCAAGGTCGTTGGCCAGCTCGACGTTCATCCGGCTGATGATCGCCTGGTGGCTGATCGAGCCATCGGCGCCGAACGGCTTTTCCCGCATCAGGAAGTAGCGGATTTGGTCGAGGCCGAAGGTTTCCATCAGCTTGCGCGGTTCGATGACGTTGCCGAGGGACTTTGACATCTTCTCGCCGTCCACCACCCACCAGCCGTTTGACGTAACGCGTTTCGGCAGCGGCAAGCCGGCGGACATCAGGAAGGCGGGCCAGTACACGGCGTGGAAGCGGATGATGTCCTTGCCGACGAAATGCACATCAGCCGGCCAGTACTTCCAACGCGACGCGGTCTCGTCTGGAAAGCCGCAGCCGGTAACGTAGTTGTTCAGCGCGTCCAGCCAGACATACATGACGTGGCCCGGCGCGTCCGGCACCGGAATGCCCCAGTTGAAGGTGGTGCGGCTGACCGAGAGGTCCAGGAGGCCGCCCCGGACGAAGCTCATGACCTCATTGCGGCGTGAGGTCGGGGCGATAAAGTCCGGATTTTCCTCATAAAGTTTCAGCAGGCGGTCCTGGAATGCCGACAACTTAAAGAAATACGACGGCTCCCGCACCCACTCCACCGGCGCGCCGCTTGGCGCCATGAAGGTGCCGTCCGGCTTCTTCGTCAGTTCCGACTCGTCGTAGAACGCTTCGTCGCGGACGGCGTACCAACCCTCATAGTGGCCGAGATAGAGGTCACCGGACTTCTCGATCCGCTTCCAGAGTTCCGTTGTGGAGGCCTTATGGCGGTCCTCTGTCGTGCGGATGTAATCGTCGTACGAAATGGCCATGGCGTCGGCCATCGTCTTGAAATCGGCGGAAATCTTGTCGGTGAATGCTTGCGGGCTGATGCCGGCGGCGGCGGCGGCTTGTTCTACCTTCTGCCCGTGCTCATCGGTGCCGGTCAGGAAGAAGACGTCATAGCCGTCCAGCCGCTTGAAGCGCGCCATGACGTCGGCCGCGATCGAAGTGTACGCGTGGCCGATATGCGGCGCACCGTTCACGTAATAGATCGGGGTCGTGATGTAGTATTTTGGTTTCATGATGGAGACAGGGACCTGACCGGCGAGCTACTGACACCCTTACTACCGGCCACCGGAAGCGGACGCCATTGCGGAATGGCCGTGCCACAGCGGGACGGCCGCAGCAAGGGAGGATCAAAACTCGTCACAAGGGATATAAGCGGAACGCGGCAGCATTCCACTCCGGTGTGCGGGCGCGGTTTGTCGTAGTTCATGCCTCTGCGTGGCTCGTGCGAGGAGCCGGCGGCGAAGTAGCCGTGCCGCCCGCAGCGACGGCAGGCCTGGCGCGCCACGCCTACCCGCTTCCACTCAGCATCCCGACCGACGCCACGATCGCCTGCCGTTTATCCAGCGCAAACCGCTCGGTCTCGTCCTGCAGCCGGGTCAGCCCGTGCCACAGATCACCCCAGGCACCGAGCGGCCGCAGTGCCATCAGCCGCTCCTGATCGGGATCCGCCCTGCCCCGCACGCTGTCGCGCACAGCCGAGGCGATTCCAGCGCGCATCAGGTCCATGAACGTCGAGAAGCCGGTCTCGGACCGGCCGAGCGCGTCGGCGATCTCATAGCCGCGGACGGGGGTCACGCCCGGCAGGTCGGCCAGCAGCCTGTCGACCAGGGCTGCAATCGCCAGCCCCTCCGCCTCGGCCAGCACTAGGGCCCTTCCGGGGGAACCCTCGGCAATGGTGACAAGGCGGTCGCGCTCATCGCCGGACAACTCCGGCAGGTAGTCGGCCATCAGCCGCTGCATGGCCTCATCCGGCACCGGCGCCAGGCGAAGCCGGCGACAGCGGCTGCGGATGGTTGGCAGTAATCGACCTGGTGCGGAGCAGACAAGCAACAGCACGGCACGCGGCGGCGGCTCTTCAAGAATCTTCAACAGCGCGTTGGACGAGCTTTGATTCAGGTCCTCGGCGCCGTCCAGAATGACCACGCGCCAGCCACCTTCGGCCGCGGTCAAGGCCATGAACCCAGTGATCTCGCGTACCGCGTCCACAGCGATCTGGGTCTTCATGCGGCCGGTCTTCTCATTGCGCTCGCGTTCAATCACACGCAGGTCGGCATGAGAGTTGGCGGCGACGCGGCGAAACACCGGATGTGACGGGTCGACCGTGAGCGAGTCCTCCACCGGTACACCGGCCAACAGGCGGCGGGCAAAACGATAGGCCAAGGTTGCCTTGCCGACACCCTCGGGGCCGGTGATCAACCAGGCATGGTGCATGCGCCCGGCCCTGAGTGCCTCCAGCAACGTCGCCTCGGCCAGGTCATGGCCCAGCAGGAGGGGATTCGCGCGGGGTTCCGGGGCAGGCATGCGGCCGACTATATCGCAGGCGCCGGATCGACGTCAGCCGCCGTCCAAGCGGAGCGCTGTCAGTGACGGAAGGCCAGCACCACTTCAACCAGGATCAGCAGCACGATGATGATCTCCAGCACCGTTGACCGGCTGCCAGCCGCCTCGTCGTACAGCGACATATAGGTGTCGCGGATTATCGAGAGCTTGCGGTCAACCGCAGCGCTCAAGGCTCTGACACGGAACAGCTCCAGTGCCGCCGCGTAGACGCGGGCAAGATACACATCCTCGGTCACCTGCAGCGCATTGTCGGCCTTCTCGGTCAGTTCGGTGACTTCCGCGACCAGGGCGTAAAGCCGCCGCGCCAAGTCGGCATACCGGCGTACGCCGGGCCAGGCCCGACCGCGATGCGTCTCCTGCACGAGGTCGTACATCCGCGGCAGCTCGGCATCCAGCAATTCGTCGTAGTAGCGCATTTCCAGCAACTGTGCGTTCGCCACCTCCAGCACGTCGACGACATCGGTGTCGCCGCGGGGCTCCAGGATGAAGGCACGGTTCCAGGTCAGCGCCACAAGATCGTCGGCGTAGTAGGAGTAGCGGTGCTGCAGCAGGTCACGTCGAGCGCCGTCAGCGAGCGGGCGCTGCTCACCGGACAGCAGGGCGACGAGGTCGACGCGTTGCTGCAATGCCTCGGCCGTCAGTGGCTCTTCGAGGCCTTGCACCACGGCAATCAGGTAGTCCTCCGCCAGATGTTCCGTCGCCGGCCGCACCAGGGCAGCGCCGATGCCGCGACGGACCTGCGCGAGCAGCGTCTCCCAGACGCCGCCGTCGGCGCCGATGCCAATCGCCGCCTCCACCGCGTTCAACAGCGCAACGAGGTCCTGCCAGCGCTGTCCCGCAACCGGCACCCGCAGCGCCAGGCTGATGACCCCGAAGTCGAACAGACGGGCGCTGACGCTTGCTTCACGGTGACCGATTGCCAGCGGAAGAGTGATGGGGTCGAGCCCAAGCTGCACCGGCGGAACGCCGAACGCCATGGCCTTCGGTGGCGTGGTCGTCAGGCGGCTGCGCGAGGTTTGCATGCTGGTGGTGCGCGCCCAGCTTGCTTCGGCCTTCGGCAGATCGATCTCGTAGGCGACATCGAAGAGCCGGTAGGCCAGGATGGCGCCGCTGGTGACAACAGGCTCACCGGCAGCCACGCC
>JAFEFW010000170.1 GCA_018240405.1 Pseudomonadota bacterium
CGGTCGGCGGCCATGCCGATCAGCGGCGTGTTCACCGACTGGTGCTGCCCACCCTCGGGCGCCAGCGTCAGCCCGGATGGCGTGGAGACCAGCAGGAAGCGCGCATCCTGGTAGCAGGCGTAGATCAGCGCATCGAGGCCGCGATTGACGAACGGGTCGTAGACCGTGCCGACCGGCAGCACGCGCGCGCCGTTCATCGCCGGCGCCAGGCCGGCGGCGCCCAGCAGCAGGAACAGGTTTTGCTCCGCAATGCCAAGCTCGATGTGCTGGCCCTTTGGCGACATGCCCCAACGCTGCGCGCTGGCCAGTTTGGCGTCGCGGAACACGTCGTTGCGGGTGTGCCGGTCGAAGATGCCGCGCCGGTTCACCCAGGGCCCAAGGCTGGTGGACACGGTCACGTCCGGCGATGTGGTCATGATATGCGCGGCGAGGTCCTTCAGATCCCCCTGCCCGCGGCCGATCTCGGCCAGGATGTCGCCGAAGCCGACCTGGGTGGACATCTTGCGCCCGGCCAGCTTGGGCAGCGGCAGCGCCGCCGGGACCGGCACCGCGGGCGCCGTCAGCGCGCGCCCCTCCGGTGTCAGCTTCGTGCCAAACGGGCAGTCGCGCAGGAATGCCCGGATCTCCTCCTCCGGCACGTCCACGCCCTCAAACGGGTCCCATTCATGGCCCGGCCGGATGTGCATATCCTGGCGGAACTGCTCCATCTGCTCGCGGGTCATAAGGCCGGCGTGGTTGTCCTTATGCCCGGCAAAGGGCAAACCCATGCCCTTGATCGTGTAGGCGATGAAGCAGGTCGGCTGGTCGCCCTCGGCATCGGCGGCGCGAAATGTTTCGATCAGCGTCTCGATATCGTGGCCGCCGAGGTTGGTCATCAGCGCGCCGAGTTCGTCGTCGGTCAGTTCGTCGACGATGGCACGTGCCTTCGACCGGCCGAGGTCCGCCAGCAGCGCCTGCCGCCAGGCCGCGCCGCCCTGGAAAGTCAGCGCCGAGTACAGGCTGTTCGGGCAGTCATCGATCCAGGCGCGCAGCTTGTCGCCGCCCTCGCGCGCGAAGGCGGCCTGCAGCTTGCGGCCGTACTTGATGGTGACGCAGTTCCAGCCCATGTCGCGGAACAGGCCCTCGATCCGGCCGAACAGCCGGTCGGGGACGACGGAATCCAGGCTCTGGCGGTTGTAGTCGACCACCCACCAGACGTTGCGAACGTCGTGCTTCCAACCTTCCAGCAAGGCTTCGTAGATGTTGCCCTCATCCAGTTCGGCGTCGCCGGCGATGGCGATGTGGCGGCCGGGCGGCAGGTCGGTGCGGCCTATGCCGTGCAGGCGCGTGTAGTCGGCCATGAGCGCCGAAAAGCTGGTCATCGCCACGCCAAGCCCAACGGAACCAGTGGAATAGTCCACCTCGGCGCCGTCCTTCACCCGCGACGGGTACGGCTGGATGCCGCCGAACTGCCGCAGGCCCTGCATCTTCTCCAGCGTCTGGCGGCCGAACAGGTAGTTGATGGCGTGGAACACGGGGCCGGCATGCGGCTTCACCGCGATGCGGTCCTGCGGCCGGGCGATCTCGAAATACAGCGCCGCCAGGATAGAGATGCAGGACGCGCAGGACGCCTGGTGGCCACCAACCTTCAGCCCGTCGCGATTCGGACGGATGTTGTTGGCGTTGTGGATCATCCACGCCGACAGCCACAGCAGCTTGCGTTCCAGTTGGTTCAGGATGTGCGTGTGGCGCGAGTCGGAGGCGACCAATGTCTTCAGGTCGGTCAGCGGCGCGTTCATGGGTCCTCCCCGGTCGGCCTGATCGTCTGGCTTCGATGTCGAGGTTTTGCCACTGTTTGCAAGGGGAGTCACCGCTGGCGTGGAGGTTGGGTTGGCAGGCGTGACGCTGGTGACGGTGCCGGGACACGGCAATGCCGGTCCGGATCATTGGCAGACGCTGTTGGAGCGGGCGGAGCCTGGGACCGTGCGGGTGCAGCAGCGCAGTTGGACCATGCCCGTGCGGCGGCAATGGGTCGGCGGGCTGGAGCGGACCTTGGCGCGGCTGCCGGGCGAGGTGGTGCTTATCGGGCACAGCCTGGGCGCAATGACGATCGTTGAATGGGGTCTGCGCTCTACGGCCGCGCCGCGGGTCGCTGGCGCTGTCCTGGTGGCGCCGCCCGACCTGGATCAGCGGCTACCGGGCATGCCGCCGCGCTGGATCGTCGGACTGTGCGGCTGGCGCGGCGTGCCGATGCGTCCACTCCCCTTCCGCTCGGTGCTGATTGCCAGCACCGACGACCCGTTCTGCTCCGCCGCTCGGGCGGAACTGTTTGCGCGCGCCTGGGGCAGTGTGTTTGCCGATCTGGGTCCGTGCGGGCACATCAACACGGAGGCAGGGTTCGGGCCGTTCCCGGCGCTGGACCCGGTTATCGCAATGTTTCGGTAAAGAATTGGCTGCATCGCGGCGCGCTGAGTCGCCGCGGGTGGCACAGGGCAGACTGAAGGCGAAATGTCGTCAGCTAACGAAACGTTACAGCCGCTTGTTGAGCCAGCGTTACTGGCCCTACGGGTCCGTCGGGGCCGCACGCGGCGCGCCCCAACGGCCGTAGGCATCTATCGTCAGTTCCCTATCGCACGGTCGACCTTGCGGCCGGCTGCTTCCACTGGACCCTGCGGCGGGTTCACCGCATCCGAGAGGTTCTGCCCGGCCTTGTCCAGGCTGCGGCCGGCGCGTTCGCCAGGTCCGGCGCGCTGGCAGGCGGAGAGGCTCACCAGGGCAAGAGCCGCGGCGGCAAACAGGATGGGAAGACGCATACGAAACCTCATGTCACGAAAGCCGCCTGAACGACGGCACACCGACCGGGTTCCGCGAAATGCTAAACCGACGGGATCGTGACTCCGATCATGTCGCCCTCGCGCACGATCGCAGTAAGGCGCGCTTCATCCCAGCCTTCCGTGCCGGCAGGCCGCATCGGCAGCACCATCCAGCGATAATCCGCTGTCGAATCGACGACACGCAGCGTGACGTCATCCGGAATGACTGTCTTCCATTCCGACGCCAGCAATGCGCGCGGATCGCGCACCGCACGCGCCCGGTAGGCCGCCGATTTGTACCAGAACGGCGGATAACCCAGAACCGCACGCGGATAGCAACTGCACAGCGTGCAGACCACGAGGTGATGCAGCTTGGGCGCATTCTCCAGCACGCCGAGCGGCGGCATGCCGCGCATGGGGATGCCGAGGGCCTCGGCAGCTTTGGTCCCATCGGACAGCATCAACTCCCGGTAGGCCGGATCGAGCCACGCCTTCGCGACCATCCTCGCCCCCTGCCCCGGGCTGGCATTGTCGGTCGCCGCACGGCGTTCAGCGATTTCCTCTTCCGTAACAACACCCTTGCGCTGCAGCAACGCCCGCACAGCCGTCAACAGGCGCTCGCCATCGGTTTCCAGCAGGTCGCTCATGGCCGCTCCAACCAGTGCCCAAAGATTTCGATCAGGATCTCATCGTCCGGCTTCCGCTCCGGCCAGATGCGGTCCTTGCGGAAACGCACATGATACAGCGGCACTTTCGCCGCCGGGCGCGCGAACGCCAGATCCTCGGGATTGGCGAAGTCGCCCAGATGGCGGACGACCTCTCCCTCCACGCCGCGCACGTAATACGGCGTTCGGATGTGCGCCGGCCCCTGATGCTCCGGCCAGGCATCCTTGACGCGCACGCGATCGCCCGGTGCGAACATCACGCTTTCTCCAGCTCGGCGCGCAGTTCCGCTTCCGTGATGACGCCGTGCTTCAGCAGATTGTCGGTGATCGAGCGGATCCAGCGCCGGTAGTAGGACAAGCGTAGATAGTCCGCTTCGGGGATAGCCTCGATGCCGCGGCGAAGCTCGTCCACCGTCATGACCGCCTTGGCGCCGAGGACGCCGCGCAGCGCGTCCACCTGGCGGTCGAATTCGGTCAGCTCGTGCGGCTCCACATCCACCGCCTCACACATGAATTTTGAGGCACCGCCCAGATCATGGGTGGCCCGCTTCGCTTCCCGTTCGGCTTCCTTGTCCATGCGCCCAGGTTAGCGCATTGTCCGCGGCTCGCAACAGGACACACCATGCTGACGGCTGACGACCCGAATCCGGTACGCGTATTGCGCGAACACGGCGCCTCCGACCTGTTCCTGACCGCTGACCACGCCGGGCGAGCAATTCCCAAGGCACTGGGTGATCTGGGCGTACCGGAGGTGGAGCGCGCGCGGCATATCGGCTGGGACATCGGCATTGGCGGCGTGACGGAACGTCTGTCGGAGCTGCTGGACGCGACCGCGGTGCTGCAGACCTATTCGCGGCTGGTGATCGACTGCAACCGCGACCCATCGTGGCCCAGCGCCACGCCGGAGATCAGCGAGCATACGCCGATCCCGGGCAATGTCGGGCTGACCCCGGCGCAGCGTCAGGCACGGGTGGATGCCATCTTCACCCCCTATCACGACCGTATCCGCGCGCTGCTGGACGCTCGGCTGGGGCGGCGCACGGTGGTGGTGGCGATGCACAGCTTCACGCCACGCTTCAAGGGTGAGAGCCGCGCCATGCATGTCGGCGTGCTGTTCTACAAGAAGACGAAGCTGGCGGAGATCATGCTGGACCTGCTGCGGCGCGAAGGCGACCTGGTGGTCGGCGAAAACGCGCCCTACGCAATCACCGAAAACAGCGACTACAGCATTCCGACGCACGGGCAGCGCCGCGGGCTGGAGCATGTGGAAATCGAAATCCGCCAGGACCTGATCGAAACCGAGGACGGCCAGGCCGCCTGGGCGGAGCGCTTTGCGCGGCTGCTCACCCAGGCTGACGCCGCCCTGCGCGCATGAAGCCGGACCGGGCCGCGGCGGAACCCTCGCCGAAGGTGGCGGCCAAGGTGCGCAAGACGCCGCTGATGACGCGCGCGCAGGTGCGCGGGTTCCTGGAGGCGCTGGCGGCGCAGAACCCGGAACCGGAGACGGAACTGGAGTATGATACGCCGTTCACCCTGCTGGTCGCGGTGGTGCTGTCGGCACAGGCAACCGATGTGTCGGTGAACAAGGCGACGAAGACGCTGTACGCCGCGGCGGCGACGCCGCAGGCGATGATCGAGCTCGGCGTCGAGGGCGTCGGCCGGCACATCCGCAGCATCGGGCTGTGGCAGACCAAGGCGAAGAACGTCATCGCGCTGTGCCGGGACCTGGTGGAGAAGCACAACGGCGACGTGCCGCACGACCGCGCGGCGCTGGAGGCGCTGCCCGGCGTCGGGCGGAAGACCGCCAATGTCGTGCTGAACGTGGCGTTCGGCGAGGCGACGATGGCGGTGGATACGCATATCTTCCGGTTGGGAAACCGCACCGGCATCGCGCCTGGTAAGACGCCGCGTGAGGTGGAGGACGGGCTGGTGAAGCGCATTCCGCCGGACCTTCTGCGGCACTCGCACCACTGGCTGATCCTGCACGGACGCTACGTGTGCAAGGCACGGCGGCCGGAGTGCTGGCGCTGCGCGGCTGTCGCGTGGTGCCGGTATCCGGGGAAGGCGTTGGAGAACCCGGAAGCTGCGGAATAGGCGATTGGCCAAGGCTGAGATTTCTCGTGATCGAACGCCGCCTTCAGGCGCGCCGGTCGCGAGAGCTCCACTCGATCAGCGGCCCTATGAGTTCGCCCGGCCAGAGCATCGTTACATCAACAAGGACTCGATGCCCGCCCGGCGGATCGGGCGGCAATCTGCCGCAAGCGTTGACCGTTCGCATGGTGCACAGCGGCCTGACACAGCGGCAGAACCCGGTCCTGCGCCTACCGCATCTGCCCGCCCTGCATATGCCCACCATGCATCGGCATCGCGCCACCCATGGTCCCCACCTTGACGTCCACCGTCTGCGGCGGCGCCTTCTCAAAGGTCAGTGTCAGCGGGAAGCTGTCGCCGGCCTTCAGCGGCTGTTTCAGCTCCATCAGCATGACGTGATAACCGCCCGGCGCGAGGGTCACCGGCTTGCCCGGTTCCAATGCCAGACCCGGCACGGCTCGCATCTTCATGATGCCGTTCTCGTGCAGGCTTTCGTGCAGTTCGGTCCGGCCCGCCACCGGCGTGCTGAGCGAGACCAGCCGATCCGCAGCGCCGTGGTCGGTGATGACGAAATACGCCGCGCTGGGCGCCGCGGTGCCAACAGAGGGGCGCGCCCAGGGGTTGCTGACGACAATGCCCTGGGACGGCGTGGACGCGGTCTGTGCGTGAGCAGCAATCGTCAATGAACCAAACAGAATCGTGGCAAGTGTGAAACGAGACATTGAAGGGAAATCCTTGCAAGATGATGGAAACAGCCGCCGCAGTCCGCCCCCCGGCGGCGGCGTGCCAGGGCGGACAACGGCGACAGCGCTAGTGCCAGCCCGCGACCGGCGGCGCACGCGACAGGTAAGGCTCGTAGCGACCGCGCCGTGGCGGCGGCCCGATCAGGAACAGGCGGCGCAGCAGCACCGGCTTGAAGGCAATGGCGACAGCGGCCAGCAGGATCAGCGGCAGGCCAAACGGCAGCGCATGCGCCTGGCAAATCTGGCACTGGCCATGCTTATGCAGGGGTGACGGGCTGACCGGCTGCAAATCGCTATGGACGCCACTTTCGTCCACCGCCGTGCAGACGGTGATACTGACCTGGGCCCAGGAAAGCACCTCGGCAGCCATCCGGACGGCCAGCGGCACCGCCAGCACGGCCTGCAGCAGCAGGGCGCAGGCAATTGCAGCGCCGGCCAATCTCCAGGAGACCGGCGGCGCCACGGCAGGCGACGATCCTGAGGCCGTGGCAGGCATCGGCCCGGAAGCTAGCGGGAACCCCGTCCCACGTCGATGCGGCGCTGACGACGCGCGCGTAAGGCGGCCGTCCTACCCGCGGAACTCGTCTTTCATCCCGCGCAGCAGCTTGGCCTGGACCTTCGCCGCCGCCTCCTCCTTGGTGACCGTCCCGTCCTTGTTGGCATCGAGGCCAGCATTTTGCTCGTATTGCACGCTCGGGCGCGCGAACAGCACATGTGCGGCCGGTTTACCGACGGCAACCGGGAACAGAATCGTCATGTAGACGTCAGCCAGCGTCTGCAGCCGGTTGCGGAACGGCAGGAAGTGCTTCCGGACGAATGCCAGTTGGGCGACGGCCGACATCTGCGCCAGGTCGGCTGTCGTCGTGCCCAGCCCCTTTGCAGTGGCAGGCATGAACTGGATCAGCCCGGTCGCACCGCTCAGCTTGTTGCGGATGCTGGGTGAGAACGTTTCACCGGTCTCGAAGGCCATGGCCGCCATCAGATGACTGGGGTCGCAGCCGAGCTCGCCGGCGAGATCGATGACGTGGTCCTTGAACCCCGGTTCGAGCTTGGGATGCTTGCCAAAGGCGATCTCCGGCATGGACTTGCCCTCCCCTGGTGCCGCGCTCAGGCGACGGCCTGGTGATCGCCGCCGTGGCGTTCGATCATCAGTTCCGTGACCTCGTCGATGACCTGTTGCTTAATGACGTGCTTCCCGGGACAGGCATGGGTGGTCTTGGGATCCTCCCAATGCAGCTTTATCGTCTGGGGATCGAGGCCAAGCACGGCGCTGAGCGTTGCCATGGCCGACACCGCATTGCGGTGGACCGCCAGGCCGCGTCCCTCGCTAAA
>JAFEFW010000171.1 GCA_018240405.1 Pseudomonadota bacterium
GCGGACGTGGTCGGCTGATAGATTGACACCTCGGCAACCAGCTTCCGCCAGAAGCTCCGCAAACTCGGCGTCAAAGGGTAGCGGCTGGCAGTACACCCAAAGCCGCAGCTCATGTAGAGGCGAGGTTCTGTCCCGACCTTTCCGCGCGACGATCTCGCGCAAAATTCGTTTGGTGTTGCCTATGCTTAAGTTGAACTCGCTATCGGATGAGTGGACATCAAGAACCCCCTGTGCGGTCAACGCTTCAAGTTCATCTACCACTGATGCGATGTCTCGCCGCGCGAAGATGGCACCTTTGGCATCTGGCTCAACGCAGTGGGTGCAGCCAAATGAGCATCCGTTCTTGGTCAGGATATTGCCCAAGCCGCCACGTACGTAGTACCGAAGATTATCGACTCTCAGCGCATGGCCCGAACGGCGTCGATACGGACCAAGACGATGGATTGAGAATGCTCTGTCTCTGTGCGGCACCGGACCATCTGGGACCTGCCACGCCCGCCCGTGGTTGACCAAGATCAAGCCCGGCACAGTATCAAGGGGCTGGCCACGGTGAAGCCGGTCCGCCACCTCGCAGATAATGACCTCCCCTGGGCCTTTAACCCCGAATTGAACCTCGAAATACTCTGCGAGAGCGAAAGGCATCGAGGAAAAGCCGACGCCGCCCGCAATGATTGGCGCCCGACATGCCGCTTTTATCTCGGTGATGATCTCAAGGTGGTCGTGCAGGAAGCACCGCTGCTCCTGCGGATAAATTGTGTCGGTATTTCGGATCGAGACGCCAATTAGGAGAGGATCGTGAATGGCGAAGTAGTCTCGCACAACGCGTCGCCAATGGTCGCGCTCGAACGTCAGGTCAAGCACATGGACTTCAAAGCCGGCGTCCTCTAGAGACGAACTGAGGATGTCCAGCGCGTACGGTGTAATTCCCGGATGAACTTTGTTCGGGTTGATCAGCGTGACTAGAGCCTTGCTGGTCGGCGGCTGATCAGCTCCACTGGTCATGCAGCCGGAACCGCGCTACTTCCTCTGTTTGACGCTATCGCCCATAAAGCGGGCTCCACCGTGGGCTGCTGCTTGGACATATCACGCCCCCCGTCATTGGCACCGAACACTTATTTTAAGCCACGTGGCCCTGCTAGATGTATCGCGTCCAGCTTCACCATTTGCGGCCGTTTCCGCACTCGCACGTGTTCCGCATTCGGGAGCGATCCTGCGGCTCCGACCCATGCAAAAGTGGCTCAGATTTGGAGCCAGAGTCAAAAAGTAAAATTCGGCCGGCAGGATCTCAATCATGAGACTCGGCCGCCACCTGCTGGACGAGAGCCGGGCGAGGCGATCGCGGTTGATAGTCAGGAAGGTGAGGTTACCGAATTCGTGGTGACGTCGCCGCGGACTACACCTCAAACACAGCTAGCATAATCGCAGGTGATCCAGTGGAACTCCTGCCTGCGCCCCAACGCCCTGCGGCCGGAGATCGAGACACACTTGCCTCCTGTCCCGGCATTACGTTCGAACCGGCACCGTCCCGACCATTCGGCCCAGCAGCCACACTTCGGCTACCTGGCTATCCGCTATCATGTTCTGGGCCTGCTTGAGTGCGGCGGTGTCGTCGCCTGCCTCCAGTTGCATCGATCTGTAGATGCGCCCCTCCTCGTTAAGCAGAAACACGGAATAGTCCGGCATCGTTGCCCCTCCTTCACGAGCCGGACAAACGTGCTGGAGCCGTCAGGGTTCGCCGCCGCAATGAGGTCATTTCGTGGCGGCGGCACCAAACCAATGCCGGAATCGGCGCTCACCATGAATGGGTCTGCCCACGGCGACCCGTCTGCCAGAGAAGCGCGCTCAGGCCGCCAGCATTCGGTAGACACTGCTGCGGGCAATGCCAAGTTCTCAAGTTCTATCGCTATCGCAGCCGGCCCTTTCGTCGCAGCGAGTGCCCTGACTTGCGCGGCGTCAGTGGTTCCAGGGCGGCCCTTATACTTCCCCTCGGCCTTGGCTTTGGCGATGCCCTCGCGCTGCCGTTCCAGCATGATCTCCCGCTCCCATGTTGCAACGCCGGCCAGGATGGTCAGCATCAGTTTGGACGTCGGATTCTGGGTTTGGAGCCGCTCATCTCGCATCGACAGAATGACGAGGCCAAAGCTGCCTCTTGTCACAAAGCTCGAATACGCCAAGCATTCCGGGAAAGGGAGGCCGGCAGGCGCATTGTTCCGATAGTGCCCGGTTGAAGCCGTAATCGCCAAGAGGGGAAAGCGATGCGTCGTCGAGACATGTTGAAGGCCATACCGGCATTGACGGTCCCTGCGCTTGCCAGCGCCCAAGCCCGACCCTTGCGCTATATCCCGAATTCGGGCGTTTCCACGATTGATCCGGTTTGGACCACCGCTCTGGTCGCGGGGATCCACGGCTACATGGTATTCGATACGCTGTACGGTATCGACGCCGCGGGCCAAGCGCATCCGCAGATGTGCGCGGGACATGAAGTCGCAGCGGATGGCTTGACCTGGACGTTTACGTTGCGTGATGGGCTGACCTTCCACGACGGCGAAAAGGTGCTCGCGAAAGACTGCGTCATGTCCGTGCGGCGCTGGGGCTCACGCGATTCGTTCGGGCAGCCGTTGATGGCGGCAACGAACGAGATCGAAGTGCTCGACGACCGGCGCTTCCGCATCCGGCTGAAGAAGCCCTTCAACCAGATGCTATACGGCTTCGGGGCGCGGGGCTGTTTCATAATGCCGGAGCGGGTGGCCAAGACGCCTGGCACCGAGCAGATCAAGGAGACGGTCGGGTCAGGGCCGTTCCGCTTCCTACCAGACCAGTGGGTCTCCGGCGTCAGTGCCGCCTATGCACGGTTCGACGGCTATGTGCCACGCCAAGAGCCGCCGAGCTTTTTGGCGGGCGGCAAGGCGGCGTATGTCCAACGTGTCGAGTGGGTTGTGCAGCCGGACGCGGCAACCGCGGCGGCGGCCTTGCAAAAAGGAGAGGTCGACTGGCTCGAGGTGCCCCTGATCGATCTTTGCCCAATGCTGCGCAAGTCGTCCGGCGTGCGGGTGGTGGTGAATGATCCGTTCGGTTGGCCGCTGGTTCTGGCGCTCAATCATGTTCAGCCACCGTTCAACAACCCGAAGCTGCGGCGGGCGATACTGCCGGCGATCGACCAGACGCAGTTCCTGGCATCGGTTGTGGGGGAGCAGACTGAACTCGCCCGTGCGCCGGCAGGCTATTTCGTCGAAAGTCAGCCGATGGCAAGCCAATCCGGGCTTGAGGTCCTGTCTGGGACACGCGACGAGGATCTGGCGAAGCGGCTGATCCGTGAATCCGGCTACGCCGGCGAGAAGCTTGTGATGCTGGCGGCGACCGATCGGCCTGTGTACAGCCAGATGATGCAGGTCGCGCGCGATCTGTTTGTCCGCCTCGGGCTGAATGTGGATTTCCAGCCGATGGACTGGGGGTCTGTGGTGACGCGGCGGACCAGCCGAGAACCGGTGAGCCAGGGCGGGTGGAGCTGCTTTATCACCCAGATCGAGGGCGTGGCGGCTTCCACGCCGGGTGGCAGTTTCGAGTTACGGGGCAATGGCGCCAAGGCTTGGTTTGGCTGGCCGGAGGATCCGGAACTGGAGCGTTTGCGTACAGCCTGGTTTGATGCGCCAGACCTGCCGGCGCAGAAGGCGATCGCCGCGCAGGTGCAGGCGCGGGCGCTGGAGACGCTGCCATGCATTCCGTTGGGGCAGCTGTTCCAGCCGACTGCCTTCCGATCGGACCTCGTGGATATCGTCAAAGCGGCATACCCGCTGTTTTGGGGCGTTCGTCGGAGCTAGAGTGGCGCAGGATGGAAGATCATCGAGGATTGCCAGTCCTTCGGCATGAAGCTTTTCATGTGCGGCGTCCTGCCGATCTCGAGCCCCAGAGAATGTTAGACCCCGGTTTCTTTCCCTCCGCCAGACCTGCTTTCTCCAACTGTCTCCAGGACGGACGTCGCCGCTGAAAAGCGCAGGAGTCCTGCGGTTTTTGCGCGCGGGCTGTTGACCGGGTTTCTCCGGATCGGGCGGAAAATCTCTCTCCGAGGCCCGATTCTCTCTGAACCTGTTGACTCGCGGGATTTGGTACGGGCGCTAAATCTTGTGGAAGATCAAGAGGTTGTGCGGTCGCCGCCGGTGGCGAAGTTCGAATCTCGTTTGGTGGGGCGGTGGATGTACTTGTCATTTGGTTACAGGCGCTAGCACCTGGCCGCCGGCGGTTCGTAAAGTGACAGGCCGCAAACAAGGTCTACCTGCATGAGTTCCGGTCTCGACACCCTCGCCAGCGAGACCGCCTCGCCGGCTTCGCGGCGCTGGCTGACGGTCACCTCGGGCCTCTATCTCGGGCTGCTGGTACTGGCACTCAGCGTGGCACAAACACCCCTACGAGAACTGCCGCAGGTAGCCACCGTCTATGCGTCTGGTCTGGCGGTGACAGAATCCTGCACCGCGTTCCTGCTGTTCAATCTGTAACCCTCCGCTGAGGACCGTCTTGTCGTGTGCCGAGGCGGCTGATTCTCTTGCGGCATGCGAACGGACGATAAAGAGGCAGCCACTGTGGCTGCCACGTAACCGCTGCGGCATTCGCAGGACTGGAATTGAGTTGACGGCTGGCGCGGCTGCTGATCGGCGTGCTTAGGCAGCCTGGCTGTTGATGGTGGCAGGCGTGCTGGCGGTCCAGTTCCACGGCAGCAGCGTGTGGAGTTCGGTCCGCTTCGTCCGGCCGGAGACGATGCGTTCCAGCACATCGGCCAGATAGGCCATTGGATTGACGCCGTTCAGCTTCGCTGTCTCGATCAGTGTCATGGCTGTTGCCCAGTGACAGGCTCCGCCATCGTTGCCCGCGAACAGCGCATTTTTGCGCGTCAGTGTTATTGAGGGGCCATTCTGCCCATATCAGCCAGGACGTAGAGGTCCATTATCGCTGGCACGCGCTGCACGGCCGCAGGGTCCGGCAGCTCTACGCCGAGCGGCGATCTGGAAGGGATGTTGTCGTCGTTGAGGCTGAACCGGGTGTGGCGATCGTCCTCGCTGCCTGGACGCTTGATCCGGCCATTTGCGCGACGATGTCACTTGGCACGCCGACACCCGACGTCGCTGGCCTGGCTGACCTTGATCGGCTGCTGAAGGCCCTCGGACTCCGACGAACATGCTCCGATGAACTCCCGCCCAGTGAGGAGATTCATCATGCAATCGCCGTTGCTTCCGGCCGTCTCGACCAAGCCGCCCCGTCAACTGGCGATATCGCTGGACCGGGCCGTGTTGAACGGAATGACGCCCTCCGAGCGCAACACTGCAATCCGGCGTCTGGCTCGCCTGTTGATGGAAGCCGCCGGCGTGGATCCCAAGGAGATCGGCGATGACGAACGCTGATCCCCTGCCGCCAACGGTCCTGAGCCGCAAGGCGGTTGTGTATGTGCGCCAGTCCACACAGACGCAGGTGCAGGTCCATCTCGAGAGCCAGCGCCGCCAATATGACCTTGTTGATGAAGCACGGCGACACGGCTTTCGCGACGTCGAGGTCATTGACGATGATCTCGGCCGCTCCGCCAGCGGCACCGTGGCGCGCCCTGGGTTCGAGAAGCTTGTCGCCGGGCTTTGCGCCGGCGAGGTGGGCGCCGTGTTTTGCTTTGATGCCTCCCGTCTCGCCCGTAACGGCCGGGATTGGCATCATCTGCTGGAGCTGTGCGGCCTTGTCGATGCTCGCGTCATGGACCTTGATGGCGTCTATAACCCCTGCCGTCCAAACGACCGCCTGCTGTTGGGCATGAAGGGCAGCATCAGCGAATTCGAGCTTGGTGTCCTGCGCTCGCGCATGCTGGACGCCGCGCGGTCCAAAGCCCGCAGAGGTGAGCTCAGGATTCCCGTGCCGATTGGCTTCGTTTGGCATCGGGAGGTTGGTCTCGGTCTTGATCCAGATTGCCGCGTCCAGGAGGTCACCCGGGGGATCTTCCAGCGCTTTCGCGAATTGGGCAGTGCCCGCCAAGTGCATTTGGCGTTCAAGGCCGAGGGGGTGCATTTTCCACGACCGTCAGACGGCAAGCGGATGACAACATTCGACTGGACGCCAATCCGCTACCGCAATGTCATCTCGGTGCTGAAGAACCCGTTTTACGCCGGCGCCTACGCCTACGGCAAAAGCGTCAATCGAACCCAGATCGTCGACGGCAGGGCACGTAAGACCTATGGGCACTTTCGTCCTCTCCGGGACTGCGAGATCCTGCTGAAGGATCATCACGAGGGCTACATCGACTGGGAGGAGTTTGAGCGCAATCAGACGCAGCTCGCCGCCAACGCCTACGGTCGCAAAGATGGTGCGAAGTCCGGCCGCGGCGGCCGTGCCTTGCTCGGTGGCCTTTTGGTTTGCCGCCGCTGCGGCCGTCGGCTGGCCGTCGTTTACACCGGACGTTCCAACAGCCCGGTCTATCGCTGCGATCGCGGCAACACCGCGCTCGGCCTGCCGCGGTGTATGATGTTCGGCGGCCTTCACGTCGATGCGACGTTTGCGCGAGAGCTCATTCACGCCGTCGAGCCCATGGCGATAGAGGCAGCGCAACTGGCGGAACAGAGGAAGATGGAGCGCCAAGCCGAACACCGCCGCCTTCTTGAGCTTGAACTCCAGCAGGCGCGCTACGAAGCATCGCTCGCCGAGCGGCGCTACGCCGCCTGCGATCCCGACAACCGGCTGATCGCCGCAACGCTCGAGAAGAACTGGGAGACGGCCCTACGCCGCGTCCGCGCCTGCGAGGCGCGTCTTGAGCCGATGACGATGGGCACTTCGACGCCGTCGATGCCGGATCTGACTGGCATCGCCGAGGATCTCGAGGCGGCCTGGAAGAACACCAAAGTTACCATGCGCTGCCGCCAGCAACTGGTGCGCGCCCTCGTCAACGAGATCATTGTCGACATTGACGAACCGGCGCGTGAGATCGTCCTGATCATCCATTGGAAAGGCGGACAGCACTCCGAACTGCGCCTGCGTAAGCCGCGTACAGGCGAACACGGCTGCTGCACGTCCGACGATGCGCTGGCGGTCGTGCGCCAGATGGCGGGCCAGTGGTCTGATCAGCACATCGCCGCCACGCTCAACCGGATGGGATTGCCGACGGGCCAGGGCAAAACCTGGACCGCCCATCGGGTCCGCTCGATCCGCGGTGTCCGCGACATTCATGCCTACAAGTCCGCCGAGAAGGACGGCACCTGGCTGACGTTGCGCGAGGCAGCCCAGCGACGCGGCGTCACTAGCCACAGGATCCGCAAGCTGATCAAAGCCGGCATCCTGCCCGCCGAGCAGGTCGTTCGCGGTGCGCCGTTCCAGATCCGCGCCGCCGACCTCGACACACCGACTGTGGTGGAGGCGGCTGGGCGTAAAGGACGCCCGTGTCACATCGCCACGGCAAATCAACTGCCAATGTTTCCAAATACTTGAAGAGGAGATGCACAATGAACCGGGCGCTGTATTCGGCCGGATCGCCCGCTCCACCACGTTCGTATCCATCTCGACACGGCCGTCGTTGAGGAACACGACAAGCCCGGGCCAATGGCGGATCGCATAGCGCATGGCCTTGGCCAGGTCGGAGACGGCCGAGAC
>JAFEFW010000172.1 GCA_018240405.1 Pseudomonadota bacterium
TGGTCTTCTGTCTGGCGGTCTACTACATCCTGCCCTGGCTGCGCTGGGATCGCGGGCCGAACCATCCAAACCAGATGGTGCTGCTCGACCTGCCCAACCGCCGCTTCTACTTCGCCAGTATCGAACTTTGGCCGCAGGACATTTATCTGCTGGCCGGTGGATTGATCGTCTCCGCGGTCGGCCTGTTCCTCATCACCTCCTTGTTCGGCCGCCTGTGGTGCGGTTACGCCTGCTGGCAGACGGTCTGGACCGACCTGTTCATGTGGATCGAGCGGCGTATCGAGGGCGATCGCAACGAACGCATGAAGCGTGACACTGGTCCCTGGACGCGCGACAAGCTGCAACGCAAGGTGCTGAAGCACGCTGCCTGGGTCTTCATCGCTTTCTGGACCGGCGGCGCCTGGATCATGTACTACGCCGACGCGCCGACCACGGTGGCGGAGTTCTGGACCGGCAGCGCCTCCACGACGATCTATTTCTTCACCGGGCTGTTCACGCTGACGACCTATGTGCTTGCGGGTTGGGCGCGGGAGCAGGTCTGCACCTATATGTGCCCCTGGCCGCGCTTCCAGTCGGCAATGCTGGATGAGCAGAGCCTGACCGTCACCTACGAAGCCTGGCGCGGCGAACCGCGCGGCCATGGCAAGCGCAACGCGGCGCATGCCGGGCTGGGTGACTGCGTCGACTGTAACGCCTGCGTCCACGCCTGCCCCACCGGCATCGATATCCGCGACGGCATCCAGTTGGAGTGCATCAACTGCGGCCTGTGCATTGATGCGTGCAATGAGATCATGCACCGCACCGGCGGCACGCCTTGGCTGATCACCTGGGACACGCTCGCTCGCGTCAACGCCCGCAAGGAGAACAAGCCGGTCCCGGCGATCCGCATCATCCGTCCGCGGACGCTGATCTACCTCGGCGTCATGTCAGTTGCCGTACTGGTGGTGATCACCGCGTTCGCGCTCCGCTCGCAGCAAATGCTGTTCGTCGGCCATGATCGCGCGCCGCTGTTCGTGATGCAGCCGGATGGTAACGCCCGCAACGGCTATACCGTGAACGTCTCCAACAAGACGCTGCATGAGAGGACTTACACGCTGCGGATCGATGGTGTGTCCGGCGCTAAACTGCGCCTTGCCGAAGGGCAGCAGGAAGCGGCGGACCATCTGGACCTCACCGTCGGGCCGGATGTGGTCGGAACGTTCCGCGTTTTGGTGTCGGGGCGGTTGCCGCCGAAGTCCGACGGCTCGCAGGATCTGGACTTCAGTCTGACCAATCCGGCGACGGGTGAGCACAGCACCTACCGGTCCGTGTTCATGGGGCCGAAGTCCTGACGGCGACCGCCGGACCGCGTATCCTGGCGGCCCGTCATGCAGGAGCCGCCAGATGCCCGACCTCTCCGACCTTCCCGTCCACGCCCTCTCCGCCGGCCTGGCGGAACGGCGTTTTTCGTCACGCGACATTGTTGATGCCTGCCTCGCTCGCATCGCCGCGCTGGAACCGAGGCTACAGGCCTTCGTCGCCGTCTATGGCGATGAGGCGCGACTGGCCGCCGAAGCCGCCGACAAGGCCCGGCAGTCGGGGCATGGACTTGGCCCGCTGCACGGCATTCCGATCGCGCTGAAGGACCTGGTGGAACTGGAAGGTCGCATCGCCACCGGCGGCTCCGCCGTTTGGCGCGATCGCGTCGCCACCCGCTCGGCCACGCTGGCGCGCAAGCTGATCGGCGCCGGCATGGTGGTGCTGGGCAAGACCCATACCGTGGAGTTCGCGTATGGCGGCTGGGGCACGAACCAGCATTTGGGCACGCCCTGGAACCCGTGGGACGCGAACACGCACCGCACGCCGGGCGGCTCCTCGTCAGGCTCCGGAGTTGCCGTCGCGGCACGCATGACCCCCTGCGCCATCGGCACCGATACCGGCGGATCGGTTCGCATGCCGGCGTCCTGGTGCGGCATCACCGGGTTGAAGACCACCATCGGCCGCATCAGCACCCACGGCGTGCTGCCGCTCAGCGGCACGCTGGACACGCCCGGCCCGATGGCGCGCAGCGTCGAGGATTGTGCCATGCTGTTGCTGGCCATGCAGGGCGCCGATCCGGCCGATCCGCACACGCTGGTCTTGCGCGACTCGGACCCGACGCCGTTGCTGCGGCTCGGCGTGAAGGGGCTGCGCCTCGCGCGACTACCAGAGACGGAACGCGCCGGTGTCGATGCCGACATCCTGGCGGCGTATGACCAATCGCTGCGGATCCTGGCGGGGATGGGGGCGGAGATCGTCGACCTAACCCTGCCGGCGACGCTGCGCGAGTTCGGAAACCGCGTCGGCCAGATCATCTCGGCCGAGGTCTATGCGCTGATCGGCGACATCGCTGATAATAACAGCCTACCGGTTGACGAGGCTGTGCGGCCCCGGGTGCGGGCTGGGGCCGCGATCTCTGCCGCCACCTATCTGCGGACGCTCGCAGAGCGCGAACAGATGAAAGAAAACTTCCGGGCCGCGATGACAGGGATCGATGCGCTGCTGACGCCGACTTCACTGACCCCGGCGATCCCTGTTGCGTCGGTGGACCAGAACAGTTCGCCCGCCTTCTCCACACGCTGGGTCAATTTCCTCGACCTGTGCGCGCTTGCGGTACCGAATGGGCTGACGCCGGACGGGCTGCCGACCTCGCTGCAGATCGTCTGCGCCGGCGGCGACGAGGCCATGGCCCTGAGGATCGGCTGGGCGTGGGAGCAGGCAACGGACTGGCACAAGCAGGTGCCGCCGATGGTCCGTCAGTAGGCCGCTGGATCGGCTTCGTACGCGCACGAAGCCGATAGGTGGCAGCAGGAGCATCAACCGGTGCCGGTGCCGCACGTTAACGCGGCGATTGCGAAGCCGGCGCGCCATGTCCTCTACCGTCATGGTCGGCGAAGGCCGACCACTTACGCCTTGCAAGTGCACCGAACCTGGTGGCCGGTGCCGGTGCAAGCAAAGTCGTGGGTCGTCGCGCCAAGCCCGACCATGATGAGTTAGAGGAAGTGACGCCAGGCGCGTATTAGACCTGCCGGAGAGACCCGCCGATGAAAAAACTCCGCCGCACCCTGACAGAGCGTATCGCAGGGTTCGCTAAGGACTGGTCTCTCCCCCGCCAGCTCGCCGGCCAAAGCCCTTATGCCGAAGCGGCACAATCGACGCTGTCGAAGAACCTCCGCCCCCGCCTGGAGGAAGCCGATACCGTCGGCACCAGCATTTGCCCGTTCTGCGCCGTCGGCTGCGCCCAGCTTGTCTACGCCAAGAATGGCCGCCCGCTGCACATCGAAGGCGATCCGCGCAGCCCGGTGAACCAGGGCACGCTGTGCCCGAAAGGCGCCAGTACGCTGGGCGTCCTGCTGTCCCCGCAGCGCATCAACAAGGTGCTGTATCGCGCGCCACATGCCACCGAGTGGGACGAACGCCCGCTCGACTGGGCGATGGAGCGCATCGCGCAACTGACGAAACAGACCCGCGACGACACGTTCGTGGAACGATTACCGGACGGCCGCACGGTGAATCACACGCTTGGCATCGGCTCGCTCGGCGGCGCCACCCTCGACAACGAAGAAAACTACCTCATCAAAAAACTCTTCGGTGGTGGGCTCGGCATGCTCACCATTGAGAACCAGGCAAGGATCTGACACTCCTCCTCGGTGCCCAGTCTGGGAACGAGCTTTGGACGTGGCGCGGCGACGATGGCCCTGTGGGACCTCGCCAATGCGGACTGCATCATCACGATGGGGTCCAACATGGCGGAGAACCATCCCATCGCCTTCCGCTTCGCCGTTGAGGCGCAGCGGCGTGGCGCCACGCTGATCCATGTCGACCCGCGCTTCACGCGCACCGGTGCGCTCTGCAATATCCATGCGCCTATCCGTTCCGGCAGCGATATCGCCTTCCTGGGCGGCATCATCCACCAGATTCTGGAACGTGATTTGTGGTTCCGCGACTTTGCGTTGGCCTATACCAACATCGCACACATCATCGAGGACGGCTACGTCGATCCCGAGGATAATGATGGCATTTTCTCGGGCTTTGAAGCCGGAACAAAGGCGTACAAGCAGGAGACCTGGCAGTACAAGGGCAAAATCGTTCCGTCGTCAATCGCTGAACATCGCGTGCAGACACAGGACCAGACCCAGGGCGGTGACTTCGAGAGCATGACGGAGGGCCCGCCGCCCACCGACCCAACGCTGCAGCACCCGAACTGCGTCTACCAGATCATGAAGCGCCACTTCCGCCGCTATACGCCGGAGATGGTGGAGCGCGTCACCGGCTGCCCGGCTGCGACCTTCCTTAAAATCGTCGAGGTGCTGGCGCAGAATTCCGGCCGTGAGCGGACCTCGGCCTTCTGTTACGCCGTCGGATGGACCCACCACACCTACGGCGTACAGATCATCCGCGCCGCAACGATCATCCAGGGCTTGCTGGGCAATGTTGGACGGCCCGGCGGCGGCATCATGGCGCTGCGCGGCCACACCAGCATCCAGGGCAGCACGGATATCCCGACGCTGTACAACATGCTGCCGACCTACCTGCCGCAGCCCAACGTCTTCCACCAGCACGATACGCTGCAGGACTACCTGCACACCGAGACGCCGACCACCGGCTGGTGGGCGAACATGCCGAAATACATGGTTAGCCTCCTGAAGGCCTGGTACGGCGCCGAAGCGCATGCCGGCAACGAATGGGGTTACCAGCACCTGCCGAAACTGACCGGCGACGTCTCGCAGTTGCCGATGACGCTGGCGATGCTGGATGGCGTGGTGAAGGGGCAGTTCATCCTCGGTCAGAATCCGGTGGTCGGCGCGGTCAACTCTGATCTCGTTGAGCGGGGAATGGCGCGGCTGGATTGGCTGGTGGTTCGTGACTTCGCCATGACCGAGACGGCGAATTTCTGGCAGAAAGGACGCCTGGTGCAGCGGGGCGAGCTGCAGCCGCGAGATATCGGTACCGAAATATTCTTCATCCCGACCGCGCTGGCCGGCGAGAAGGATGGGACCGTAACGAACACCAGTCGTCTGGTGCAGTGGCATGACAAGGTGCTGGAGGCGCCGGGTGATAGCCGGTCCGACTTGTGGTTCATCTATCACCTCGGAAAGAGGTTGAAGCAGCTGTACGCTGACAGCACCGAACCTCGGGATGCGGCAATCCAGGCGCTGACATGGCTGTACCCGGAACGCGATGAACGCGCAGAACCCGATCCCGAGGCGGTGCTGCGCGAAATCAACGGCTATACCGTCGTGGATCGCAAGCAAATTCCCAGCTATCAGCAACTGAAGGACGACGGGAGCACTGCCTGCGGCGGCTGGATGTATTGCGGCATCTACCCGCGGGACGGACACAACGTTTCGCGGTCACGCATAGCCGATACGCGCGATGTCGCGGCCAGCAACCACCATGGCTGGGCCTTCGCTTGGCCGTCCAACCGCCGCACGCTCTATAACAGAGCGTCGGCGGATCCGGCAGGTGTGCCGTGGTCGGAACGGAAGAAACTGGTCTGGTGGGACCCGCAGGAGAACAAATGGACCGGTGGCGATGTGCCGGACTTCATCGAGACGCGTCCACCCGATTACCGCCCGGACTGGAGCAAGCGGCCGCACGGCATGGATGCGCATGGCGGGGACGATCCGTTCATCATGGAGGCGGATGGCAAGTGCCAGTTGTTCGTCCCCTCGGGCCTGAAGGATGGTCCGCTGCCGACGTACTACGAGCCGCCAGAGACACCGGTGAAGAACGCGTTCTACGGCCAGCAGCACAATCCGGTTGCGAAACTGTGGCAGCGCAAGGGCAATGAGCTGCACGCACCGGAGGACCCTCGTTTCCCGTACGTCTTCACTACTTACCGGCTGACCGAACTGCATTGCGGGGGCATTATTGGGCGCGTCACGCCGCACACCGCGGAATTGCAGCCCGAGGCGTTCGTGGAAATCTCGCCTGAGCTGGCCGCTGAGCTCGGCATCCGCCATACCGAGTGGGCGGTGCTGTCGACGTTGCGCGGGGACATCGAGGCACGGGCGATGGTGACCGAACGGATCACGCCGTTCCAGATCGACGGTCGGACGGTGCACCAGGTGGGGATGCCCTGGGTGTTTGGCTGGGAGGGCTACGCTCGCGGCGATATTGCCAATGTGCTGCTGGCGATCACCGGCGATGCCAATACCAGCATCCATTCGACCAAGGCGCTGACCTGCAATTTGCGTCCCGGTCGCTTGGCGCAGCGCGGAGGCACCGGCCATGGCTGACCATGCACAGGCGGCACTGGCCTGCCTGGACCGCGCCCTGCGCGAGAAGCCGGACGTCGATGGCAAGGTCTTCTCCGAAGCCGCGAAGGCGCTGTCGCAACTCCGCAACGACCTGGCGGACCGCCAGCGCCGCGACGGCGCCAGCGCGGACAGTCGCCGGCAACTGGAGCACGTCAACGCCGTGATCAGTGTTGTCCTGGGCGCGCATTTTCCGCTGGGCAACATCCCATGGGCTGAGGTCGAGAAGGCCCGAGGCTGGTTAGCGGAACTGTCCAGTGCAGACGGGACGGGACAATTGCAATGACCCGGAACGCCGCGAACAGTCCGCGTAACCATTTCGCCCCGTTATGGTCCAGCTTGCTCGGGTCACCGAAAGCGTCACGACGAAGCGCCGGTGACGCGGGCAGACCGCACTGTGTGCACACACCGTTGAAACGAATAGCGTGCCACGACGTCGGTGGTTCCTGCTCTCTCCCACGTCATGGCAGGCGCAAGCCCGCCATTCACGCCTTTATGCCACACTTCGCTGTGTACGCCTGGAGAAACACCGCAAAGCATGGATGGCAAGCCTTCGCCTGCCACGATGGCACCGCAACATTACCAGCTGAAGCATGCCCGTCATGACGTCGCACACCATGTCCGGCATTGTCACGATTGTGCAGGAAGGCCGCTTTCAGATGATGGACGACAACGGCGTCTATCACCTGTTCCTGCTCAGCCCCAACGCCGCCGCTGAAACGGCGCAACTGGCCGCCCTGCAGAACCGGCAGGCGCGGGTGCGCGTCCGCTACAAGCCGGCGGCGAATCTGATTGGCAACACCGCCAGCGCGATCTACCTCGAGGATACCTGACGCATGGACATGCACCCACGCGCGGCCGAGGAGACTCGTAGTCAGTTCGGCGCCATGATCCCCAACGAGTCGCAGCTCACCGCGGGCGTGCTGATCGAGCCAGGCAAGTCATACGGTTTCTTTACCGACACGACAGTCTGCATCGGCTGCAAGGCCTGTGAGGTCGCCTGCAAGGAATGGAACAACCTGCCGGCGGACAATGTCGGCCTGACTGGCCACAGCTATGACAACACCGGCGCTCTCTCCGCAAACACATGGCGCCACGTCGCCTTCGTCGAAAAGCGTGGTGACAAGGGCGTGCGCGACACGATGCAGACGCCGTTCCAAAGCGGTTGGCTGATGATGAGCGACGTTTGCAAGCACTGCCACAACGCGCCGTGCCTGGAAGCCTGCCCAACCGGCGCGCTGTTCAAGACCGAGTTTGATACGGTGGTGGTGCAGCAGGACATCTGCAACGGCTGCGGCTACTGCGTGCCCGCCTGCCC
>JAFEFW010000173.1 GCA_018240405.1 Pseudomonadota bacterium
TCAGCGCGGGATTCACGCCCTGTCGACGTTCCGCCCAAGGCGATCCCGCGCTAAGCGGTTTGCTCCGGTGCTACGCTTTCATGTTCATCCCATGCAGGCTGCAGAATTCGATGATCTGCCGAGCGGTATGGCGCAGGGTGAAGTGGGGCAGCAAAGCTTGGTAAGTTGCCTCGGCGGCATCGAGCGCGGCCTGTGGATCGGCCAGCAATGCCTCGGCGGCGGCGGCAATCGACTGTGGCGTAAACTCAAAGCTGTACCGATCCAGATCCGGCATGTGCTGCCGGGAGAACCAGTTTCGATCACCCAGCGGCACCACGCCGGCGGCGAGCGCAAAGGGCAGCCGGTCATGCACCGACTCTGCAACGAGCGGATTCAGCGACAGGCTGCCAAGGTAAGCGGGAAGCCGCGCCATCATGTCGGGAAACGTCAGCGGCGGGCGATGCACCGCCCGCTTGCCGCTCCAGTCGATGTGGCCCCAGTCGGCCCCGTACACGTCCACCGGCAGGTCGAGCAGGCTGCGCATGAGCAGGGTTGACCGCCGTGCCCGCTCATAAAAATCCAGGTGGTGCAACAGCGTCAGGCACAGCGTGCCGTCGGGCGCCAGGAACAGGCCATGCCGCTCTGCCGCCTGCTGCAGGCGTGGGAGCATGGCGGCGACGTCCGCGCCGTGACAGGCCTCGGCCGCCTCCTCCAGGACGGTTGCCAGAGTCGGCGGCAGGGTTTGCCGCCAGGTTGCACGCATGGCGTTCTCGTCGCCGCCGCTCTTGAAGAAGGCGATGCGCCCATTGCGGCGATCAACCGGCCGGCGCGGATCCATGAACAAGCTGCGCCGTGGCAGGCCGAGATGAACAGCGTAGGTTGTGCCGTTAGCGTTGAGATGGTCACGCGCGTAGCGCGCATGATCCGGGAAGACATAGCCGAGGATGGCGAACGGCGAGCGCCGTGTGTGGCGCGCGGGAAAATGTGCCGGATGATCGCAGAACCAGGTGAAGAACGGAATTTTGGCGAGATCCCAGACCGATTCGGCTGTGTTCGGCCCCACCTCCAGCCCAACGCCGGACATGCCGAGCGCCATATGCCAGGGACCGTGGCTGGTCATCAGGTTCTGCAGGCGCTCCGGCCAACCGTCCTGGCCGATCACCACGCGTTCGAGGTGATGGCCATCCTCCGACAGTTCGGCGCCGACCAGGTCCAGCAGGTAGCGCAGCGAGTCGTAGGCGCTGCCTGACCACTGGATCATCAGGATTCTGGCCATTGCCCAGCAGGCTCCTACCGCTATCCGTTACGCTGGAACATAATCGCGCGCGGCGCGGCAGTACAGAGGCATTTTATGCCGGTGACGTCTTATGCCGGTGATGCCCTATGCCAGTGACGCCGCCCCACCCGCCGCGGTGCGCGACGGTTAGCCACGGCTGTGACCGTGTCGGCGAAACGCCTCCATCAACGGCGCGAAAATGTCCTCATCGGGCGGGATAAAGAAGCCGGACTGCCCGGCGGTGTCGTTGAACACAAGATCCGGCCAGTGGCGGACGACCACGATCGGGATGCATTCGGCGCCTTCGCCCATCAGGCCGACCGAGGCGGCGGCCATGGCGTCGGCCCGGTTCGACAGCGTCACCGACAGCGGGCGGCCAAAGATGTCGGGCGTGCCGCGATAGTCGAGCAGCGCCTCAAATCCATAGAAACCGATCGTGATGCCGGTGGTGCCGCGGCGCAGGGGCGTGCAATGGCTGTCGGACAGGATCACCCCGAGGCGCTGCAAGCTGTAGCGCTGCTTCAGCCAGCGGCCGATCTCGGCGGCCGCGCCTGACGGGTTAGCCGGCCACAGCACGTAATGGTCCTTTGAGTTGCTGGCGTCGATGCCGGCGCTGGCGATCAACGTGCCACCCTTGATCGCCAGGGTGATGCCGTATTTCGACGAGGCACGGGGGATCCAGGCATCCGCTTCGGCCTCGACCAGCACCTCCTTGTCGGCGACCTTGGCCATCGGCACGCAACGGCCCTGGTGGATGGCGACGATCTTCGAGGTGATCACCACCACGTCGCCTTCCTGCAAGACCGGCAGCGCGTCAGCCATCACCGCATACAGATCGTCCTGCGGCGGCAGCATCGGGCGCGTCTTCACCCGGATCAGGATCGGGTCGGGCACCGGGGACGGGTCTGCGGTCATGCCACCTCGGGGGCAGGAGTGACGGGGCGCTGAAACTAGCCCTGCCTGCCGTTGCGCAGCAATGTGCCACGATCGAGCGGCGCTGCTGACCGGGCGGGTAGAGCGCTTGGCCCCGTCTACTGGTCGGGGGACCTCGTCACCTGTCTTGCCGCTTTACGTGGCGGGCGGACCGACCTATCTAGCGCCCTCGCATTGGGGCGTCGCCAAGCGGTAAGGCAACGGATTTTGATTCCGTCATTCGGAGGTTCGATCCCTCCCGCCCCAGCCAACAATCATCCTTCGTCGCAGCCGCGGCTCAGCGCTGCGCCGCCGTCTCCGGCGTTTGGAACCAGCCCGGCACCGTCGCACGCTGGTCCTCGCGTAGTTTCTGCAGTTCCGACTCGCGGTATTGCCGATACAGGCTGCGGAATGTCGCATAGGGATCCAGCGCGGTTTCCTTGACGGCGTCGATGTCCGCGCCGTGGCGCTGCCGCTCATCGACCGCGCGCACAGCGACACGGGACAGTTTTAGCCCCAGTACCGCGCTGCCCTGGCCCAGCCACACAAACGGATCGGCGGCAACGTTGGCGGCGTAGCCGACGGCGTCGCGCAGGCCCGAGGGGCCGATGAAGGGGAGCATGACATAGGGACCTTCCGGCACGCCCCAGTGCGCCAGGGTCAGTCCCACATCCGAACCGTGCTCTGGATAACCCCAGCGCTCCGCAACGTCGAACACGCCCAGCACGCCAATGGTGGAGTTGATCAGGAACCGCATCGCCGTGTCACCCGCCCGGCGCGGCTTGCCCTGCAGCATGTCGTTCACCAGCCGGACCGGCGCACCGAGGTTGGACAGCGCATTATGCACCCCGGTGCGCACGGCCTCCGGGACGACCGCTTGATAGGCATTGGCCACCGGCCGCGTGACGGCGGCATCGACTGCCTCGTTAAAGGCAAACACCGTCCGGTTTGCCGGTTCCAGCGGATCGTTGCGTTGGTTGAACTCCGCCAGCGCCTCGGGATCGCTTGCCGGTGGTGGCGTGGCGCAGGCACACAGCGTGGAAAGCGCGACAATGGCCGCCCATTGGCTGCTCCGCCACGCTATCGCGACCGTCCGAGCGGATCGCCAGCCGCGCGGGGACCGGCAGAGCAGGGCCGTCAGGATACCGGGCATGATTGGCCTCACAGCCGAAGGGTGGATGCAGCCTGTATCTGCATCGGCCGATAGAACTCAAGCCTTCGTGACACCGGTCGGCACCGCTTGTGGCCACTCGTTCCTGCGTTGCTATCGGATGTCGGCAGGACCATCCTGACGTCAGGTTGCGGCGAGGACTCGGGCGAGGCAGACGGCATGGCGGATCTGCAGAAGCTGCTTTTTGAAGACCGGGCGACCATGACGGACCGCGAGGTGCATGCCACAGCGCGGCTCAATGCCTGTGTGCGGGCCTTCGCGGGTCAGGAACTCACCGAGGACGTACTGGACCGGATTAACGCGGCCGTGGCAGCCGAAGCCGACCGGTTGATTGCCGACGGCGTGTTGCGGGAGCGCCCGGACTGGCTGGCGGTGATCTATCGCAGACGGTTGTACGTTGCCTTTGGCGCCACGGCCGTGCAGCAGCTCAGCCGTGACCTGAAGGACATGGGCGCGGTGTAGCCCGACCGGCGTTCGCGATCAGCAAGTTGCCGAGCCCATTCGGAGCTGGGCCTTTGGCAGGTACCGTCCGTCCTGGCTCGGCTTACGTCGGCCACCGGAATGGGGACGCCGCTGCCGGCAGCCGCTTCCTGGCAACGAAGCCGAGTGAATGCGTCGACAGTCCTACCGGGATGGGCTGACGGAGGCTGCGTCGCGAGCGGGCTTAGGACAGGCCCCCTTGAGGGACACGGTCCTCAGTTCGTGGTGCTGCTGCGCGAGTCGAAGCCCAGGAACCCTGCGTTGGGTACGGGAGCGCCACCATCATTGGCAAACAGCTTCGGTGTCGAAACCGGGCGCGATGCCACCGTGGCGGGCACAGTCGCACCACGCGCGGCTGCGCGCTGCCGCGCAGCAGGGACCGCACGGTCTGCTGCCGCGGCCTTTTGCGGTCCGCCCTGCGACGCCGCGGGCGGAGCGCCCCGGGCACCGACGTCGCCACGCATCGACAGCAGCAGAAAGGAGATGTCGTTGCGGCCAAGGTCGACCGACAGTTCCAGTGGTGTCATTCCCAGGATGTTGCGCGCTTCGAGGCGCGCGCCGCGGCTCAACGCGTCTTTCACAGTCTCAATGTCACCGCGGTTGATGGCGTCGAACATCGCGTCATTGGGCGACATATCGGTTGGCGACTTGCTTGCCGGTGCGACCGGTGCCCTTGCCTTTGCGCCGGGTAGTGTGTCGGGCGCCTGCTCCCGCCGCTGCTGCTCCTGCTTCTCGGCTTGTTCATTGCGGCGTCGTATCGAACTGCCCTGGCCCAACTGGCCCCCGCCCATCATGCCCTGCGCCAAGGCGTCAGCGCCGGTCAAAGCACCGAGAAGAAGGATGCCGAATGCCGCCCCAACTAATCGGACGGCGGAAGTCGTCCTGGGGGTTTGTGCCATGATTCGTCCCGTGTCGTGTTCTGTCGCCGCGCTTCTAACAGCCACGAACACGTCGCGTCGATAGATATGGCGGTCAGCCGGGTGATTCACGGCTTCCGCGGCGTCAGGCCAACGCAGCTTAATGCCTGTTCAGCAGCCAGAAGCCAACGTTCAGATAGCTCGCATAGGCGGCCCAGCAGGCGTAAGGCGCCATGAGCCAGCCTGCGATGCGGCGCACACGCAGAAAGGCCAGGATCGTCAGTGCCGTCAGCATCAGCATCGCCGCCAGCACCACCAGGCCGAGCCCCGGGCTCCGCAGGCCAAAAAACGCCGGGACCCACAGCGCGTTGGCCGCGAGTTGCCAACCCCACAGGCGCAACGGCCGGGACGGGCCACGGCGCTTCCACACCAGCCAGGCGGCGACGCCGATCATCACATACAGCACCGACCACACCGGGGCGAAGACCCAGTTCGGCGGTGTGCCAGGGGGCGCGTTCAGGCCAGCATACCAGCCTTGAACGGCTCTCGCGGTGATGGACCCTCCGACTGCCCCGACCAACAGGCACAGGCCGACGAACCCGACCAGCGCCAACGCTGACGGTACCGGCACGGAGGAGCCGGGATGGGAACCCCAGTCATCAGGACCTGATTGCTGGAAGACACGGTCCTTTCGCGCTGCTTGTGGCGACCCTGCTAAGCTAGGCGCAACCGCCGCGGATCGGAAGCACTGTCACTGAAAGCGACGCGAAGAATAGGTGGTTACAGCAACCGGCCCGCAGCGGGGCGGTACCGGGTCCTACCAGCCATTTGTCCGGTGCCACACCGCCACAACGTCCTGCCCGCCATCGGTCACATAATAGCGATCATGGGCCGCCGCGGTCATGCAGACATGGTTTGGCGCTACTCGCAAACGGCCGCCAACCGGCAGGTCGATCGGCCGCGCCGGCTCCATCTCGATAACACCATGCTCCTGATAGGCGCGCCGGACGATGGCAGCGCCGTAGCTCGGCCGCCCGGCAAGATCGAGCGCCAGGCCAAAACCATAGTCGACCGGTGCATCCTGCGTGCTGCGATCTTTCGATAGCGCCAGGCCTCCGGCATCGACCAGGACGCGGCCAGGCCGCCGGCCAATGACGCTGGTCAGCACCGTCACGGCGATGGAATCGGCGCCATGGGTGCCGATCTCCGCCTGGAACAGGTCGCCGAACATGTAGACGCCGGCGCGAACTTCGGTCAGGCCGGTTAAATTCTGGGCGTGCCGCGCTGTCGGCGAACTGCCGGCCGAGACGATATCGGCGCGATGACCGGCCTGCCGCAGGCGGCCCGCTGCCTCATTGACCGCGTTGCGTTCCTGCAGCGCCACGCGCTCCATGTCGCTGACGCTGCGGCCGCTGTACGAGTGGCCCGCATGGGTCATCACGCCCACCAGGCAAGAGCCGAGGCGATGCGCGATCTCCAGTAACCGGTCGTCGCTGGGCAACAGGCCGCCGCGTTCCTCGCCGCTGTCGACCTCGATCAGCGTGCGCGGACGTGCGGGGTGGGCGGCGATGGCGGCGGCGGTGTCGAGGTCATCGGTGATGACAATGATGTCGGCGCCGGCGGCGTTCAGCTTGCCGATCTGATCCAGCTTCTGCGGTGTGATGCCGACGGCGTAGAGGATGTCGGTGATGCCGTGGCTGCTGAAATACTCCGCCTCGGCCAGCGTGGAGACGGTGATGCCGCCGGGCTGACCCTCCAGTGCCAGGCGCGCCACGTCGATCGACTTCGCCGTCTTCATGTGGGGACGCAACGGCACGCCCAGGCGCTTCAGCGTGTTCGCCATGACCAGCAGGTTGCGCTTCAGGATGCCACGGTCGAGCACCAGGCAGGGCGTTGGCAGGTCGGTCAGGTTCATGCGGGCGGTGTCCACTCGGCGGTGTCGTCGATCGGCAGCACGGGCCGCGGCATGTGCTGCCAGGGGAAACGGGAGAGGATCGGGCTGGTCAGGCCGGGCGCATCGACCTCAATGATCTGGTCATGCGTGAAGAACTCATCGAAGCCGCCACGGAAATGGCCGCGCGACTTCACCACCACGACGCGGGCGGCGGCGATGTCGAGGCCGAAAGCCTCGAAGAACATCGGATCGGCGCACTGGAAGCGGTTGGAGACGACGATGACGGTGAGGCCGTCCAGCGTCAGCGCGGCGGCCTTTCCGAGGTCGAGCGTATTGTTGGCATAGATGCCGCGCCGGCCGCGGATCGGACTGTCCAGCAGGGCTGCCACTGTCGCCGGCGCGGTGAAGGCTTTCGAGAACTGGTCGCCGCCCGTACGGTTGAAATACGCTTCGAAACTGGCGTTGAGTCCACGCTTATGCGCTTCGGCGGCGAGCGGCGGGTCGTGGATGATGCCGACCAGCGCGTCCTTTACACCGGCCTGATGAAAGGCCTGCAGGATGGCCATCGTGTTGCCGCGCCCGCCGCCCCCCGGATTGTCTGCGACGTCGGCGAACGCTAGCGCCGGCTTGCCGCGGTCTTCGGTGCCCTTGGCGAGGCGTGTGGCGTCCTCGAGGCTGGTTAGGGTCGGGCGGAATCTCTCGCGTCGCTCCCACCCGGCGACGGCGATTTCGTGCGCCAAACCGTCGGCCGCCTGCTGGTCCGTTGCCGTCACCACCACAGTCAGGCCATTGAACGGCGTATCGGCAAAGGCGAAGCCGCCGAGGACCGAGACGTTCAGCACACGATCCTTGTACGGCGGCTCGGCCATGCGCTGCTGGCCGAGGTCGATCAGCTCGCCGTAGGGCCGGTTCGGCGCGTCCTTGCCGGTCAGTTGTGTCACGGTTGGCGGCACGATCGGCAGGCGAACGCGACTGAGATGGGTGC
>JAFEFW010000174.1 GCA_018240405.1 Pseudomonadota bacterium
CCTGGCCAACGGTCTCGCCTGTCATAACCTCGCCGATCTGGATAGCGACGGCATAGGTCTGCTGCTCCCGCAGGCGTCCGCGCATGTACGGGTCGATTGACAGCCATAGCGTACGGGTCAGCACCTCGCCAGGGCCGGGGTTTGGGATGGAGTCCTCGACAATGTCGAAGTCGTCCGCCGAGGGCTCGGCGCGCGGTCGGCGCTTCAGGACGACGGAACGGCGTAAGGCGTTGGCACCGGTCATGTGATCCCCCAACCATGAGCCCGATCGGCAAGCGCCGATCGGGGCGCGTGATAGTAGCCTTGGTCGGTGATGCTTGGCCACTCAGGACAGCTTGCGGGTGGCCGCGTGTGGCCTGGCACGCGCCTATGGTATGAAGCAATTCATCCCGAACCAGATCCGGGCGCAGTAGGTCGATGCCGCGCTGCCGCCACGACGGCCGGCGCCGGCGGCCAATATCGGCGTTGCCGAGCGGCTGGGAGAGGGAAAGCTTGTATGTCGCAGACCATCAGCGCGGTGTCGGTCGCGGGACCTGTCCGGTTGAAGTATGTAACCTTCGCGGTGATCGCGGCGATGATGATCTATGTGCTCTATCACAATGAGCGCTTTCTGATCGATTCGAACCACCCGGTCTGGCTGCATTACGAGCCATTCAAGTGGTGGCTGCTGCCGCATGGCCTCGCCGGGGCGTGTGTGCTTCTGCTGGCCCCGATGCAGTTCATCGACGGACTACGCCAGCGCTACACGAAAGTGCATCGCGCGCTCGGCACGCTGTATGTCACCGCCGTGTTCGTCCTGGCGCCGATCGGCGTCTGGATTCAGCACATGGATGAGGCACAAGGCGCCGCCCGATCCTTCACCATTGAAACAATGATTCAGTCCGGCATTCTGATGATCACTACCGGGCTGGGCTGCTGGTTCGCGCTGCGGCGGCGGTTCGCGTATCACCGCCAATGGATGATCCGCAGCTATGCAGTGGCGCTGTCGTTCCTCGCGGCGCGGGTCATCCTGGGACTGACTGGTCTGGACACGCCGCCGGACTGGCATGTGATCGAGACAGTGGTCTGGTCCTGTACAGCGGCCTCATTGCTGGTCGGCGACATCGCAAACCAGCTCTACGAACGCAGTACGGCCGTGCGGCGGCCTGTTGCGCTGCCGGCCGGCAAACGTGGCATCGCATTGATCCCTGGCTGAGCAAAAGTCAGCAGGTCGAAGGGCGGCAACTGCCTGGACTTGCCGTGCGAGCGCTGCGGTGGCTTCTAGCCGCTGCGGCGCACGTGTTCAGGTGTGACCAGGCTACGCCGTTGGGGGCCATGGCGGCGGCGTGGCAGCAACAGGCGGCGTGGCTACCGCCAATGAAACGCACCGACCTACAAGTGCCGCCCGCGCTCCATGATTTCGAGTGTGTACTCCCGGTACGTCATCCCTAACGCCTCCGCTCGCTCCAGCCGGCGCAACGCAATTTCGCGCGGCGGCGTTTTCCATGCCTTCTTATGCGCCTTCCGCCAGACATAGGCGTGCCAGGTCAGATGGTCCGGCGGGTCCGGATCAAGCGGCGGCCCGCCGTTATGGCCGATGGCGGGCGGTGTTCCGCTCACGGCTGGATAATCGCAATGAGGTAGTGCGCCGCCTCGGGCCCCGGGCAGGCAAACCGCGTCGGCCCGAAGAGCCGGAAGCGTAGGCTGTCGCCGGCGTCCAGGCGGTGGGTTCGTGCCTCCACGGTCAGGTCCAGGCGCCCGCCCAGCATCAGCACATGCTGCTCTAGCCCGGCCACCGAGGGCGCGTCATAGTTAATGATGGCGCCCGTTGGCAGCTCACCTTCCAGCACTTCGCCGCTGTAGCCGCGCGTCGGCGGCGATACCGAGCGGCGGCGAAAGCCGGTTTCGGGATCCACCCAGAGCGTCTGGTCCGGCCGGCGGAGCAGCGCCGGCGGGTCGGCTTCCACCTCGGCCAGCAGGCGAGACATGGTCCGGCCATAGGCGGTGCAGAGGCGGCCAAGCAGCGCGGCGGTGGGCGACGTTTCGCCGCGTTCAATCCGCGACAGCGTCGCCCGGCTGATGCCGCTGCGCTCCGCCAATTGGTCCAATGACCAACCGGTTTGCTGGCGCAGGGTCGCCAGACGAGCGGCTAAGCGCTGATCGATGGCAGTGTCGACATCCGTGTCGCCGTATCCCATATTTGGGATATTCTCTCAATATCGGTTGGCCGTCAACCGCATCCGGAGGTGCGCGGATTGGATGGATGACATTGCTCCCCATTGGCCGGTTCCGTAGAGTTGCGCCGACATCGATCGGGACCGGCGCCACGCCGGGTGGACGCCGCCGTTGCGGTTGGCCGGCCCTGGCCCGAATGCCGTAGGCTAACCGGAGGAACACAAACCGTGCCGCTGCTCGCCTCTGCCGACACTGCCCGCGCCAATCGCCGCCGTGGCTCCGCCGCGGATGGGGTGACGTTCTGGCACACGCTCTACCTCGGCACCTCGCGCTACAATATGAAGCCTGGCGAGGCGGACCCTACGCCCGATGCGCTGTTCCCGATGGCGTTCCTGGTGGAGCAGGATCCGGGCAGCACGGCAAATGCGCACTATCACCAGCAGGACCAGTTCCAGCTTGTTGTCGGCGGCCACGGCACGCTCGGGCTGCATGAGATCCGGCCGGTGACGGTGCATTTCACCGCAGCGCATACGGCCTACGGTCCGATCCGGGCGAGCAAGGATGACGGGGTCTGGTATTTTACCTTGCGCAACGGCTTCGATCCCGGCGCGCGGTTCATGACCATGCCGGAGAACCGGGCAGCACTACGCACGATCGCCGGCCGCATGCACCGTGAGGCCGTGGTCGGTCCGTTGCCCCCGGCCACAGCGCCGACCGAGACGCTGATCGAGCGCGCATCCGACGGCATGGGCGCCTGGCGTTACACACTACCGGCCGGCGCCTGCGTCACCGGCCCCGATCCGGCGGAAGGTCGTGGCCAATACTGGGTCGTTACGTCCGGCGGCCTGACCCAGGGCGGCGAGACACTTCCGAAGCTGTCCTGTGTCTTCGTCTATCCCACAGACGCGCCGTTTGAGGCGGTCGCCGGGGCGGAGGGCGTGGAGGTCATCGCGATGCAGTTTCCGCTGCGGACACACTGACGGGGCGTAGTCAGATCTCAAGGATAGCCGCAACGCGCTCCAACACATCAGTCACCAGCCGGACCGGCGCTGCGCCGAGGAAACGGGTATGGCGTGCATCGAAGTCGACGCTGCGGACGTGGTCGCACAATACCGCGCCGGACACGCGCAGACCCGGTGGGATCACAACTTCGAAGGGCCAGCCGCGGATTGTCCGGGTGATCGGCGCAATCAGGGCGTAGCGCGTCAGGCTGTTGAACGTATGCGTGCTGAGGACCAGCGCGGGCCGTTCGCCACCTTGTTCGCGGCCGGTGAACGGGTTCAGCACGATCCGGATGAAGTCACCCCGCTTCGGGATGTAGACATCAGTCACGAATGATTTCGCGCCCGACGTCTGGTCCCCAATCGGTTAGGTCCGGGCGGTTCTCCGGCTTGCACTGGGCCAACAGATCGGCCAGGCGCACCCGTGCTCGCCGGATCACGAGGTGGTCGCCTTCGACAAGGATATCGACTTTGGCGCCTTCACCGAGACCAGCCTGCTCCAGCAACGGGCGCGGCAGGCGTACGCCTAGGCTGTTGCCCCACTTCTGCAATGTCGCTGCCATAAGCGCTCGCTTTCACTCAGGTGGGCTATACATCGTATAGCCCAGCCTCATGGTCAAGCGCTACGCCGCCTCCGCCATCGTCGACCGCTCGCTTGCCACCGTCGTGCGGTGCATGTCGCGCACCTCCTTCGGATCGAACGGTCGGGCACGGTGCATGGTCGCGCGGTTGTCCCACATCACTGCGTCCCATTGCTTCCACTGATGCGCGTAGACGTACTTCCGCTGCGTCGCGTGCTCCGTCAGGTCGCGCAGGAAGGCGCGCGCCTCCGGTACCGGCCAACCGACGATCGCACCCGCATGGGACGCCAGGAACAGCGACTTCCGCCCGGTGCTCGGATGGGTCCGCACCAGGCGCTGATGCACCGGCTTGAAGCGGATGCGGTCTTCGTCAGTGAAGTCCGAGAAGCCGATCAAGGAGCGCGAGTAAAGCTGGCTGTGCTCGCACACCAACCCCTCACACTCCTTCTTCGTCTCCGCGTCCAGATCGTCCCAGGCCTTCCGCATATCGGCAAACTCAGTGTTGCCGCCGGCCGACGGGATGACGCGCGCGGACAGTAACGAATACTTCGCCGGCACCGCCTTGAACGAAGAGTCGGAGTGCCACAGCCGGTTGCCCAGGCTGAAGAGCCGGCGGCGGCTATCGCGCGCCAGGACCTGGTTGTCGTTGTCGAGGTTGGAGATGTCGTTGACGTGCGCCGACTCGATGCGCCGCGCCTTCCCCCAGTTCAGGTCACCGGAGGCTTCCTCCAGCTCCCCGAAATTCCGCGAAAACGCCAGCTGCGTTTCGTCGGTGAAATGCTGGTCGTGGAAGACCAGCACGCCGTACTGGTCCATCCCCGCATCGATCGCCGCCACGTCCTCGCGCGACAGCGGCTTGGTCACGTCCACACCGGACACCTCGCCCGCGAAGAACGGGCGAGACACCGGGTCGATCGGCTTGATCGAGACTGTCATCGTTGCTCCTCCGTCACTGCAGCTCGGCGTAGCCGAGCGCCTTGCCGAAGCGGCGGGCGGGCTCCAACGGGTCGCCGTACTTGCGGTGCATGGCTGTGTGATACGAAGCGGCGAGCAGCAGCTTGTCCCGGTCCGGCTGCCGGTTCGTGCCAAAATCCATCAGCATGCACTGGGCGATTTCCTGGTTGTGTGGATCGTTGCCCAACTTCGATGCCGCCAGGGCAATGGTCTGCACCAGCGGCGTGCGGTCTGACACGTTGTCGCAATAAGCCTGCGTCCAGGCGATCGACTCCGGCCCATTCAGTGCACAGATCGCGTCATCGACACGTTGCAGCAGCTGCGACGCGGACAGCGACGACGCACCGGACGGCACCTGTTGCGGGATCGGATGCACCTCACCCAGGCCTTGCTGGTGATAGGCAACGCGGTTGGCGAACAGCGCTGCGACGTAGAGCAGACGCAGCCGGCGCGGGTGATCGAACGTATCGTAGAACCAAGCCAGCGTGTTCTGGTACTCGTAGCAATGGTGCGGCATGTTGAACGCCGTCTGGTCCTGTGTCTCCAGGACGATCTGCGCTACGGCAAGCTGCGTCACGTCGATCAGGCGGCGCGGATCCTTGCCGGCTTTCAGCAGCTTCGTCAGGACCTCCAGGACCTCGATCTCGCCCTGGCGCAGGATCGCGGTGATCAGTTCCGCCGCCTCTTCCTGGTTTACCGGTTCCTTGTTGCGCAGGATGGCCAGCTCGGCCTCGCTGACGCCGCCATACGGCACGGCGTGCAGCGCCTCGCCCTCGATCATCATCTTCACATAGTTGCAGGCGACTTCGTACGTCGAATACCAGCGCGGCCCGACAGCGATATCCAGCGCACCGGCGTAGATCACGTTGTGCGACTTCTCCCAGCCCAGCGCATTGCCAAGCTCGACGGTCGAGCGGGCGCGATAAGCCTTGTGGCCCGTCGTATAGGAGCGGTTATGCAGCAGCCGGTCCTGCACATCGATCAGCCCGGCAAAGCACATCTCGGCCAGCACGTCGTTCCGCTCTGCCGGATTCTCCATCAGGCCGAGGAAGTGGCGGTATGCGTCGATGACGTTGCCACGGTGGACCAGCGTCATCCAGTCATTCAGCCGCTCCTTCAGCGGGCCGGACAGCTTGGCCGCTTCCTGATCCGGCCAGTAAACCACCGGCGCAGGGGGCTTCTCGTCCAGTTCCATATTGCCGCGGTGGCGCGTGTAGTGTCCCGGCGCCTTGTTGATCTTCTGGTTCCAGATGTCGAGGCCGGTCGGGATGTACCAGATTGTCTGTGCCATCGGCAGCATCGCCAGATTTGAAGGCACCATCTTCGTCAGGTTGATGGTGGCGCGCGCCGACAGCAGGCAGTGGTCGTTGTTGACGAAGTTTGGGTAACCGTCGTCGATCCGTTCGTGGTATGGCACGTGGGTATAGGGCGCATGGATGCGGACGCCCTCGGCCACGATCTCGTTCAGCGGGCGGCCGGCCTTTACCAGCTCATAGTAGACATCGCTGGCGCCCTTCTGGTCGCGCATCAGGCAGCGGTCTTCCAGCTTGTCGTAGAGCGCCTGGGTGGCGCTGTCGCGTCTGGTATCCGTGACCATGTCGTCCATTGCAGTTCCTCCGGCGCTGAGTTGGTTGGGTCGATCCTACGCTTGACACGCTGGCGGGGACAACCATCGTGGCTTGCACGAGGGGGAACGATGGCATGAGCACAGCGCAGTGGACTGTCAGCATTGTTGCGGGCACCGGTGAGGCCGGATATTCCGGAGACGGATCATCGCCGACGGCGGCGCGGTTGAACAACCCCTTCGACCTGGCGTTTTCGCCGGACGGCAGCTTGATTTTTTCCGACACGTTCAACCACTGCCTGCGCCGGATTGACTTCAAAACGGACCGGATCAGCACGATTGCCGGCACCGGTGAGAAGGGATTTTCGGGCGACGGCGGACCGGCAACAAATGCCCGGCTGAATGAGCCGTACGGGGTCGTGATCGGCGACGACGGACCCATCTACTTCGCGGACCGGCTGAACGGGCGGGTCCGCGTGATCGATACCACAGGAACCATCCGATCATTGGCTGGCGATGGTGGCGGCGCCTCCCACGGCGACGGAGGGCCCGCGGCACAGGCGGGGCTGGTTGAACCCAACGGTCTGGCGTTGTCGCCCGACGGGAACCGGCTGTTCATCGCGGATGTCGCCGGGCACCGCGTGCGGGTGGTCGATCTGGCAGGCGGTGTGATCAGCACGTTTGCCGGCACCGGCGAGGGCGCTCATACCGGGGATGGTGGGGCGGCGACTGAGGCAGCCATCTTCGGCGCTCGAGCGGTAGCGTTTGCCCCGGACGGCTCGTTGTACGTGATGGAGCGTCAGGGGAGCTGCATCCGCCGCATCCGAAACGGCGTGATCGAGATGGTCGCCGGCACCGGCGGACGCGGCTACAGCGGTGATGGTGGTCATGCGCTTCAGGCTGTGTTTGACCGGCCCAAGGAGATGGCGGTGGCGCCCGATGGGTCAGTCTTCGTTGTTGATACCGAGAATAACGCACTTCGGCGCATTGATGGTGGGAGCTGGATCGTGACGACGATTGACGGCGGGCTGGCACGGCCGCATGGCGCTGCCATAGGGGCGGATGGTTGTGTCTATATCGGTGATAGCGAGCACCATCAGATCCGCAAGCTGACGCCGCCTTTGTAGGGTGGACGCTGACTGTGCCATCCGGGCAAGATCGTGCGGGTTGGGGCGCATCAAGCGGACGCGGAGGTACGCGAAGAGGAACACGTCGCCGATATCGATCGGCCGCTG
>JAFEFW010000175.1 GCA_018240405.1 Pseudomonadota bacterium
GCCTACATGCTTGGCATCAAGCCGGCCACGCAACGGCCACGCATGCTGGAGTCGATGGACGCAATCATGGCGCTGCTGAAATGCGAAGAGCGCGTGACGATGAAGACCGACTGGTTCGAAATGAATGACGCGCGCCTTCACCTCGCGCCCTACAGCGACCCCCACTTTGAGATCGCGGTCGCGAGCACGATCACGCCATTCGGCATGATCGCCGCCGGCACCCATGGCGTGGGAGTGCTATCGATCGGTGCCGGCCTGCCAGGCGGGCCGGAGGCGCTTGCCAGCCAGTGGAAGATCGCCGAGCAGGCTGCGGCAAAGGCAGGCAAGACCGTCAGCCGCAAGAAATGGCGCGTTGTGGTGACAGCGCACATCGCCGAGGACGACGAACAGGCGCTGCGCGAAGTTCGCACCGGCGAACGTAACGAAACGATCACCTACTTCGAGGAAACCCTGGGCCGCCCGCCCGGCCGCTCCGACGATCCGCTGACTGACGGCGTGAAGATGGGCACAACGTTGGTCGGTTCACCGGAAACGGTCATCAAGGGCATCCACCGGCTGCTGGAATACAGCCAGGGCGGCTTCGGCGGCATTCTGTTTCGCGCGCACGAATGGGCGACACGCGAGCAGACAATGCGCAGCTATGAATTGTTTGCCCGCTACGTGATGCCGGTGTTCCAGGGTTCGCTGGAACTACCGACCGCCTCCATTGCGTGGGCGCGGGAGAACCGCAAGCAGGTGTTCGGTGAAACACCCGAGGCCGTGCGCCGCGCCTTTACCGATTTCGGTGCCGCCGTCCCTGACGACTTCAAGCAACGGACGCTCGGCGGGCGGGACGCGTAGGGCGAAAGTGTCTTACCCACTACGGTGGCAGCCGTACAACGTCATGGTGGCCAACGGCCACCATGACGCCTTGCACTGACGTGACGTTGTAGCTGTCAAGTGAAAGCAAAACGTGAATGGCGGGCCTGCGCCCGCCATTCCGGTGTTGAACAACGATCCGGCGATTACCGTTTCGTGCGATTTGCCGCCGCCGTCCCGGTCGTCCGCGCATCGGCGTCCTTGGTGATCTCCACGTCCTCACGGCGCACCGTATCCCGCACCGTTTCGGTCCGTTCGTTCGCCTGCTTGTTGATCACCACCTCCTCGCGGACCCGAGCGGACTTAGAGACGACGGGTTCTTCCGTCGTTTCGCTCACTTCAACGACCTTCTCGCTGAAGTCTGCACCGCCCACAGCCCGTTCGCCGGTCACCGGGCGGCGGTCGATGGAAACCGTTTCATCGCGCAGCGATACGGTCTCTTCGACCGGGGTCTCGACCACATAGCGGCGCACCCGCGTGGTGCCACGGTTGATCGCGCGCTTGCCGACAGCAATCTGCTCCTCGGCCAGCGGAATGGTCTCTTCCCGACCCGCTACACCGCGGTCGGTCATCGAGCGTCCGGTCGTGCCCGCGGATACGCCGCTGGCCATGGTGGCGCTGGTGTCGGTGTCCGTGCGGACGCCAGCACGGGTACCGCTTACACCGGCGGCCGCACCGTGCAGGTCCGAACCAACGCGACCGGTATCAGAGCCCTCGCCCCAACCGGCGGCACGTTCATCGAGGTCGATCGGATTATGCCGCTCCAGAATGTCCGTCACATGAACAACATGTTCCTCGGACACTTTTACCGTTACGACACTGGAGCCTAGCTCCATGCTGCGGTCGTACATGGAGCCTTCGCGCTCATACTCCGGCTCCTCGCCGAACAGGCGCGCCCAGAAGCCGGGCTCCTCCCGGGACTGCGCCGTCGTTGTTGTGGCGGTGGCGGACTGATCGCGGCCGGCGTGGCGGCTGATCGCGGTGCTGGGAATGCCAGCCGCTTCCAGGTCTCGCACGGCCTGTTCTGCATGATCTGCCGAGTCAAAGACGGCAACGATGGTTTCATATGCCATGAGGAGTTCGCTCCTGCTGTTAGGGTTACTCAGAGGGTTCCTGTTCCGGCGTAGTCGGGCCGGCAATGGGCCCCTCTGGTCCGGCCCGCTTGAGGATCGCAAGCGGCGTTGGGTGAGACCCGAACGGCCGATGCGCTCCGGCGTTGCTGTCCACACCGGTCTTTGTGGCAGCCGGCCAAACTCGACAGAGCCGGTTCGGCCAGGTACCGGTATCCGGTCACTGGCCTGCCCATCCGCCGCCGCCCTGTGCAGGTCGCTACGAAGCGTGCAGAATCGTCGCGGACGCTGCCGCACCAAGGGGCCGCACCAAGGGGAGGAGGCGAACAATGACACAGCACTGGGTAGGCACCTGGACCGTTGCCCCTGCGCCGGCCGAGGGCGTTGCCTTCAACAACATCACCCTGCGCATGAATGGCCGCGTCAGTCTCGGCGGCAGGGTCGTGCGTGTGCGCCTGACCAACGCGCATGGCACACGGCCGCTGCGCATTGGTAGCGCCCATGTCGGCCTGCGCGCCGGCGGTCCCGCCATCGTGCCGGGAACCGATCGCGTTCTGACCTTTGGCGGATCGCCGACCGCGGTGATCCCGACCGGTTCGCTGCTGATCAGCGACCCGGTCGAACTTGATGTGCCGCCGCTGGGTGACATAGCCATCACCATGCACCTGCCGGACGACCTGCAGCCCAGCTTTGGTATCACCGGCCGCTATGCACGCCTGACCAACTACATCTCACCCTTGGGCAATTTTGCCAGCGAACAGGTCATGCCGGTGGGCAAGATCACCGATGACTGGTACATCGTCAGCGGCGTCGACGTATTAGCCGATACCGGCACCGGCGCAGTCGTTGCGCTAGGTGATTCGCTGACCGACGGCAACATCTCCACGCACGACGTCTATGCGAACTGGCCGAGTCAACTGGCGCGACGACTGGTGGCGCGGTCCGGTGGCCGGAAAATGGCGGTGATGAACCAGGGGCTGGGCGGCAACCGCATTCTGCACGACATTCGTGGCGACAGTGGTTTGCGCCGCTTCGACCGTGATGTGCTGGCGCAGTCTGGTGTCACGCATTGCATCGTTCTTCTCGGCACCAACGATTTGCGCAACCGCCAAGGTAAGGCTGAGGAGGAGGCCAATGCCCCTGCCATGATTGCCGGCCTGAAGCAGTTCGCGTTGCGCGCCCACGCCGCCGGCGTGAAGATCTTCGTCGGCACGATCACGCCATTTGAGAACGAGACATTCCTGCCGGGCGCCTGGAACCCGGCGCGGGAGGCGGTCCGCGAAGCGGTGAATGCGTGGATTCGCGGCAACGACATGTTCGACGCCGTAATTGATTTCGATGAAGCCGTACGCGACCCCGAACGCCCGTCAAGTATGCTGCCGGTCTGGGACTGCGGCGACCATCTGCATCAAAGCGATGCCGGTTACAATCACATGGGTGACGTCATCGATCTTTCGCTGTTCGACTAACCGTGCGGCGGCCGGCTCCCGATCAGGCGCTGGTCCCGCCGGACCGCCTATGGCCGTGACGAAGCCTCAGCTGCAGGGATTGCGACCTGTCCTCACATATCTGCGAGGGGCTGGATCGGCACTCACTCCGGTGTTAGGTGTCCCTCGTCCTCGAAAGCAAGCATAGGCCTTCAAGTTTCGTGCGGAAACGCGGAGCCGGTTCGCGTGTCGCCTGCCTGTCAATCATAACCGGCCTCCAATGCCTTAAAGAAATGAAACGTCCGGCGGGCGCGCGGGCGGCTGTCTGCGCCACCGAACCGGCCGGAGGAAGCGTCCGGGCGATCCAATCATATGCGAAAGGATGAACCTATGGCGCAAACGCCCGATACCAAGATCGTAACCCCCGATCATGTGACCCAGTCCGGTGTGCCGGCTCCGGTTGAGCGGAAGGTCCAGGCCGCGGTAGGCCAGGCCGTGGCATCCGAGAACGCGCTGCTGACTGGCATGCAGGCCACGGCCCGCCAGGGCGCCGACACAACGCAGCAGGTCGGCGGCCAGGTTGGCGAAACCGTCCGCCGGACCGCCGAGGCCGGAACCGAAGCCGCACGCCTCACTGCCCAGGTTGGCGCCGAAACCGGCCGACGTGGCGTCGAAACGTTGGCGGCAGGCAGTCGTTCGCTGGCTGAAGACATGGCGCATCAGTTTGAGCGCATGACCCAACAGATCGCACGCACCGTACAGGACACAACGCTGGACCTGCGGAGCTTCGTGGTGCCGCCGCAGGGCGCGGGCGAAAACCTGCGGGATCTGCAGGAAGGCATCTCCGGTCTCGTTTCGGGCGTAGTGCAGTCGAACATGCGCATGACGCAGCAACTGCTGCAGATGACTGATCCCGGCCGGGTCTTTGACCTGCAGCGGCGTTTCATGCGTGACTACATGGACGCGCTGCTGACCGGCACCGGTGCCATTGTCCGTGTTGCCCGCCGTACCGCGGACCAGACGCTGCAGCCGGTCGAGCAGCGGATCGCACAGCATCGGGAGTATCAGCGGCAGCCGGTCGTGTCCGACGTCATGAGCGCCGACGTGCAGACTGTTACGCCGGAGGATACTGTGCATCACGCGACTCGTTTGATGCGTGACTCCGATAGCGGTGTTCTGCCGGTGGGTGAGGGCGACCGCCTCGTCGGTGTGGTCACTGACCGTGACGTGACGCTGCGCGTCGTCGCCGAGGGCAAGGACCCGCAGCGTACCAAGGTGCGGGAGGTCATGAGCACGGAACCGAAATACGTGTTTGAAGACGAGACGCTCGAGCACGTTGCCGACAACATGGCGCAGCAACAGATCCGGCGCCTGCCGGTGGTGAGCCGCGCCAAGCGGCTGGTCGGCATCGTTTCGCTTGGCGACCTGGCGCGCGCCGACCATGCCGGTCATTTCGCCGGCAAGGCGATGCGCGGCGTCGTGCGCGCTGGCGGCACGTCAGAGGCCCGGTCGATCGCGGCCGAGTAAGAGCGGATCAGGCGCCGCCCCGCTGCCGGGGCGGCGCCGATCCGTCGATCTGGTGACGCGACGGCGGAGCGTGTAATCAGCGCGTCACCATGATGCAGAAACTGCTTGGCAACGCCCTGTTGCTTGTTGCGCTTTGGGCGGCAACCGCCCAGGCGGCCGATCCTGTGCGCCTCGGCCTGCTGCATACGCTGTCGCCGGCGCCGTTCTACATCGCGCAGGAACGCGGATACTTCCGCGATGAGGGCATCGACCTGACCTTCCGCTTCTTCGAAGCGGCGCAGCCGATCGCGGCCGCTGCCGTGTCGGGGGATGTCGATGTCGGCGTCACGGCGCTGACCGGCGGGTTCTTCAACCTGGCTGAGAAGGGCACACTGAAGGTCATCGGCGGCGGATTGCATGAGGAGAAGGGCTACGAGGGGTCCGCCGTACTGGTGTCCAACGCCGCCTATGACTCGGGGCTGACCGATCTGGCCAAGCTGCCGGGCCACAGCATGGCCATCACGCAGTATGGCTCGTCATTCCACTACATGGTTGGCCGCATCGCTGAGGCGCGCGGCTTCGACGTCAAGACCGTGACGCTGCGACCGGTGCAGCAGATTTCCAACATGGTCGCCGCGGTGTCCTCGGGTCAGGCGGACGCAACCATCGCCATCGCGTCGCAGGCCAAGCCGCTGCAGGCTTCGAAACAGGCACACATCATCGCCTGGGTCGGCGACATCGTGCCGTATCAGATCACCGCCGTTTTCACCACGCCGGCTATGATCGAGAAGCAGCCGGATGTCTTGAAGCGGTTCATGGCTGCCTATCAGCGCGGCGTGGCGGATTACCGGGATGCGTTCCTGCGCCTCGGTGCCGATGGCAAACCGGTGGTGGACGCCAAGACGGATGCAGCAATCCCGCTGCTGGAGAAGTACGTCTTTACCGGCGACCCGAATGCTCGCCAGAAGATTCTCGCCGGTGTCGGCTACTACGATCCCGGTGCGGCACTGGATGTGAAGGACGTTGTGGCGCAGATCGCCTGGTTCAGGGCGCAGGGCCTGGTGAAGGGCGACTCCGATCCCATGCTGATGATCGACACGCGGTTCACGCCGACGCGATGAGCCGGGGTGTGCGGGGCGGCGCGGGCCTATCGCCTGCAACCTCATGGCGCACCCGCGCACCGTCGTGGTCGGCGCAGGCCGTCCGTCCACGCCTTGCAGCGCTGAACCCCGCGCGGCCGACGGCTTCAAGCCGGAACCATGGGACCGCATCCTGCAACGCCCATGGCGCGAAGGGAACGGCGGGGCGCCCCCTGGACGTGACCCCGCCATGACCCGTCCGTCCACCGGCCTCCGCTTGCGCGTTGAGGGCGTCACCCACGCCTATGGCCCTCTGCCGGTACTGGACACCATCGACCTGACCGCCCATCCCGGCGAGGTGATGGTGCTGGTCGGCCCCTCCGGCTGCGGTAAGTCGACGCTTCTCGGCATCATGGGCGGCCTGCTGGCGCCTGACCGCGGCACGGTGCGCTGCGACGGCGCGATCCCGCCGGACTGCCTGAACCCGCTGACCTATGTGTTCCAGGATTTTGCCTTGCTGCCCTGGCGCAGCGTCGCCGGCAACGTGGCGCTGGTGCTGGAGGGGCGGCTAGGCAGAGCAAACCGCGCGGCCCGCGTCGCCGAGGTGCTGGCGCTGACCGGCCTCACCGATTTCGCCCGCGCCTGGCCGCGGCAACTCTCCGGCGGCATGCGCCAGCGCGTCGGCATCGCCCGTGCGCTCGCGGTACGGCCGGCCTGCCTGCTGCTGGATGAGCCGCTCTCGGCGCTGGATGCGCAAACGCGGGACCTGCTGCTCGACGAGCTGGCGCGTCTCATCGACACCGCCGGCACCACCACGATTTATGTCACCCACAACCTGGCCGAGGCGGTTCGGCTGGGTCACCAGATCGTCGTGCTGTCCCGCCGCCCAGGCCAGGTACGGGACATTCTGCGCATCGACCGGCCGCTGGAGGGTCGCAGCGCCGCCGATCCGGACCTTGTGGCACTGGAGCAGCGCCTCTGGTCGATGATTCGCGACGATGCCGCCGAAGCCGACCGGGAGCGTCTGCGTGTCCCGGCTTGACGGGCCGGTGCCGTTCCGCGGCGGCGGGTTTGCACCGCGCGACCGGGCGTGGCTGGCGGCGGCGACGCTGACCGGGCTGGTGCTGCTGTGGCAGGCCGCCGCCTCCGCCGGGCTGATCCGCACGCTGTTCCTGCCGGCGCCGCTGTCGATCGGCAAGGCGCTGTGGTCGCTGACGATCAGCGGCGTGTTGTGGCAAAACCTGTCGGTGTCGCTGCTGCGCCTGGGCATCGGCTGGGGCGTCGGCACGGTGCTGGGCATTGCCATGGGGCTGGCGGTCGGACTGTCTTCGGCGCTGCGGTCGCCGGTGATGGCGGTGGTGGCAGCGCTGTTCCCAATCCCGAAGATCGCCCTGGTGCCGCTGTTCATCATCTGGTTCGGCATCGGCGAGGGGTCGAAGATCGTTACCCTGGCGGCGGGCGTGTTCTTCCCCACGGTGATTGCCACCGCCGGCGGCGTGGACAATGTGCCGCGTGGCCTGATCCGCATGGGCCAGAGCTT
>JAFEFW010000176.1 GCA_018240405.1 Pseudomonadota bacterium
AGTCGCTGCCAACAGCGCAGACGTACAGTTATAGAGTCGGCTTGGGCACGCTGGAAATCTGCGTGACACGCCTGGCTCCATAGGTACCGCGACGACCCAACAACATTCAGGAGCATGCAAGCCGGCTTAATGAACACTTGCCTATCGGCGTTCATCGGCGTTCATCGGTGGTTGAACTGCTGCGCCTATACGTGATCGAACCGCTGATGAACGCTGATGAACGCTGATGAACGCCGATGACGCGGGTTCGTCATTCGACCTCAGGCACTGACACGCCCGTAACGATTACTTGGTATTTTTGCATTGTAGCGTCGCGCGCCGGAGCGGTAGAGAAATCACACTCGATATTGACTTGGCTTTGGTGCTCTTGAACGACGCCGACGCCCTGCAGCAGGATGCGGAGCTCGGGTGGCAAGCACATTTCAAGAGGACCCAGGCCCGCACAATATTGATCAGACCGTCTCCGCGGCCCTCAGCGCCCCTCCGCTTTCCTCCGCGTGAACCATGCGGTGCCGGAAACCCCACCGGCGGCGCCGGCAAGCCGCAGCCTGCCGGCCTCCACCAACAGCCCTACGGCAGCGTCTCCCCGTTCTGGTACCGCCGCCACGCGCTCATCTGCAGCGCGGACGTCAGGCAGTGCACCACCACCGGCTTCGTCTTCACCGCAAATGCCCGGGCAATGCCCTCGGCGATCTCGGATTCGTCGCGAATGGTGATGCCCTCGGCGCCGAACGACCGGCCCCAGGCGGCGAAGTCCGGATTGGTCAGCCGCGTCGCATCCATGAATTTCCGGTCCGGATAGCGCACATACGAATGCATGCCGATCGTGCCATACATCGAGTTGTCTGAGATGACGACGATCGGGTTGCCGCCATACTGGCAGGCGGTGGCGATCTCGTTGCCCATCATCAGCGCGCCGCCGTCGCCCATGAACGCCACCACCTGCCGGCCCGGACGGCGCAGGCAACCGGCCACCGCCATCGGCATACCAGAGCCCATGGCGCCGACAACGGATGACAGGAACTCCTGCCCCGGCCGGAAGGTGATGTAGCGGTGCAGATACGACCCGAAATTGCCGGCATCCGAGGTAATCACCGCATCGTCCGCCAGGTGCTTATCGATCTCGCAGACGATGGCGGCGAAGTTGATGCCGTCGGTGGTCGGCTCCCAGGTCTTCTCCAGCAGCGTCAGGTGGATCTTGTGCAACCCGTCCACCCAGCCACGGCGCTTGGACGCATCCGCCGGCACCGGTAGCGCCAGCAGGCCCTTCAGTACCTCATGCGGATCGCACGGCATGCCCAGGTCGGGACGCCACACGCGCCCGACCTCATTGGCGTCCGGCCAGATATGCACCAATGGCAGTTGCGGCTGCGGCGCACTGGGGAACGAGTAGGACTGGCTGACCGTGTCCGTCAGCCGCTCGCCCAGCGCCACGATCAGGTCGGCCTTCTTCATCTCACTGATCAGTGCCGGCGGCACACGGATGCCCATGTAGCCGCCGTAGTTGGGATGCCGCGCATCGAACAGCTGCGGGCGGCGGTGAGTCGGGCTGATCGGCAGCACCCAGGTTTCCGCCAGCGTCTTCAGGTCGGCGTAGACCGCGTTGTCGTGCAGGCTGTCGGCCAGCAGCGCGCCGCCGGCCAGGATCAGCGGCCGCTCCGCCTTTGCCAGCATCGCGGCCAGTTGCTGCAGGTCCTGCGTGCGCGGACCGGCCACCACGCGTGGGCGCGGCTGGTTCAGTTCGGCATCGGTGCTCTCGTCGAAAATATCCTCCGGCAGCACCACGGCGACCGGGCCGGGGGTGCCGCTTTCCGCGACGTGAAAGGCGCGCGCAATCGCCTCCGAGGCCATCTCCGGTTCGTTGACCTCAATGACGCTCTTGGTGATGTCGGACAGCAGCTTGGAGTAGTTCTGCTCCTGCAGCGCGAGGCGGCCGAAATCCTTCCGCTCCACCTGGCCGATCATCATCACCATCGGCGTGGCGTCGTGGTAGGCGGAATGCAGCGACACCATCGCGTTTGCCAGGCCGGGGCCGCGGGAGACGATACACACGCCGGCCCGGTTGCGCAGGCGGCCATCGGCGGCCGCCATGAAGCCGGCGCCACCCTCATGCCGGCAGACGATCATGCGGATGGAGTTCCGTTCCGTGAGCACACTGGTCAGGCCGACATAGCTCTCGCCAGGGACGCAGAAGATCTGGTCGACGTCATGCGCTTCCAGACTATCCGCCAGCAGGCGGGCGACAGTGGTCGTCATCTTGGTTCGTTCTCCCCAATTCTCGCGTAGCACGATCCTAGGCGCGCCGAGATATCGTGACCAGAGCGGGCCAGCCTGCTAGATGCGGCGCCGGCCGGGCGGTCCGCCGGGTCAGGCGCCCTGCAACACCACCAAGAAAGACGGCCGCTGCATGCTGAGACGAACCTACAACCGGCTGATCGCGCTGGCCGCCTCGCCGTCCGCTCCGTGGTGGCTGGCCCTGGTGTCGTTCGCCGAAGCCAGCTTCTTCCCGATCCCGCCGGACGCGATGCTGATCCCGATGGCGCTGGCCCGCCCCCGCGCCGCCTGGACCTTCGCCACGGTCTGCACCATCGCCAGCGTCGCCGGTGGCGCCTTCGGATACCTAATCGGCTTTGCCGTGTTTGATCAGGTCGCGCGGCCGATCCTGTCGCTCTATGGCTACGCTGCACGATATGAAGCGTTCGCGTCGACGTTCCAGGAATACGGCGTGTGGATCGTGCTGATCAAAGGCCTGACGCCGATCCCCTATAAGATCGTGACCATCGCCGCCGGCGCCGCGCGGATGGATTTCTGGGCATTCATGCTGGCCAGCATCGTCACCCGTGGCGCCCGCTTCTTCCTGGTGGCCACGCTGCTGCACTTCTTCGGCGACTCGGTGCGCGACTTCATCGATCGCCGCCTGACCCTGGTCACAACCGGCGTCGCCGTTGGCATCGTCGGCGGCTTTATGGTGCTGAAGTTCCTGTAGGCCACCCGGCAAGACTTGCCCGGCAAATTCTGCCGGCCGGCAAAATTTGCCGGGTTGCCAGGCAGGCTTTGCCGAGGGTGCGTGTGCAGTAACAAGGGGTTAGCGCCACGGGCGCACTGGCATGCCCATTGCTAAAAACCCACTGAATACTGGCTCTTCGGTGAGACGTGCCATGTCGACCACGATTGGAGCAATCTCGTCCGTTCTTCCCACGCATGTCGTGGCGAAGGCCGAATCCGGATTAGTGCCGTCCCAGGCACAGGGCGAAGTGCAGGAAAGCCCGGCCGCAAAGCCGGATCTCGAAACCGAGGCCGTGGCCCCGATGCCGATCCAGCCCCTCTCCAGCCGGATGCTCGCGACGTTCATGCAGGAGGATATCGAACTCTACGGATCGATGTTCGGCCCGTAAGGACGATGGCCTGCCACGAGGATGCAGCACGGCCGAGCAGCCTCCGCCAGCGAATGTGATCGCGAGCAATGCAGTAAATGGCGACCTAGAGGGGCTGCCATGCTCTAGGCGCAGCCCTTAACGCTCGCGCCGCGGAAGAACCTCCTATTTAATCGCCCGATCATCGAAAGGAACATCTCTTGCTCGGGCCACAACTGGCGAAAGCGTGCTCCCGTCGCGTCCATTATGCCTGGGTGACACTGATCGTCGTCTTCTGCGCCATGCTGGCCGGCGTCGGCGTCCGCGCGGCGCCCGGCGTGATGATCACGCCGCTGGAGAAAGCGTTCGGCTGGGATGTTTCCACCATTTCGGGGGCGATTTCGGTCAATATCATCCTGCTGGGTGCGACCGGCCCATTCCTGACCGGCCTGATGCAGATCGTCGGCCTGAAGCGCACGATGGTCGGCTGTTTCCTGATCCTGATGACCGGCACCGGCCTGTCCTATTTCATGGACTCGCCGTGGCAGTTGTTCATCACCTGGGGCCTGATGGTAGGCCTGGGCAGTGGCGCCGGCGCGGTCGGCTTCGCCGGCGCCGTCGCCAATCGCTGGTTCATCCGGAGGGCCGGCCTGGCGATGGGACTGCTGACCTCGGCCAATGCCGCCGGACAACTGATCTTCCTGCCGGTTCTCGCCTACATGGTGGAGCGCTGGGGATGGCAGGGTGTTTCGATCGGCGTAACCGCGGCGATCGCCGCCGTGATCCCGCTGATCCTGCTGCTGCTGCCGGAATCACCGGCCGCCATCGGGCTGCCCGCATACGGCGGCACCACCGTGGTCCCGCCGCCGCGGTCCGAGGGCAGTAACCCGTTCTCGGTCGCCTTCACCTGCCTGGCGCGGGCATCCAAGTCGATGGATTTCTGGCTGCTGTGCATCACCTTCGCGATCTGCGGCGTGTCGACCAACGGCCTGATCAACACGCACCTGATCGCCTATTGCGGCGACATGGGCATCCCGCAGTTGCAGGGCGCCTGGATCCTGGCGGTCATCGGCGTGTTCAGCCTGATCGGCTCCACCGCCTCGGGCTGGCTGTGTGACCGCTACAGCCCGCGCGTCCTGCTGTTCTGGTACTACAGCCTGCGCGGGCTCTCCCTGGTGCTGTTCCCGTTCAGCAGCTTTGACGGCGTCAGCCTGGCGGTGTTCTCCGTCTTCTACGGTTTGGACTGGGTGGCCACCGGCCCGGCGACCTTCGCACTGACGAATGAGGTATTCGGCCGCCGCGATGCACCGGTCATCGTCTCCTGGATCTTCGCCGCGCACCAGATCGGCGGCGCGCTGGCGGCGTTCGGCGGCGGCGCCATCCGCAGCGTGTCGGGCAGCTACCTGATGGCCTTCGTCGCCAGTGGCGTCGCCTGCCTGCTGGCCTCGATCCTGGTGATGCGCATCACCCCGCGCGGGCGACTGGCGGCGGCGCCGGCGGAGTAGGCGGCTTCGGCGTCCTGGTCGGGGCGCGCCGACGGCTATCAGAGGTCCGGCAAGCGGCAGGCATCCGGGGGCGTCGCCAGCACAATGCCAGGCGATCCACCCCCGCCGGTCCGCCGCAAACCACCTGCATCTGCAACTCAACGATTTGCGCGTCGCCACGCCACCCGCATCCCGGTAACCTGGGTGCGAATCCTGAGAGTGGAGATCGTCGACACGTGCCCAGAGGCAGCCAGCGATATCGCCTCCCGGCATGAGCGCGGGGATCATCCGCATCGGCACCTCCGGCTGGACCTATGCAGAATGGCGCGGCGTCTTCTACCCGAAGGGGCTGAAGCGCGAGCAGGAACTCTCCTTCGCCGCCAGCCAGTTCGCGGCAATCGAAATCAACGGCACCTTCTACGGCCAGCAGCGGCCGGACACTTTTGCCAACTGGGCCCGCCAGGTGCCGGCGCATGTCCAGTTCGCGGTCAAGGCGCCGCGCTTCATTACCCATGTCCAGCGCCTGCGCGACGTCGAGGCACCGATAGCGAACTTCATCGCCTCCGGCCTGCTGCGCCTGGGCTCGCATCTCGGCCCGATCCTCTGGCAGCTCCCGCCAAGCTTCCGCTTCGATCCGGTCCGGCTGGAGCCGTTTCTCCGCCTGCTGCCGCGTGACACCCCAGCGGCCGCACGCCTCGGACAACGGCATGACAGCGCGCTGCGGTCGCCGCCGGCACTGGACTTCGACATGGACCGCCCGATCCGCCATGCGCTGGAGGTCCGCCATGACAGCTTTGTCTGTCCGGAATTCATCGACCTGCTGCGAGCGCACGACGTCGCCCTGGTGTGCAGCGATGGCGCCGGCCTGCCGCGCTTCATGGATGTCACCGCCGGCTTCGTCTATTGCCGCCTGCACGGCGCGACGGACCTCTATGCCAGCGGCTACGACGCGGCAGAGCTGGACAGTTGGGCGGAGCGTCTGCGGCTATGGACGACGGGCGGCAGCGTGCCGCAGGCGGACCGTCTTGCCGGCGTGGCGCCGCGGCGCAAGCGCGACGTCTATCTGTTCTTCGACAATACCATGAAGGTTGCCGCCCCCACCAACGCGCTGGAGCTGATGCGCCGCCTGCGCAGGTGACCCGGCGCGGCGAGTGGGGTAGCGTCCGCGGCAAGTAACGTCACAGGATTACCCCGCTATGACCGAGGTTGCCACGCCGCGGCCCGCCGCGACCATCCTGCTGCTGCGCGACGGCGCCGCCGGGCTGGAGGTGTTCATGGTCGTGCGGCACCACGCGATCGACTTTGCCTCTGGCGCCCTGGTCTTCCCTGGCGGCCGCGTGGAGGAGGACGACCACGCACTTGCCGCGCGATTGGACGCCGAGGCGCCGGGCCACATCACCGGCTTCCGCATCGCCGCCATCCGCGAGACGTTCGAGGAGTGCGGCGTGCTGCTTGCCCGTCCACACGGTAGCGACCGGCTGGTGGATGGCGCCACGCTGAAGCAGGTGGAGGATCGGCACCGCGCGGCGCTGAACGCCGGAACGATCGGCTTTGACGCTGTACTGGCGGAGGCCGAGCTGCGGCCCGCAACCGATCTGCTGGTGCATTTCGCGCATTGGATCACCCCGGCGAACCAGCCCAAGCGCTATGACACACAGTTCTTCCTGGCTGAAGCGCCGCCGGAGCACCTGGCGGTGCATGACGGGACGGAGGCAGTCGACTCAATCTGGATCAACCCGGCTCAGGCGCTGGCCGACACCGAAACGGGCCGGTTCAAACTGGTCTTTGCCACCGCCAAGAACCTGGAGAAGCTGAGCCGCTGGCGCACTGTCGCAGAAGCAATGGCGGCCGCGCGGCAGGCCAGCGTGGTGACCGTGCTGCCGCGGTCGACGAAACTGGCGGATGGAAAGCGCCTGCTGCACATACCGGCTGAGGCGGATTACGGCGGCAGCGAGTTCGTCGTCGCGATGCCGCCGGCGTCCTAGCCGGCGCCAAGGGCCATGCAGGCTGGGGCCGTACAGGCAAATGCGCCTGCCACGCGCTTCTTTGGCGTGGGCAGTTTGCGGGTTCGGCCGTGAAATGGGGTGCGTAACCCGGCCTGGCGTCCAGCCATACGGCGACGCGCTGGGCGACGGGAAGCGACCGCGACGCCGGAAGGGCGTCGCGTGATCGCTCAGGCAACCATTCTGATCGGTGCGCGCGCCTCAAATGCTTCGGCGAACCGGGTGCAGACTTCGGCCGCATCCTGTTCGTCCACTTCATCCACGCGCAGATAGAGTTGGTCGGTCAGGCGCTCATAAAGTCCTTCACCATTGCGGGTGAAGAATCGCGTGCCGGGAACCGGCGACCAGACGTTCTTCATGGGTCTTCCCTCCTGCTCCGGCTTCGCCGCCTGTTCTGGGTCAAACATCCACCAGGCGTTATTCGCCGAGTGGCGCAATTCCGCCAAAAGTCACCCGATTGTCAATATGGTTCGCCCGCCAAGACAACAGATCAGGCATGCTTGATTGGCGGCAATAACGGCCAAGTTTGCGGCTTCGCGTTTTGTGTGCAGCGCAACATAACCGTAACGTGACTTTCGCGTTGCGGAACGGAAAGCCGGAGCGTCAGACTGTTACG
>JAFEFW010000177.1 GCA_018240405.1 Pseudomonadota bacterium
CGGCACGCTGGCGACGCCGGGCAACTGGATCGAAACGATCTCGGTCCGCAACCTCAGCACCCAGGTCACGTTCAAGCTCGCCAGCTACCGGGAGACCGGCGGGCCGTTGGCGGCGGGCGAGAGCCGCGACCGCAGCCTGCTGATCGCCTGGCCGACCGGCATCGATTCAACCGGCCGTTTCGAATTCGCGGTGACCGTCGATAGCGGCGATGAGGTGGTCGAGTTCAACCCGAGCGGCAGCGGCGAAAGCAACAATCCCGCGTCGCTGGCGGTGGTTTCGGCGCCGGACCTGCACGTGGAGACGCTTGCGGTGCAGTCGCCCCCGCAGGCCGGTGCCTCGCTGACCATCACCTGGAACGACCGCAACACCGGCAACACGGCGGTGCCGCGCGGCTATAATGACCGCATCGTCATCTACAACCAGGACACGCATGAAACGCTGCTGGACACGCAGGTGGCCCAGACGGCGTTCAGCGGCGCGTCGGTGGCGCGCAGCTTTACCACGCAACTGCCGGACGGGCTGCGCGGCACCGGCCGTATCCAGATCAGCGTCACCGCCGATGCCGGAACGAACTACTGGCGCGGCGCGATCGTTGAGGAGCCGGAGTATCCGGCCGAGTACGACAACGCGAGCACGATCGTCGTAACCGCCGTGCCGCGGCCGTACCCGTCGCTGGTGGCCGGCAACCTGCAGGCGCCAGCCAGCGGGCGCGGCGGCACATCGGTGGCGCTGCACTGGGAGGTGACGAATAACGGTCAGGCCGGCACGGGTGCGGCGACGTGGTCCGATGCCGTGGTGCTCAGCCAGGACGCCATCATCGGCAACAGCGACGACATCGTCGTTGCGCGCTTCAGCCATAGCGGTGCGCTGGCGATCGGCGAAGGTTATGTCCAGGACCAGAGTGTCACGCTGCCGACCCGGCTGAACGGCACCTACACGCTGGCGATCGTCTCCGACATCGACGGCGCGGTCATCGAACCGGACAATAACGGCAAGAACATCGTCCTCGGCACCATCGCCATCACCGCGCCCTATGCCGACCTGACGGTGGAGGCCGTCGCGGCGCCGACCTCGGCGCGCAGCGGTGCGTCGGTCGACATCGCCTGGCGCGTGCGCAACCTGGGCGACGCGGCGACCGATGCCGGCAGTGGCGGGTGGATCGACCGCGTGGTGCTGGCGCAGGGCGACACGCCAGGCCCGAACGACATCGTGCTGGCCGAGGTGGCGCGCACCGCCGCGCTGGGCGCCAACGGCACCTATACCGGCAAGGCGACGGTGACGATCCCCGACACCGTCACCGGCACGTTCAAGGTGCTGGTCATCACCGACGCCGCCGGCGCGGTGTATGAGAAGGGCCTGACGTCCAACAACATCGGCCGCACCGTTGCGCCGATGATCATCAAGGCGGCGCCGGCGCCCGATCTGCAGGTGCAGTCCGTGTCCGGCCCGACCGGCGGCGTGCCGGGGCAGGCGGTCGACATCACCGTCACCATCGCCAATGTCGGCGAGGCGGCCGCACGCGCGCCCTGGGTGGACCGGCTCTATCTGTCGCCGACCACCACGCTGGCCGGCGCCATGCTGCTCGGCACGGTGCAGCGGTCTTTCGACCTCGATCCTGGCCAGAGCTACAGCGTGCACCTGACCGGCACGCTGCCGGTCATCGCCGACGGGTCGTATTTCTTCGTCGTCCGCACCGATGACGGCCAGCAGGTCTACGAAGCCGGCATCGAGGCGAACAATATCGGCGTACCGCTGGCGAACAACACGCCGGTGCCGCTGGCGCTGACGCATCCGGACCTGACGATCAGCGTCGTCGGCGCACCGACCACGCCGGTGCAGTCCGGGCAGGACTTCACGGTCACCTGGCGCACCGAGAACACCGGCACCGGTGTGGCGCTGGCGCCGTGGACCGAGACGGTGGTGCTGTCGCGCGACGGCGTGCGCAGCAACGACGACATCGTGCTGGGCACGTTCGACGCTGCGGCGCAGCTTGCCGCCGGCGCCGGCATCGACCGCAGCCTGACCGTCACCACCCCGCTCGGCGCCGACGGCGCCTGGCAGATCCTGGTCATCGCCGATACCGGCAATACGGTGGCGGAGACCAATGCCGGGGAAGGCAACAACCTTGGCGCGACGGCGCTGCAAGTGTCGATCGCGCCGTTCGCCGACCTCGCGGTCAGCGACGTCACCGCGCCGACACTGACGGTGGACGATCCGGCGACGGTGACGGTCGGCTGGAGGGTGACCAATATCGGCACCGGCGCCGGGCGCACGGGCGATTGGACGGACGTGGTCGTGGCTTCGCCGGACGCTGTCTTTGGCAATGGCGATGACGTCGTGCTGGGCCGCTTCGCGCATAGCGGCGCGCTGGCGACCAATGGATTCTACACCCAGTCGCAGCAGATTACGCTGCCGCCGGGCTTCCTCGGCCGCTTCCACCTGTTCGTCGAGAGCGACGTGGACGGCGTGGTGTTCCAGAACGGGCAGCGCGCCAACGATCTGGCGCAGGCGCCCGATCCGTTCGATATCACGCCCGTGCCGTATGCGGACCTGATCGTCACCTCGGTTACGCCGACATCGGCGGCGTCGAGCGGGCAGGATCTGACGCTGTCCTGGTCGGTGAAGAACCAGGGCATCGGCCTGACCAATGTCTCGCAGTGGCAGGACCTGGTCTACCTGTCCGCGACGCCGGACTTCAGCAGCGGCGTCACCTATCTCGGCAGCTTCAACCACCTCGGCTTTATCGCGCCGGACGGCACCTATACGCGCGAAGCGACGGTGCACCTACCGGACGGCATTTCCGGCACCTACTACCTGCAGGTGCGCGTGCCCGGCACGTCGTACCCGTATGGCGGCGCGCCGTACGAGTTCATCTACACGGCCAACAACAGCGGCACGTCCGCCGCCTTCACCGTGGCGCTGACCCCGGCGCCGGACCTGAAGGTCACCACCGTCACGCTGCCGAGCACCGCGCAGGAAGGCAGTGCGATCGATGTGACCTGGACGGTGACGAACCAGGGCCTCGGCGTTGCCAATGGCAGTTGGGTCGACCGCGTGTTCCTGCACAAGGTCGGCGATCCCGGGCCTGGCACCGCGATCGGCTCGTTTACCTTCGACGGCCCGCTGGAGGCGGGGAAGAGCTACACGCGGCGCGAAACGATCATCCTGCCGTCGCACACCTCCGACGGGTATGAGGCGATCGTCGTCACCGACGCCAACGGCAACCTGTATGAAGGTCCGGACGATTCCGTGCCGGAAACCAACAACCGCGCGGTGACGCCGGACCCGGTGCTGGTGACGGTGCTGCCGCGGCCTGACATCCAGGTCGCCTCCATCGTTGCGCCCGATACGATCGACGCCGGCGCCAGCGGATCGGTCCGCTTCACCATCATCAACCAGGGGCCGGTCGCCACCACCATTCCGCACTGGACGGACAACGTCTACCTGTCGCTCGACGACAAGATCACCTCCGACGACATCCTGATCGGCTCCTACCAGAATGGTGCGGCGCTGAACGACGGTACCGTCAACGACGGCACCAACCAGTACACCACGATCGCCGGTGACTTCGTCGTGCCGCTGCGCTTCCGCGGCGATGTCTACATCATCGTGCAGACGGATTCCGGCGGTTCGATGGATGAGTGGCCGAACGACGGCAACAACATCCAGCGCCACAAGATGTATGTGAATCCGGCGCCGTTTGCCGACCTGATGGTCGACAACGTCGTCACGCCGGCGCTGTCGTTTGAGGGCAACCAGGTCACGCTGAGCTATACCGTGACCAATCGCGGGCCCGGCATCACCGACAAGGGCGCCTGGGCGGAGCAGGTGTGGCTGACCGTCGACAAGCACCGGCCGAACCCGTCCAAGGGCGACGTGCTGCTGACCACGCTGCAGTACAACGGCGGCGTGCTGACGCCTGGCCAGGGCTACGACCGCACGGTGACCGTGCAACTGCCCGACCATGTGCGGTCCGGCACCTACTACCTGACGCCCTGGGTCGATCCGTACGCGACGCTGCTGGAAGACACGCTGGCGGCGAACATCAACCCGGACGACCCGCACGAGGTCAACAACAACAACTACAAGGCCGGCGGTGGCGACATCATCGGCTTCAAGGTGATCGGCACGCCGGCGCCGCTGCCCGACCTGGCGGTGGTTGCGGTCAATCCGGCGCCGACCGGCATCGGCGGCGACAACTACGACGTCTCCTGGACGATCACCAACACCGGCCCCGGCACCGCCGATGGCTGGTCCGATCATCTCTACCTGTCCACGGCCCCGGTGAGGGACTTCCCGGGCGCGAAGCAATGGGACCTGGGTCGTTTCGAGCGGGTGAAGGCCCTGGCGCAGGGTGAGTCCTACACCAACACGCAGACCATCCGGCTGAACCCGGCGGCGAGCGGCCTGTACCTCATCGTCGTCGCCGAACTGAACAGCGATACCGACCAGACCGACAACGCGAAGTCGTCCGCCACCGCGGTGGTGGCGCGCGCGCCCGACCTGCGGGTCACCGACATCACGCCGGACCCGCAGGCCTATTCCGGTGAACAAACGACAATCCAGTACACCGTGACCAATACCGGCGCCGACCAGATCTGGGCGGGCACGCAGTATTGGACCGACCAGATCTGGATCTCCCGCGACGCGACGTTCATCCGCAACCGGGCGACGCTGGTCGCCAGCCTGCAACAGGCCGGCAACGGCCTCGCCGGCGGCGCGTCCTATACGCGCTCGCTCGATGTGGCGCTGCCGCCGGGGATCGGCGGCACCTACTACGTCTATGTCTTCACCGATGTGTGGAATGCCGGCGACCCGACCGCGGTGTCGTTCCCGGTGCCGGGCGGCGACAATGCCGGCGCGCTGAACGTGTTCACGCGCCAGGCCTTCGAGGATCCGCGCAACAACATGCTGCGCGCGACGCTGCCGGTCATCTACCGCGAACCCGATCTGCGGGTGACCGACATCGTCGTGCCCAGCACGCGGACCGCCGGCTCCACGCTCGACATCTCCTTCACCGTGACCAATGTCGGCAGCCGCGCGACGCGGGAGGATTCCTGGTTCGACCGGCTCTACCTCTCGATCGACCCGTCGCTCGACGACGGCGACTACCAGCTTGGGCTGGAGAAGAAGCCCGGCCAGTTGGTGGCGGCGGAGAGCCAGCATGTCGGCATCCTGGCCGCCGGCGCCTCCTACGTCGCCACCATCAAGGTGACGCTGCCGTTCGAGATCAACGGCGCCTTCAACCTGCTGGCGATGACCGACTCCGCCATCGCCCAGTCGGGCTTCGCGCCAAGCTCCATCTCACCGCGCCTGCAGGGCGTGTCCGGCGACGCCACCGGCCGGGTCCGGGAGTTCCAGGGCGAGGGCAACAACGTCACCGCGCGCAGCGTGCAGATCACGCCCTACGTGGCGCCGGACCTCGTCGTCGGCCAGGTGATCGCGCCGACGCACGCGATCCGCAACCAGACCTTCACCGTCAGCTACACCGTCACCAACCAGGGCGGCGACACGCCGGCCTTGCAGTCGAGTTGGGATGACCTGGTCTACCTGTCGCGCGATCCGTTCCTCGACCTGCGGGCGGATCGTTACGTCGGCAGCTTCCACCATGACGGCGGGCTGGCCGCCGGTGGTCATTACGACCAGGTGCTGACGCTGACCGTGCCCGGCGATCTGGCGACACAGGCGTACTATGTCTTCGTGATCACCGATCCGGCGCGCACCAACGCGACCGGCACCGTGTTCGAAGCAAACGAGCGCAACAACGACGACGCGGCCGATGTGCCGATGATCATCGACCTGCCGCCGCCAACGGACCTGCAAGTCGATTCGATCGACGCGCCCGCCAATGCCCGCGCCGGCGAGCCGCTGCATGTCTCCTGGACCGTCGGCGTGCACGGCACCGAGGCGGCGAGCGGCACCTGGGCTGACGCCGTCTACCTCTCCAGGGACGCCACCTGGGACATCACCGACATCCCGCTCGGGCGGGTCAGCTTCAACGGCACGGTGGCGCCGAACGGCACCTACACGCTGGCGCTTGACACCACCATGCCCGGCGTGGAGCCCGGCGACTACCGCGTCATCGTGCGCACCGACATCTTCAATCAGGTGTTCGAGGGTGCGAACGAGGTCAACAACATGCGGGCCTCGGCCGACGCGGTGACCTCCGCCGTCGACACCTTGACGCTTGGCGTGCCGCTGACCACCACACTGGTTCCGGGTCAGGAACGGCTCTACAAGATCACCGTCGGCGCCGACCAGACGCTGCGGCTGAAGGTGAACGCGGACAACGACACCAGCATCAACCAGGTGTTCATCCGCTACGACAGGGTGCCGACTTCGGCGCTATTCGATGCGACCTACACGGGCCCGCTGGCGTCCGACCTGACGGCGCTGGTGCCGTCGACCAAACCCGGCACATACTACGTGCTGCTGCGCGGCTTCTCCGGCCCGACCGCCGGTACGTCGATCACGCTGCTGGCGGAACAACTGCCGCTGGTCATTACGGATGTGAAGACCGATCGCGGCGGTGACGGCAAGTACGTCACCACCACGATCACCGGCGCCCGCTTCTCGCAGAATGCGGTGGTCAAGCTGGTGCGGCCGGGCGTGGCTGAATATGAGCCGGCGAACTGGCAGGTGGTCAACAACGCCGAGATCATCGCCACCTGGGACCTGACCGGTGCCCCGCACGGCCTGTATGACCTTGTTGTTACGAATCCGGATGGTTCGCAGGCGATCATCCCGTACCGGTTCCTGGTAGAGCGGGCGATCGATCCGGAGGTGACGATCGGCATCGGCGGCCCGCGCATCATCCTGGCGGGCGACCAGGCCACCTATTCCGTTGCGCTGCTCAACCAGTCCAACCTGGATGCGCCGTACACCTACTTCCAGGTCGGCGTGCCGCAGCTCAACGTCAACCCAATCGTCTACGGCCTGCCGTATCTGAAATTCTACACCAACCTCCGCGGGGAGCCCGACAACCTTGCCGGCTCCGCCAACGCCTCGGTGCCATACACGCAGCTTGAATCGATCACCAACACCACCGGTCAACTGACCGCCTCGGGCTGGTCGTTCGACCAGCCGGCCGACGGGTTCGGCGGCTTCACCTTCAATGTCGAGACCTATCCCGGCCTGAAGGAGATGCACGACCGGGCGTTCGAGGAATTCAGAGCGAAGATGGCGCAGGTCGCGCCGGAGCTGGACAGCTACCTGGCGAACGGCGCCGGCGGGCTGGACGCGTGGTGGGAGGCGTTCAAGGAGAAGGCGGCCGACGTCAACCCGGCGTTCAAGGGCATCCTGGACCAGCTCGACTTCGTCGGGATGTACAACCAGAACGCCGCCGTGCCGGATGAGTGCGTCATCCCGTTCATTCCGTTCCGCTTCCATGTGTTCGGCGCGGCGACGTCGATGAACCG
>JAFEFW010000178.1 GCA_018240405.1 Pseudomonadota bacterium
GGCATCATCATGAACTCGTCGACGTGACACGCACCGTTTGCCGTCTTCAACATCAGCATGCCGTTTTTGTAGGTCCCTTCCAGTTCCGACGGCGTTCCGGCACCCATTGGCTTCAGTTTCATGGTAATCCTGTTGTTGGATGCTAATGATCCTGTGACCAAGTACATCACCATGTTGCCTTCTTCGTAGCTGAATGCCGCGCCCTCCAACTGGGTCTTGGATTTTGTAATGACATGATAGCTGACGGGTGGGCATTTCGGGGCCATGCCCGGCGAGCGCCCGACAAAATCGAAGGGCGTCCGCCGAAACTCCCCGCCTTCGCCCTGCGCACGTGTGACCGCAGGGTTCAGGATCATCATGGCTGTCGCGGTCGCAGTTGTCGCCAGTATCCCCGCTTTCATTGGTCGCTCCTTTCCCAGACAAGTGGCCGCTCGAAACAGGGGGAAGCGCGGGCCTCGACACGTCGGTTGGCTACTCCTTTTGGCAAGAGCAGTAGGCGGTCAGCAGCCAGCCGGCGACATCGCCCGTGCGGCTTCTTTCCGTAAAGCTTGCTCCGTTGTTCTGACCTTCGGTAGTCACGACTTGAGCCACGCACAATTTGCCACAACCTTGCGGCGGTTTGCTGAAAACTTGAGCTCTTGGCTGACCATGGCGCGCATCAAGCGACATGGCCTTATTGACTCACCGGGACCGCGGCAAATCGGGCCGTCAATGTCTCGTCACCAATTTTCAGGGATACCGCGGCCGTCACCTTGCCAGCGGCCGGGCCGGGCAGCCTTGCGCTAAGTTCGTTCGCCGCGCCGGGTGCAAGCGGCACCTTCGTGGGTTGCCCGGCAACAAGAACCGTAGCCGTTCCGGACACAAGCGTCGCTGGTACCGGACGTCCATGCTCGTCCGTGACGAAAATGGAAAGAATATTGCCACGAACCACGCACTCTAACCAGTGCCCGTGCACGTCCTGCATCTGACCGCCATGTTGAGCAGCAAGTGCCTGTCCGTGAGCATATGCATTGACCGAACCGCCGGCCGCGGCGCCGATCAAGATAGTTGCTGCAAAAACCACAGCCCATCTCATCGATGTCACTTCCTAATGTTTGCAGAAGCCCCATTAGTAGCGCGCGCTGAAGTCGCACTACAATGCCGCAACGTGGCCCAAACATGACCGATGACAGTCCCATCGAGCGGAGCGCCGTATCGGGTTCTGGGACAATAGGGTGCCACCTTTTCCGGGCGCTGCGACACGGGTAGGCTTGGCATCAAGTCGTTGTTCCGCTGTGTGTGCCGGATGTGATCGTGTCCCAGTCGACGCTCCCTCCAAATGCTCATGTGCTCATAGTGGAAGACGATGGCGGGACGCGCGCGCTTCTCAACCGCTTCCTGACTGAAAACGGCATGCGGGTGACCGGCGCTCGTGATGGCCGTGAGATGTGGGAGATGCTGGCAGAGGTGCCCGTTGACTTAGTGTTGCTCGACGTGATGTTGCCGGGGGCATCTGGCCTTGACCTATGCCGCGCGCTTCGGGAGCGGAGTGACGTCGCGATTATCATGCTGACCGCTCGCGGAGAGGAGACCGACCGGGTGCTCGGGCTGGAATTCGGTGCCGATGACTATATTGCGAAGCCCTTCAGCCGTGCCGAACTCCTGGCGCGGATCCGCGCGGTTCTGCGTCGGCGCTCGACGCCAAGAAGCGCAACCGACCCCGGTCAACGGTACGTCACGTTCGATGGCTGGCGGGTAGATACCGCGCGCCGCGAACTGGTCGCCCCGGGTGGTGCCATCATTGATCTCTCAGGTGCCGAGTACGACGTTCTCCTCGCGTTTCTGGAACACCCGCAGCGGATCCTGACCCGCGACCAGATCCTTGAGCTTTCGCGCCATCGGCTGGGTGACCCTTTCGACCGGACGGTGGACTCGCTCGTCAGCCGGCTGCGTCGAAAGATCGAGCCCGAGAACGCAAGCCGTCCGCTGATCAAGACCGTGCGCGGGGCAGGCTACATGTTCCTGCCTCAGGTGACTCGCCAGTGACACTTCGGTCGGCCTGGCCCGCAAGCCTCGGTGGGCGAACTGTGCTGGTTCTCGTCGGCGCGGTGATTCTGGTCCACCTCGCCAGCATGCTTGCCTACCGGGAGTCGGCTGTCGACGCGGCCAATGAGGCACATTCAGCCCAGCTCGCCAGCCGACTTGCCACGGCCCGGCGTGTTCTGGCCGACCGACCGCCGGACGACAGGGACCGTGTCGCCCACGAGTTGTCGTCGGCAGCTATTGAACTCCGCTGGGACCGAAGGCCGGTGACAGAGGCGAGCGTTTCCGCCGATGCCCGTCTCTACGGCCTGGCAGGAACCGTTGTCGCTGACATCCCTGAACTCGCACCCGCAGACATCCGCCTGGAGTACGGCAATGTCCACCCCGCGGGCGATGCCCATGCAGTCCTTGGCGCGCTGCGGCTTCCCGACGATACGTGGCTGAATTTCACCCTGCCCGTTGTGACAACAGCCGAGCCAAACCTTCGCGGCGTGCTGTTGTCCACAACCCTGATGGCTGGTGGTCTGGCCGGGGTGGCAATCCTGCTGGTGCGGACGGTAACGGCTCCGCTCCGGAACCTGGCGAGAGCAGCCGATGCGATAGGCCGTGGACCACCGGTTCAAGTAGCCGAGACCGGCCCAGAGGAGGTACGGCATGTCGGGCGGGCCTTCAACACGATGCAGGTCCGCATACAGCGACTGATCGCGGACCGCACACAAGCGCTCGCGGCGGTCTCGCACGATCTTCGCACGCCGATTACGCGGCTGCGCCTGCGTGCCGGGTTCGTGGAAGACCCTGAAGCCCAGGCCGCAATCGATGCTGACCTCGACGAAATGGAGGCGATGATTGACGCGACGCTCGCCTATCTGCGCGGCGACACCGAGCCCGAGCGCCCGCACTCTGTCGATCTGTCCTCCATGCTTATGACCCTTGTCGATTCCGCGGTCGACGCTGGGCACTGTGCTACGTTCGAGGGGCCGCAGCACGCCTTCGTCACAGTACATGCGCTGGCAACAAAGCGGGCCTTTGCGAACCTGATCGACAACGCGCTGAGCTACGGCGGCATGGCCCAGGTTTTCTTGCAGGACGAGGGCGCCTCCGTCACGGTTTTGGTCGATGACGGTGGTCCCGGGATACCTCCAGAGGAACTTGAGCGCGTGTTTGAGCCGTTCCACCGGCTGGACGGCTCGCGCAACCGCCGTACGGGAGGGATCGGCCTTGGCCTGGCAATCGTTCGGCAGGCTATCATTCGCGAGGGAGCCACCGTGGAATTGCTCAACCGTCCAGAAGGCGGCTTACGCGCTAAAGTAGTCATTCCCCGGCGCTCGATGGGTGCGTCCGAACGGCCCGGCACGCGGCAGCAGGGCACGGCCTCCGCTCCGCCCACTGAAAGAGCGCCGACCTGACGCCACACTTTGCCACAAAAGCCGCAAACGCCAGCCACGCGCTCCGTCCATAAGTTCGTATGTCGAATATGATGGAAGCAACAGAACAGCGGAGGGACACCACGACCCTCGCGCACCGAAAGGTCTGGCCCGTTGTTGTGGCGACTGCGGGCGCCATTGCGGCTCTAGGCCTTTTTCTCGCGCTCGGCTTCGCGTTCACTGGCCTCTACGACGTAGGTGCCAGTACGCGTCACTGGCCGATCACGGAATGGTATTTGAACCTCGTCCGCACCAGCTCAATTCGGGCCCACGCTGCAAAGATTGAGGCTCCGCCGGCCTATAATGGTGAGGCCAACATTCGCCGTGCTGTTGGTCACTACACCGAACACTGCGCAATCTGCCACGGCGCGCCCGGGGTAGAGCGCAATGAAGTCGCTGCGGGCATGTATCCTCAGCCACCCGACCTTACCGAGGTCAGCAGACGCTACAGCCCATCCGAGGTGTTCTGGATCATCAGGAACGGCATCAAGATGAGCGCAATGCCGTCAATGGCTGATGATGGCGACGACATGCTGTGGGCAACGGTCGGATTGCTGGAGAAGTTGTCCGGCATGAGTGCGGAAGCCTTCAACGATCTGTGGATGGCTTCGCAGGCGCAGGGCGGCCACGGTCACATGATGAACATGGGGAACCCGGCGCCGGATATGGCCGCACCAGCGGGCGCATCCCCCAGTAATCAAGCGCCTCCCTCCTCGCGCTCTCCCCAGGAGGGGGGACACCGGCACTGATGATCTACCCAGTTGTTAGGAGGAAGATGACCATGACTATCGGAACGAGACTCAGCGGCCTTTCGATTGCGATGGGCTTGATCTTTGGAGGTGCGGCCCTGGCTCAGCAGCAAGCCGCACCGAATTCCCAGAACATGCCTATGCACGGCCACGATATGGGCAACATGGGAAACATGAATATGCAGGACATGATGACCCACTGCGCCCAGATGCGCCAACAGGCGAAGGCCGGTACTGCCATGACTCCGGACATGCGGAACATGATGGCGCAGTGCGACCAGATGGATCGGCAAATGGGCACGCAGGGCGGTCCGCCGGCCCCGCAGAACCGTACCCGTTAAACGTCGGCTGGTCGAAGGAAGGAGTCGGAGCCAATGGGAGTTGCGGGCAGCGGCTCAGATATGCGCCTGAGCCGGCGCAGGTTCGTGCAAGGATTGGCCACCGTTGGCTCAGCCATCGGAGTCGGTGACCTGCTCAACCCGGTGCCTGCCCACGGTGCCGCCCAACATATGCCGGTGTTGAGCGGCACCACCTTCGACCTGACGATCGATCATATGCCGGTCAACCTGAGCGGCCGGCCGGCCGTAGCCACCGCTATCAACGGGTCCATTCCAGGTCCTATCCTGCGCTGGCGCCAGGGTGACACCGTCGTCGTAAACGTCACCAATCGGCTGACGGAAGACACCTCGATTCATTGGCATGGCATCCGCTCGCCTTCGGAGATGGATGGTGTGCCAGGGCTGAGTTTTCGCGGCATCAGCCCTGGCGAAACCTTTACCTATCGAATTCCGCTCTTCCAGAGCGGAACCTACTGGTACCACAGCCACTCCGGATTCCAGGAGCAAAAGGGTCACTACGGCGCATTGATCGTCGAGCCGCGCACAGGATACCCCGTAAAGTTTGACCGCGACTACATTGTCTTGCTGTCGGACTGGACTGACCAGTCCCCCGACACCATCGTCAGTAATTTGAAATTCCAGAGCGACTACTACAATTTCCACCAACGGACCGTTGGCACGTTCTTCGCCGATGTTGCGAAGCACGGTCTTAGCAGCACCGTCGCGGACCGCATGGAGTGGGGCAAAATGCGCATGAGCCCCACCGATATCGCGGACGTCACCGGCGCCACATATACCTATCTGCTGAATGGTCAGCCGCCCGCAGCGAACTGGACCGCACTGTTCCGGCCGGGTGAGCGGGTCAGGCTGCGCTTCATTAACGGCTCGTCGATGACATTTTTCGATGTCCGCATCCCCGGCCTGCAAATGACGGTGGTCGAGGCCGACGGCAACAGCGTCGTGCCGGTGACGGTTGACGAATTTCGTATCGGTGTCGCCGAGACCTATGACGTCATCGTGCGGCCCCAGGAGGACCGACCCTACACGGTTTTTGCGCAGTCCGAGGATCGTACTGGGTATGCGCGAGGCACGCTCGCCACCAGAGCCGGCGTGGCCGGCCCTGTTCCGCCTATGGATCCCCGTCCTATCCGTACTATGGCGGATATGGGCATGGGTAACATGGATATGGGAGGCGGCGCGAGCATGACGGCTTCGTCCGGCTCCGCTTCCCGCGCCGCGATGGATCACTCCGGCGGCGCCATGGCAGCCGCGCCGAACCAACCCGCTCCGGCCATGGACCACGCCGGGATGCCAGGCATGCAGATGCCTGACGCGTCAGCACCGGCGGCGCGGTCGATGACCATGAATGGCGCCGGCACAACGCCAGCAGGTGCGGCCGGCAAGCGGAAAGGTGGCAAGCCCGGCACTCAAACCGGCAATGGGTACCCCGCTTCGCAGGGCAGCATGCAGGGTATCGCAATTGATCACGGTTCAATGCCCGGCATGGCTATGGATCACGGCTCGATGGCCGGCCACTCCATGCCCGGCATGGCGATGGGCCACGGCGGCATGTCCGGCGCAGGTGGGGGCGGCATGGACATGGAACTCGACGCTACGGCCAAGCGCATCCAGGGCAGCCCGGCCGTCGACAACGTTGCGATGATGCCGACCAACCGACTCAACGAGGCCGGCGATGGTCTCGATGGCAACGGACGTCGCGTTCTGACCTATGAAGACCTGCGTGCCATTCAGCCGGGTGACGACCCGCGTCCGCCATCGCGGGAGATCGTCCTGCACCTGACCGGCAATATGCAGCGCTACATCTGGGGCTTCGACGGCAAGAAATTTTCGGAAGCCGAACCGATCCGGCTCAAACACAATGAACGCGTCCGCTTTGTCCTGATCAACGACACAATGATGGAACACCCGATCCATCTGCATGGGCTCTGGAGCGAGCTTGAAAACGCGCATGGCCAGTTCAGGCCCTACAAGCACACCGTGATCGTGAAACCCGGCGAGAAGCTGAGTTATCTCGTGACGGCCGATGAGCGCGGCAGGTGGGCGTATCACTGCCACCTCCTCTACCATATGGATATGGGCATGTTTCGCACGGTCATCGTGGAATGAGGCGCTCCCGCTCAGTCCCCGGCCTACTGGCCGCCGCCGTGTTAGCGGCGATGTCCGGCGTCGCACGGGCGCAGGCGCCGGCAACGGCAGAGCAACTGAAGTTCAACCTGGGTATGGACAATGGCGGTATGCCGCCCCCGGTCATGGACAACGAGATTTACACGCACGTCCTGCTGGATCAGTTCGAAGGCCGCTGGAACGGACGTAATCAGTTCGAGGGCCGGTGGGACGCCCAGGCCTGGTCCGGCACGGACTTTAACAAGCTCTGGCTGAAGTCCGAGGGCCGGTACACGGGTCAGGGGAAGCTTTACGACAGCCAGCAGTCCATCCTCTACGACCGGCCCATAACGAGCTACTTTGACCTCCAGGCGGGTGTCCGCTTTGACGTCGACTCGCTTCAGACGAGAACCTGGGCCGCGCTCGGTGTACAGGGGCTGGCGCTCTACTTCTTTGATCTTGAGGCCACCGTCTATGCCAGTGACAACGGCCACTATGCCGCGCGTCTTGTAGCGTCGTACGACGTGTTGCTCACCAACCGGCTGATTCTCCAACCACAGATTGAACTCAATCTTTACAGCAAGGACGACCCGGGGCGGCGCATCGGTGCCGGTCTCGCCACGCTCGAGACGGGCCTGCGGCTGCGATACGAAATCAGCCGGAAGTTCGCGCCGTATATCGGTATTCACTACGAAGGTGAGTTCGGACGCACAGCGACCATCGCACGGCAGGACGGCGAGTCGCCAAGCTCCG
>JAFEFW010000179.1 GCA_018240405.1 Pseudomonadota bacterium
CCTGCTTCTGGCAACTCAGCTCGTCAGCCGGCTTTTCTGACGACGTCCTCAAAGTCCACCTCTTCTACTGGCTGACGGATCCGGTTGTTGATCCCGTGCTTAAGGCCAGCATGCTCCAGCACGCGCCGCTGGTACGCGATCGGTCCGTGTATCAGGGGGTTCAGCCGCATTATATCGCAGCGCCGATTATTGAAGGCCGTCCCGATCCGCTTCCCCGGCGCACCGGCATATTTCGCGGCCTGTCGGATGCCGTCAGCCTCCCCCCGCCGAGCGCTCGGGCAAGGAGCGGTGCCACGTATGGAACACGCCGGTCCAGCTCCAGCCTCGGTGACCCACTGGCGGTTCTCGGTGATGGTGAAGGCCTCGCCGGCTTCCATGAGCCACTCAGGACCGCAGCCCTGCATTATGCCCGCCGCTGTATGTCGTTAGGCCGGCGCGACGACGAACTCTTTATCGAGGCCATGACGGCAGCGGTGATGAACGCGCCTCGCCGGCCCGATCGGGACATCGCGACCTACCTCGACCCGAACTACCACCAAAAATCCATCGATGGCGCGTTCGCCTGGCTGGCCGGGTTGAATACGGCCGGACAGGCCGCTGCGTCGGACGCGCCACCACTGAACCGCGCGCCGCCGGACGAGGCCCGCGGCGCGTTGCGTATCGCCGTGGAAGCCTTCTTTGCTGACGCCGACGCGTACGACAGCGACATGAGCCGGCTAAGAGACGATGCGTGAAGCACGCGGCGTCAGCGCCGGCAGACAATGCCGCGGGCGCTGGCGTCGGCGTCGGACCTGCGTCAGGCGATACCGTTCCCCAGCCGCCGGTCCACGCCGTCCGGGTTGACGTCGGCATCGGCAAAAGCACTGAAGCCAGGCGACAGAGCGCGAAACGATTGCAGGCGATGCGCCGGCGCGGAGACCGTCGCGTCATCATCTTCGCCGTGCCGACAGCCAAGCTGGGACACGAGCAGGCCGCGATGTTCATGGCGATGCCGGAAGCACAGGGGCTCGTGGCGCGTGTTCGATTGGGGCGTGAGCGGCCAGATCCGGAGGAGCTGGGGCAGACGATGTGCCGGGACCTTGAGGCCGTGACGGATGCTCAAATGGCGATGATGACGGTACAATCAGCTGTCTGCAGAAAGACGGATCGTAACGGATCTAACCTGAAGAAGTGCCTATTCTTTGACGTTTGTGGTTATCAGCGGCAACGCAAGCAGAAAGCCAATCTTTGGTTCGTTGCACACGAGCAGCTGTTTCTGAGCAAACCGACTGAGATAGGTCAGCCTGCTATAGTTGTCGTGGACGAAGCGCCCTGGGATGCCGGGCTCATCGGCCATGACGGCTCGCATATTGATCTCTCCTGTGAAGCACTTGGTAAAGACTACGACATAGCCGATGCTCCGTTTGACAGCTTGCGACTGTTCTATCTTCGCCGGCGTCTCATCGATGCGCTGGACCATCATCCATTCGAACCGCTTTCTCGGAAGTCGCTGGTCGCCGTCGGCCTGACACCCGAGTCGGCAAAGGAGGCGATTATCCTGGAGTGGCGGCGGAAGGTGGAGGTCGACATGTGGCCCGGCATGCCCGCTGCGCAGCGGCGTGAGGCGGCACGACAGGGTTCAGTCAACCGGTCCATCAAGCGCTTGGTCATTCTGTGGAAGGCGGTCGCCGAAACGACCCGGCCCGATGGGCCGGAGGCCTCTGGGTGGGCTGCACTGACGATGGCGGATACGAAGGAAGGACCGCTGCGCGTCGTGCGGCTGAAGGGGCGGTCGGACGTTAACGCGGCTTGGCAGGTCCCAACCCTGCTGCTCGATGCGACAATGCGCCTGGAGCTCGTTAGGCCGTTCTGGCCGCAAGCACGACTGACCGCTGACATCCAGGTGGCGATGCCGCATCAGCACATCTATCAGGTTGTGGATGGATCATTCGCGAAAGGGCGGTTGAAAGCAGAAGCTGCAATGCGGTGGGTGCACGCTGTCATATGCAGGGAAACGCGGCGATTTGCCCCTCAGCCGGTCCTGGCCGTACTGCAGGCCGATGCAGAATCAGCGCTGCGCGAACTGGCGTTCCTGCCGAAGAACTTAGCGACGGCGCATCATAACGCTGTGGCAGGTCGCGACGAGTGGAAGGATGTAGCGGCACAGATCGTGGTTGGCCGGACGGCACCGAGTCCGGCCGCTGTGGAGAGACAGGCTGAAGCGCTGGCAGGTGAAGCCGTGGCGCCGATTGACGGTTGGTATCCGAAGTCGCCTGTTCGGCGAGAAATGGTTGATGGCCGGTCACTTCCGGCAAACGCGGACCGACATCCGCATCCGATTGCAGAAGCGCTCCGTTGGTGCTGTGTCGAGGGCGAGCTCATCCAGATCCTGGGTCGGGCACGTGGAGCGAACCGGACGAGCGGCACCGCGGTGACGGTCTTGCTGATGTGCGACGTCGTGCTCCCGGTGCCGGTTGAGCGGGCGATCGCCGCGGACGATTTGCGGCCTTCCCCGTGGGACAGAATGCTAGCGCTGAGCGGCGTCGCTGTGCTGTCGGCCGCTGATGCGGCAGACGCCTTCCCGTCGCTGTGGCCGACCCGTGAGGCAGCAAAGAAGGCGATGGAGCGCTTCGAGGACCCGATCTTGGGGACATTTCTTTATAGAGAAGTACCTATAAAGGAATGTCCCCAAGATCGCCTGCTTGACCGCCTCTCGCTGCTCCGGGTCGAGTATCTTCGAGCCGGTCAAGGGCGACGCCCAACGTGCGCATACGTCGACACGGATTTGGTCGACGACCCTGAGGGATGGTTGGTCTCGCGCCTTGGCCCATTGGCCTGGACGCGGCGGTGTAGATAACGACTGTGCTAACCGCACGGCCTGAAGCAGCCACCGTCGTAAATGCGCGTAGTGATGCGAACAAATGTCGTGTGGCACCCGAAACATCAAGTTCGTAGACTACAGCAGCGCTTTCATTGACCAGCCGGGTGCCACCAATGACCCGCCGCCCCTTCATCCCCACCGACGAACAGCGCCGCATGGTGCGTGCCATGGCCGGCTACGGCGTGCCGCAGGAGGACATCGCGCTGGTGATCAAATGCAGCGACCGCACATTGCGCAAGCGCTTCCGGCACGAACTCGACGTCGCCACCATCGAGGCCAACGCCCGCGTCGCGCAATGCCTCTACCAGCAGGCCACGACGCCGGGGAACATCGCCGCCACCATCTTCTGGATGAAGGCGCGCGCCGGCTGGCGTGAGGTGCAGCGGGTCGAGACGTCCGGCCCCGATGGTGCGCCCATCGCCACCGAGGTCGTGTTCCGGTGGGCCGGCTCGGATGACGAGGCACAGAAAGCGATACCGGCTCCAGCAAAGGTCATCGAAGGGACCCGGGCATGACCGATTCTTCCGTCCTACAACAGCCCGCCGATTCCGTGGCGACGACATTCCCGCCTTACAAACCGGCATCCGTCCGCGACTTGATCCCCTATGCCCGCAACGCCCGCACGCACTCCGAGGCGCAGGTGGCGCAGATCGCGGCCTCGATCCGCGAGTTCGGCTTTACCAACCCGATCCTCGTCGATGGCGACCGCGGCGTCATCGCCGGCCACGGTCGCCTGCTGGCTGCGCGCAAGCTCGGCCTGACTGAGGTGCCGACGATCGAGTTGGCGCATCTCACGCCGGCGCAGAAGCGGGCGTACGTGCTGGCCGACAACAAGCTGGCGCTCAATGCCGGCTGGGACGATGACCTGCTGCGGATCGAACTGGCCGACCTGCAGATTGAGGGCTTCGACCTCGGCCTGACCGGCTTCAATGCCGATGAGATCGGGGCCCTGCTGATCGACCTGCGCGACGGGCTGACCGATCCCGACCAGGTGCCGGACGTGCCCGAGCAGCCGGTGAGCCAGCCTGGGGATCTGTGGCTGCTGGGTCGGCACCGGCTGATCTGCGGCGACTGCACGGACGCGGCGGCGGTGGCGCGCGTGCTGAACGGTGTGCGCCCACATCTGATGGTCACCGACCCGCCCTATGGCGTGAACTATGACCCGGCCTGGCGCAATCGCGCCGGCATCAGCACCACCCAGCGCACGGGCCTCGTCGAGAACGATCACCGGGCCGATTGGCGCGAGGCATGGGCGTTGTTCCCCGGCGATGTCGCCTGCGTCTGGCACGGTGCGCTGCATGCCACCACTGTGGCCGAGAGTTTGACCACCGTTGGCTTCGAGATCAGGGCGCAGATCATCTGGGCAAAGGACCGGCTGGTCATGGGGCGAGGGCACTACCACTGGCGCCACGAACCCTGCTGGTATGCCGTCCGCGGCAACGGGCACTGGCATGGCGACCGCAAGCAGACGACGCTGTGGGAGATCGCCAGCAAGGGCCAGGACATCGAGACCACGCACGGCACGCAGAAGCCTGTCGAGTGCATGCGCAGGCCGATCGAGAACAACAGCAGCCCCGGCCAAGCGGTCTACGAACCATTCTGCGGCTCCGGCACCACCATCATCGCCGCCGAGATGACCGGGCGCGCCTGCCACGCAGTGGAGCTGTCGCCGGCCTATGTCGATGTCGCGGTGACCCGCTGGCAGGCGTTCACCGGGCAGGAGGCGGTGCTCGACGGCGATGGCCGGACCTTCGCCGAACTCGCAGCCGGGCGCCGGCCATGACCGCGGAGTTCATCCCAACACCCGAGCAGCGGCGCACCGCACGTGCGATGGCCGCGTATGGCATCCCGCAGATCGAAATCGCTGCGGTGATCGGCATCAGTGACCGCACGCTGCGCAAGGCGTTCCGCGAGGAACTGGACCGGGCGGCGACTGAGGCGAATGCCAAGGTCGCAGAAGTCTGCTTCCGCATGGCCACCAGCGGCAAGGTGCCGGCGGCGACATTCTTCTGGCTGAAGACCAGGGCCGGCTGGCGCGAGGTGAATCGGTTCGAGCACACGGGCGGGCAGGGCGGCCCGATCCAGGTTGCGGCCCTGGAGGACAGTCGCAAGCCGATCGCCGAGTTCATGGCCGAATTCCTGGAAGAGCGGAGTGATGAGCAGGGGCGGCTCCTTCCGTCCATAAATAACGCCCCCGACCCCGAGGAGGACTGACCCATGTCGGCCCTTGAGCCCACGGATGCGGATCGTCGGCTGGTGCGGGCCATGTCCGGCTTCGGCATCCCGCAGGGCGACATCGCCGCGCATCTCGGCATCGACCCGAAGTCACTGCGCAAGCACTTCCGCCAGGACCTCGACCGCGGCATGACCGAGGCGAACGTGAAGGTCGCGCAGTCGCTATTCCAAATGGCGACCGAGGGCAAGAACGTTGCAGCAGCAATCTTCTGGATGAAGTCACGGGCCGGCTGGCGGGAGAAGCCACTGCCCGATGAGGGCAAGGGGCCGAACATCACCACGATCGAGCGCATCGTCATTGCGGCGATGCAGCCGGCGCCGACGATCGATGTTGACGGAGAGATTGAGCCGGACGGCTGAGGTGGCAGGAATGTTCAACATTGACCAACGACCGTTGGTCGGTGGTGAACCGGACTGAACAGGTGCGCTTTCGTGCGCCGGAATTTGCCTACCGCACGGGACGTTGAACTCGCGGGCCGGTACTGTCAGCCTGTGCATCCGTGCAACGTCAGGCAGGTCTTTCGTCATGGAGGATGCGCCCGCTGGCCGCTCGACCGGGACCATCGCGCTGGAACAACGGCTGCGTCCGTGGCTTGAGGCTCTTCCGCTACTGCTGTGCACAATCAGCGCCGCGTTGACAGCCAGCCAGTTCTTTGCCCTGCCGATGCTGGCCATTCCACTCGGGGCCTGGCTGGGAGCGCGCCATGGTGTGTTGGCGCTTACGCCGATCACTGTCTGTCTGCTGCCAATGGTTCTCGGCGCGGGCTTCGGTCCCTTCGGCACCGCCGGCTCAATTGGCCTGTATCTCACCGTATTGGTGACGGCCAGCTTCGCTGGCAGCGCCACTTTGCGCCACGACGTGCTTTGTGGCGCTCAGACGCCAACGCGTGGCGCGCTCATCGTCACCTTGTTCGTGCTGCCGTGGTTCATCTCAACCCCCGCCTTTTATGGCTTTTGGCTGGCGCTCGATCTGTGGTTCCTGATGATTGCGCTGCTGCTTGCGGTTGGTGTGGGTCGTGCGCCGCTTAGGCCAGTGATCGGCTGGGTGGCAGCCGCCTGGTGCTTTGGCATCCTCGTGCGCGCCGCTGGCCTTCCACTGAATACGGGCTTCGGTAGGATTGGCTTCAACTTCAGCACGCTGGCGGACCTTCTGGCAGCGGCGCTGGCCCTCTTTGGGCCACGCATTCTGCGCGGCGAGCTTTATCCGTCGGTCGGCTCGGCGCTACGGCGTTCGGGCGTTATAGTGGCGGTCATGCTTCTTGGCGCTTTGGCAGCGAGGCTCCGCATTGCGCCTGGCGCCGAATCCTTGGTGGGGCAGGTCGCCCCGATCGCGGTCGTCACCGAGCCAATGCTGGCGCTGCTGGCTTTTGGCGCTGGCCATATCGCACCCAGCCGGTGGTGGCTTACGCCGATCGCGTTTGCCGCAGCCCGCGTCCCCCTCGGCGTCGTTGTGCCGTTCGGCGCCGGCATCGGTCCCATCAAACTGTTGACCGGAGGGCTGCTGTTCGCACTGTGCCAGACGATGGTTATCGCCGGGTTTGCACGGCTTGGCGCCGCGACTGCCGCCTTGGGCGCCCCGCTTGCGCCGGAACGGGCGATGAGCGGACTCGGCACGCTGGTAGCAGTCACTATCGCAGAGGCCCGTCGGGGCCTGCGGGTGAGCGCGGTGGCCGTTCTGATCGTGCTGGTGCCGCTTCTGTTTGTTTTGAACACGGACTAACACGCGGGTGTCGGGCGCAGAAGTTCGCGCCTGGGATTACGAGGGTCGAGATCGACCTGCGGAACCCATGCCAACAACCGCGCCACCGTTGTATGTGTCCACTGCGCGCTACCCCGCGGCGTCGGGACGCCACGTGCGGTCAGCGCCTCCGCCAGCCCTCGATGGGTGGTGACGCCGGTGGCCCGCAGCGCCTCCACCTCGAGCGCCAGGCGATGTGCCGTCCGCTCCGCCTCCATCCGCCGCGCCTCGGCCGCCGCGCGGGCGTCAGGGGCGGCGTCGGGCCGGTAGCCGCGGTCGCCGCCCAGCGCCTTGCCCCGCGCTCGTGCGGCCGCCAGCGCCGCCCGCGTGCGTTCGCTGATCAGCTCGCGTTCCTTCTGCGCCATGGCAGCGTAAATCCGCATCATCAGGTCATCGGCGCCCGGCATGTCAGCAGCACGAATGGAGTAGCCGTCCTCCAGCAGTTGCGAGAGGGTGTGCGCCCGGCGGGTGATGCG
>JAFEFW010000017.1 GCA_018240405.1 Pseudomonadota bacterium
TTCCAGCACCTCCCGCACCCTGGCGCCGATGGTCAGGTCGGCGTGGCCGACAATGCCCTCGGCGACGCGGCACGGACCGTAGCTGCCGGACGCACTTTGTGCCGCTTCGCCGACGACAAACTCCACCTCACCCACCGGCGCCATTTCCGGCGGACCGCCGGCGCGGTACATGGCCTGGCATTCCAGGAAGACTGTCGAAACAATGTTGTGGCCGCCGCCGATATCGTCCAACAGTTCCGGCAGGAAGTAGTGCCCCCGGTGCGGCGTGTCCCACAGGTGGTGATGCGGGTCGATGATCGGCAGCTCCGGCTCCAGCGCCTGCTCGCGCGGCCGCTTCGCCAGCCAGGCCTTCAGATCAGCGTCGTTGCGATAGACGATACCGCGGTATTCGCCTTTGGCGTCAGCCCACATTTCCTGCCCCTCGATCGGTTATGGCTTGTCGGGCCGGACTCTGCGGCGGGGTCGGAGCATGGTCAAGCGGCCCGGCCCGGCCTTGCCGGGCCGCCGGCCGGGTGTAACCATCTTGGCAAGAACCAGGGGGAAATGCCGTGGCCGCGTTCGAGAGCTATGCGAATAAGTACTCAACCATCCGCATGGAGCGCCGCAACGGCATCCTGCAACTGACCTTCCATACCGATGGCGGGCCCCTACGTTGGGGCATGGTGCCGCATGGCGAGTTCCCGGACGCTTTCGCCGACATCGCCCGCGACCGGGAGAACCGTGTGGTGATCATGACCGGCACCGGCGATGAGTTTTCCGGCGTGCGAGCCGATCCGAAAACGACGTCCATCCCAACGCGGCCAACGATCGAAACGATCGACCGCATCCACTGGGAAGGGCGTGCTTTACTGATGAACCTGCTGAGCATCGAGGTGCCGGTGATCGCCGCCATCAACGGTCCGGCCTGGCGGCATTCCGAGATCCCGCTGCTGTCCGACATCGTGCTTGCCTCCGAAACGGCAGCGTTCCAGGATTCCGCGCATTTCATGTCGAACATGGTGCCGGGCGACGGCATGCACATCGTCTATCCCATGCTCATCGGCTTCAACCGCGCCCGCTATTTCCTGCTGACCGGACAGACGCTGTCCGCGCAGGAGGCGAAGAATCTTGGGCTGGTGGCCGAGGTCCTGCCGCAGGACAAGGTGCTGGCGCGCGCCTGGGAGCTCGCCGAAGACCTGACGAAGAAGCCGACGCTGCTGCTGCGCTACACGCGGCTGATGTTCGCCGAATACATCCGCAAGCGCCTGCAGGATCTGTTGGGCTACGGGCTGGCGATGGAGGGCCTGGCGCTGATGGAGAAGCCAGAGGCATGAGGCAGGCCTCCCAGCCATGACGGGTGAGAGGCAGAGTTGACACAAGCCTGAACCGGAAAAATTCAACAGGGAAACGGAACGAATGAAACGCAGAACCCTGCTCGCTACAGCGCTGGCCGCAACGCTGCCCCTTGGCGCGACGCAGGCCGCGGATGACGTCGTCATTGGCGGCGCGTTGTCGCTCAGCGGCCCATTCGCGGCCTATGGCGAAGACAACAAGGCTGGCATGGACATGGCTGTCGAAGCCGTTAACGCCAAGGGCGGCGTACTGGGCCGGAAGTTACGTATCCAATACGACGACAGCGCCGGCGACAGGGCGAAGGCGGTCGCGATCTACCGCAAATACGGTGCCGATCCCTCGATCGTAGCCGATCTGTTCGTGTCCTCGGTTGAGTTCGTAGCCCTCGACCCGGTGGCCAATGAGGTCAAGCTGCCGATGATCGCCATCGGGTCGGTGATTCCGTACAAGGACTTCAGCCCGTGGTCGTTCCGCATCCAGTTGATTGTCTCCAAGGCGATGGGTCCGGTATTGACCACGGTGGCGGCGGCGAAAAAGGCAAAGACCATCGCCGTCATCTACGACACCGCCAACAACGCCACGGTGGCGGAGCAGACGGCCGTAAAGGACACCGCGCCCGCTGTCGGGTTGAAGCTCACCGGCGTCGAATCGTTCCGTACTGGCGACCAGGATTTCTCGGCACAGTTGACCAATATTGCCAGCCAGAAGCCTGACCTGCTGTACGTCGCCGCCACCAGCAACGAGGCAGCGCTGATCATCGCCCAGGCGCGCGACATGGGGCTGAACACGCCGATTCTGGGCGGCGCGCCCCTGAACGATCCGAAGATCGGCGATCTTGCCGGCAAGGCGGCGTATGGGGTGATGACCTTCGCCTCCTTCAGTCCGAAGGAACAGCGGCCGGAGGTGACCGACTTCCTCGCCCGCTACAAGGCAAAGACCGGCAAGAGCAATCCACCGATTTATGTCGTCCTGGGCTATGACGCGGTGATGCTGATCGCGCAGGCGGTGCAGCGCGCCGGCTCCATCGACCGCGACGCGATCCGGCAGGCGCTGGGTAGCACCAGGGACTTCACCACCGTAACCGGAACGTTCACCTATAGTGGGCCAGGCGACAACACCAACCAGGTACCGAAGATCCTGGTGTTCGGACCGAACGGGTTTGAACCAATGGGGCAATAGGCCGTGCACCTGACGGCCGACCGGATCAGCAAGCGGTTCGGCGGCCTGCGCGCACTGGATGAGGTTTCGCTGGAGGCGCGCACCGGAGAGGTGACTGCGGTGATCGGCCCGAACGGCGCGGGTAAGTCCACGCTGCTGGGCTGCCTCGCCGGCATGATTCCGATCGATTCCGGCCGCATCCTGATCGACGGCGCCGCGGCGCGCCTCCGCGGACCCGCCGACCTCATCCCGCTGGGTTTCACCCGCACGTTCCAGAATATTCGCCTGTTCGAGGGCCTGACGGCGCGCGAGCATCTGGACCTCGCGCGCCGGTCCCGCGAACGCATCAGCGGCAAAGGCAGCGCGCCGGATGCAATGAGCCTGCTGCGACGGGTCAGCCTGGACGATCGCGCGGGCGCCTTGCCGGCGGAACTGTCATACGGCGAGCGGCGGCGGCTGGAAATCGCCCGCGGCCTGGCTACTACACCGCGCCTGTTCCTGATTGACGAACCCGCCGCCGGCGCCACGCTGTCGGAACAACGCGCCATGGCTGATCTGATCCGAAGCATCGCCGAGGACGGTATCGCTGTGATCCTGGTCGAGCATCACATGGACCTCGTGGCGCGGGCCTCGAAGCGTGTCGTGGTGCTGAATTTCGGCCGCGTACTGACAACCGGCACGATCGAAACCATCCGCCAGGACCCGGCCGTGGTCGCCGCGTATCTGGGAACCACGGCATGACAGCGGCATTGCGGATCGACAACGTCACTGTGTCCTACGGCGCGATTTGTGCGGTGCGCGACGCGGCATTGACCGTGGCGCCGGGGGAGGCGGTGGCGGTTATCGGCAGCAATGGCGCCGGCAAGTCCAGCCTGCTGCGCGGCGTCATGAACCTCGCCAGCCGCACCGGGCGGATCACCTTCCAGGGACAACAGCTGGAATCGTTGCGCCCGCACGTGATCCGCAGGGCGGGGATCGGCTATGTGCCGGAGGGACGCGAGTTGTTCCCCAACCTGACGGTGCAGGAGGAACTGACGCTCGGCGCGCGCATGATCCCGCGCGCCGATCGACCGCAGATGCTGGAGCAGGTGTTCGGGTTGTTCCCCCGCCTGCGCGAACGAGCAAAGCAAGTGACGCGCACGCTGTCGGGCGGCGAGCAGCAGATGGTCGCCATCGCCCGCGTGCTGATGGGCAAACCCACGCTGCTGTTGCTCGACGAGCCCTCGCTTGGCCTGGCGCCCGTCATCCAGGACGTGGTGTTCGCCGCGTTGGATCAGCTTCGTACCGCGGAACGGCTGTCCATGCTGCTGGTGGAACAGAACGCCTATCGGGCCCTGGCGCTATGCAGCCGGGCCTACGTCTTGGAAACCGGAACGATCACGCGTGAGGATTCCTGCGAGACGCTGCGCAACGATCCGGCCATCCGGTCCGCCTATCTGGGACACTGATTATGCTGATCCAGCAACTGATCAACGGCGTGCTCGCCAGCGGCATCTATGCGCTGTTTGCCGTCGGCTTCACCATGATCTTCGGCATCATGGGCGTGCTGAACATGGCGCACGCCGATTTCGGCATGGTGGCGGCGGTGGCCATCATCTGGTGCGTCGGCGCCGGCGTGGCGCCGCTGCCGGCCGTCGTGGTTGCTGCTGTCGTCATGCTACTCATCGCCTTGATCGTCGAGCGCACGGCGCTCCGTCCCGGCCGGCGCTACAGCGGTGATGCGGCGGTGGAGATGCCGCTGATCGCCTCGATCGGTGCCGGCATGATCCTGCAGAACGGCGCGGCGGTGATCTTCGGCAACAAGGCGCTGGTGTTCCCGTTGCGCCTGCGCGGGTTCTTCCATGTCGGCGACTACCTGGTTTCGCAGGGGCTGGCACTGAGCCTTGTGGTATCCGCCGTACTGCTGGCAGGCCTGGAAGTGCTGGTGTCGCACACCGGCTTCGGGCGCCAGGTGCGCGCGGTGGCGCAGAACCGCAACGCTGCCGAAATCATGGGCATCAACACCGAACGGATCATTCTGCTGGCGTTCGCAATTTCGGCACTGCTGGCGGGCGTTGCTGGCTGCCTCGTCGGTGTCAGCTATGGGCTAGTGGCACCGTACATGTCGATCCCGTACGCCATCAAGGGCCTGGTGGCGATGATCGTCGGCGGCGTCGGCAGCCTGCCAGGCGCAGTCATCGGCGCGTTGCTGATCGGCCTCGCCGAGGCACTGACCGTCAACTGGCTCGGTTCGCAACTGCGCGATGTCGGCGTGTTCGCAGTGCTGATGCTGGTGCTGGCGATCCGCCCCGCTGGTATCTTCCGCCTCGCGGCAGTGCGCTGACGATGGGCTTCTGGACAACGATCTTCCTGTCGGCCTGCGTCTCTTCGATCGCCGCGACCGGGCTGTTCCTGCAGATCCGCGGCGGGCAGATGAATGTCGGCATGGCGGTGTTCGTCGGCATCGGCGCCTATACCTCGGGCGCGCTGGGCACACTGAGCGGCTGGCAGCCCGTCGCTTCGATCCCCGTTGCCGTGGCTGTCGGCTTTCTGGTTGGGATGGGATTTTCGGCGCTGACGCTGCGGCTGCATCACTGGTTCTTTGCAGTGACGACACTATCGCTGTCGCTGGCGGCCGTCGCGGCGGCAGGACAGATCGGCTTCCTCGGTGGCAATCTCGGGCTGACCAATATACCCTTCATGACCGACCCAACGGTGATCATCGCCTGCGCCGTGGCGGCGGTAGCCGTGGCCTGGAGAATCGATCATTCCGCCGCCGGCCTGGCGATCCGGGCGATGGGCAATGATCAGGTGCTGGCGGAAGTCTTCGGGGTCCGGACCAGGCTGCTGCGCATTGTCACCTTCGGTGTCGGGTCCGCGCTGGCGGCATTGTCGGGGGCGCTGCATGCGCATCGTTTCGGCACGTATCAGCCGAATGACTTGGGCTTTCACAATTCGCTGCTGCTGTTCGTCTATGTCATTGTCGGCGGCAAGAACCGGGTCTGGGGGCCGGTGCTGGGCGCGCTGTTCCTGTTCATGATGCCGGAGGTGATCCATATCGACCCGCGCGCGGAACTGATCGTCTTCGGCGCACTGATGCTGCTGGTGGCGGTGTTGCTGCCTGACGGTCTGGCGGGGGCATTGGTGGCGGCTGTCCGGCCGCTACGGCGAGCAGTGCGGTAGGCAGCCGGGGAAACCGCCGCCGTGGGTGCCGGTTGTTGCAAGCGATATTTTCAGCGCAGAGGCAGTACGGAGGGCCGCTGAGGTCCGCGGAGAAGGAAGTCTGGCGCTTCTCGGTGCGGCCGCACGAGCGGCCAGACCGCGCCCGCCGAAATAAACCTGTGTGGCCCTCGGTTCCGCTTCCGTGTTGAAGCAGCGGAACCGAACACCCCGACGACGGCGCCGGGTTCACACCGACAGATCAACCGCCACCCGGCCTCAGATGAACCGCGTCGCCGGCGCCATGCCCAGGAAATACTGGCCGCACAACTCAATATGCCCGGTCCGCCCCTGCACCTGCTGCGCCGAGGCGTGGATATCGCGCATCTTCCGCTCGAACGCATTGCTGGCGAAGATCGCCGTCGCGCCGGCCTCGTGATAGGCGAACTCGGCCACCTTCTTCGCCTGCTGGATGGCGTTGGTGGTGGATAGGCGCAGCATCACACGGCTGTCCAGATCGAGCGTGCCGGTGCGGCGGATGCAGTCCTCGGCTTCGCGGATCGACTCCAGAACGAAGGCGCGCACCGACCGCAGTTTCGCCTCATTCTCGGCGATCAGGTGGTGCATCACCGGGTTGTCGCGCATCGCCCGGGTCTGGAAGGACTGCGTCTTCACCATCGCCAGCGATCGCAACTCATCCATCATGCCGCGGGCGATGCCCATCGACACCGCAGCGAAACCGCTCGAGTAGGCGCTGGTGGTGCTGAACTGGAAGAACGGATCATCGATACGCCGCTCTGCATCCAGGTCGCGGCGGACGGTATACGCCTCCGGCACGAACACGTCGGTCAGGGTATAGGTATCGGACCCGGTGCCGCGCAGACCAACCACGTCCCAGTTGTTGATCCAGGTGAGCTGGTCCTGCCGCAGCAGCATGGTTCGCTCAATCGGCTTGCCGTCCGCGTCCTTCAGGAGTGAGCCGTCCGGCAATTCGACATGGCAGTGCGCACCCATCCAGGTGGCGTGGTGGCCGCCACTGCCGAAACCCCATTTTCCGGTGACGCGGTAGCCGCCCGGCACCACCTTGGCCCGTCCCTCCAACTGAAAGCCCCAGGCCAGCACGCCGCGCGGATCGTCGCCCCAGATCGTCCGCGCGACGGGACCGTCCACGTAGGCGGCGGCCATCGAGCAGCCGCTGGCCTGGCCGATACACCACGCGGTCGAAGCATCCGCCGCGGCGATGATCTCCATCGCGCGTACGAACGTTTCCAGTCCGGCGCCGTAGCCGTTCAGCGATTTCGGCAGCAGCATGCGATACAGCGAGCGCTCATGCAGCGCATCCACCACGCGCGGGGTCAACTGGCCGAGCGCATCAATGCGGGGAGCTTCTTCGCGCAGAATGGGGGCGACGTCCCGCGCCATGGCGATTGGGTCGCCCGGCAGGGAGAACGAGATCGTGGCCGCTTTCAGTTCCTGCGCTGCACTCATGGGACGTCGTCTTCCACGTGGTGGCTTTTGGCGATGGAGTTCGGGCCTTTCGGCAGTGTCTGTCAACACACACCGCCCGCGCCCCGCTGGTGCAAGCCGCTGTACGCCGCATAACGGACGTTGTGCGCGTTGCAGCGGCGGGCATCGCCGAAAATGACGGAGTTTCAATACGATCCCGTGTATGAGGCCGCCCATGTCTGATCCGAATGCGAACCTGCCGCCGAACCGAATTCCTTGGCCACCGCTGATTGTCCTCGGCACCGCCGCGGCAGCCTTTGTGCTGACCTGGTTGCTGCCGGTTCCAGCGGATTTCCTGCGCGTCATGCCGGTCCGGCTGGTCGGCTTCCTGGTCCTCGCCGCCGGACTTGGCTTTGACATCATGGCGGTGCTGACGATGGCGCGTCAGCGCGCCAACGTGCTGCCGCACCGTGCGGCGACCGCGCTCGTCACCACCGGTCCGTTCTCGCTGTCGCGGAACCCGATCTACCTCGGCAATACGCTGGTGCTGGCCGGGTTCGGCCTGGCCTTTGCAGCGCCCTGGTTCATCGCCGCGGCGGCGGCCGAGGCCTGGCTGGTGACGTGGCTGGCGATCCGGCGGGAGGAGGCGCACATGGCCGATCGCTTTGGCGCCGCCTGGGAGGCTTACGCGCGGCACACCAAGCGGTGGTTCGGCTGGTCGGGGTCTGGCTAGCATGGACGCCCGCTACACCCCACACGTGCCGGGCCGGCGGGGCGCTGCCGGGGGCTAGCTCGCCGCCATCTGCTCCCGCAGCGTGCGGGCACGGGCCAGCACTTTGTTTTCGATGTCCGAGACCGTGGACTGTGACACCGGCGCGTCAATCCATTGACCCCGGTTATCCAGCACCTGCCGATAGATGTTGACCCTCACGCCGTCACTCCGCAGATCGCGGCTGAGGACGTAGACAGTCGCCTTGAACCGCTCCCCGCTTGTGCCGGGCGGCGTGTACCAGTCGGTGATGATGACGCCGCCAAACGGGTCCGCGGATGCCAGTGGCATGAAGGAGATGGTGTCGAGAGCGCCACGCCACAGGAAGGCGTTGACGCCGATCCCGGTGCCGCCGCCCCCACCGCCGCCGCCGACTCCCTTGTCGATGCCGCTCTTGCTGATGCCGAAGATGACGCCGCTGTCCTCGCCGCCCATGCGCGTGACCGACGGATCGCCCGCCGAGCCGCTGCCCAGGCCCTGGTAGTTCGGCGGGGTCGGATTCGGCCGCAATGCATCGGAATTGCAGCCCGTCAGGGTGAGCAGCGTCAGGCATGCCGCGGGAAGCAACCGGGCGATCAACGGGCGTGGCGGCATCAAGCGTGTCGACTCCTCATCGGCCGCGCAACGCGGCCAACTGCGTTTAGACTTCGGCGATGCGGTCAGCAATGCGCATTTTATCCGCACCGGCGTCGCAGTGGGACAAGTACAAGAAAAAAGCGGCGGGACCATGGCCCCGCCGCCTCTTCGTGTAAGCCTGGGTAACGAACCGTTACCAGGTCAGGATGGTCGAGAGCACGACGCCCTGGCCCTGGCCGTTGGAGGTGCTCAGCCTGGTCGAGCCAGGGATCACACCGACGGTGCCGGTATTGAAGTTGAACCCACCCTGGTGGCGGAAAGTATACATGTACTCGCCGGCCAGCGCGAGGCCAGGCGCCACGCGGTAGACGCCACCGATGGCGAACTCCTGCTCATTACGCTGAGACAGCCCGGTCAGGCCTGGTGCACCCTGAGACTGCACGTTGCCGTATTCGACGCCCAGCGTGATCGGCCCGTTGGCGTAGGTGATGCCAGTGACGAAGGCGTTCATGTTCACGCCGCCCGACGGACGCATCTGCAACTGACCGTTGATCGCACCACCGATGTAGTCAAAGGCGAAGGTGGTGTTCATCGCGGTGATCGCGGTGCCGAACTTGTAGAACGACAGGTTGTCATAGCGCAGGTTCAGCGGGTTGGCCGACGGCGACGGCGACACGTAGGCCGAGGTCGTCAGGCTCTCCTTGCCGGCGGTCTGGTAGTAACCGTAGGCCTTGAAGTCCACGGCGCCAAAGGTCTGCTGGAAACGCAGGCCGAAAGCGACCTGGTTATACCAGCGGGTGGCGTCATTGCCGGAGGTAACAGCGATACAGTTCGGGCCGGCCTGGTTACAGCCGACGCCCGCACCAGTCATCTGGTACGTGTTGCCCATGTTCGGCGCATACTGCGCACCGAAGTCAAAGCCGTAATACTGCGGCGACAGGTAGACGATCTTCGTGTTGTCGTATTCCGCGCCAGCCTGCGCCAGCCAGACGAACGGGATGCCGACGCCACCCGTTGGGGCAACGGCCTGAATGCCGCCGCCGTTGAAGTTGCCGATGCCGCCGTCCCAGCACTGCGAGGTGAAGATACAGTTGTCGAACAGGCCCAGCACGCCGTCGCCAAGACCGAAGCGGAACAGACCGACCTTGTCGGAAGCAATGTAGGTAAAGGCACGGCGCACATACAGCGTCTGCTGCGTGTTGTTGGCGCTCGGGCCGTTAGCCGCCCCAGGCACTGCCGCGTTTGCCAGGCCCGTGGACAGCGGCCACGAACGATCAGGCACGCCGAAGTTGGTCCGGATTTCCGCCGATGCACCATAACGCAGGCCGTTGGAGGACACGCCGTCAAAGCCCGGATACAGGCGGAGATACGAGGAGATGCCCAGCGGGTTCACCTTATAGCCGGTGGGCACGCCAGCGGTATTGACGCTGCGGTCAGCGCTTGTCCACACGCCGCTCATGTCGACTTCAACGCGGCCGTTCAGGCGAATGACGACGGTGCCGGGCGTGGGAACGGCGGTCACGTTCGGGGCGTAGATCGTGCTCAGCGGGCCGGCGGACACGCTGCCGGTCGGCGTATTCGCGATACCCCAGGAGTTGTTGTTGTTGTTGGCGGCCGGGCCGGCGCCAAACGGACCGACGAACTGACCCTGTGACGGGTTGGGTGCCGGCGGGATACCCGTGTTCTGAGCGAACGCCAGACCGCTGGTCGCTCCAAGCATCGCCGCGCTTGCCAAAAGAAGCTTACGCATGAAGATCCTCCTAATTTCACCGGCACGCCGGCGCGTTCCCCGAGGCCCCGCCCGTCTATCCCTGCGAACAGGCGGAGAGCAGCAAGACCTGGGCGAAATTAATGAACGTTGGTTCACCAGCAAGCAACCCGGTTTGGAGGCTTGGCATGGCAATTCCGAAACACTGTGGCAGCCGAGCCACAAGCATATCGGCGGCGCAGCGAACGCGCCCAGCGAATGGCTTAAAAACCCAGCAATTCCAACCCTCAGACGCGGCTCAACACGCCGCGGTTGCAACGCCACAGGCGCAACATCTCCAGCCAAGTGCCACCATTTTGCACTGCAGCGAAGCAGAGTCCGTTGCGGCTCGGTCTACCGCCCTGGCGTTGTCAAGCGCTGTCGGACTCGCCGAGCAGAACGATGTGCAGCCGTCGCGGCCCATGAGCGCCAAGCTCCAGCGTCTGCTCGATATCGGCGGACCGGGACGGTCCGGTCACCAGCATGACATTGCGAGGCATGCTGCCAAACTCGGCGCGCAGACGGTCCCATGCCTCCTCATACGCGCCCACCACCGAGGCCGCGCGCAGCACGACAATCTCGGTGTCCGCCAGCAGGTTCAGTGTGGTCGGCCGATTCGGCGCGCTCGGCAGCATCAGCGTGCCAGTCTCGGCGATGCCGGCGTAGCCGTGCTGGACGGAAACAAGATCGGAGGCCTGGGCCCGGCCTTCACGGATCTCCAGCAGCGGCCGGGTGGACCACGGCATGGCGCGCAGCTCATCGTGCGGCGCCAGGACAATGCGGCCAGGCAGGTTCTGTGTCGCAAGGTAGTCAGCCACCGCCGCGGGCACGTCCTCAGGCGCGGCGACGCGGGCGACGGTGCCGAACTCTTTCTCGACGTTGCGGACGAACAGGTCGACCTGCTGCGTATGCGGCAGGCGGGAGCGGGCCGGAATCGGATGGCGCGGGTGGCGCTGCAAGCGGTCGCGCAGCATCGCCTGCTGATCGGCCGGTAACGCGCCGCGCTTCAGGCTGCGGCGGATCGCGCCAAGGATCTGGTCCCGGCTCATGCTGCCCGTCCCGTCCTGGCCGGGGATGTCCCCAAGGTCCCGCCAGGCGCCATGAACGCTCTCATTGCAGGGTTCCCGACCGCTTTTCCCGCGCATAGCGGGCAAAGAATGTGTCGCCTTCCGGCGCCGGCAGGTCGCGGCCCGCGGTCCAACCAGCCGCGAGTGGCAACCGGCTGAACCGACCGCGCCGCCGTCCGGCGAGGCCAAGCCCGAACGCGGCGGCACGAGTCGCCAGCCGGTACAGCCGCGGCCGGCGGGCAAACCAGGCCCAGATCCCGAGATTGGCACGCACCGCGGACGGTACCAGGTGACGCTCGAACTCGCGCTCGCGCCAGTGACGCATCAGGCCAGGCAGCGGGATTCGCACCGGGCAGACCGACTCGCACTTGCCGCAGAAGGTGGAGGCGTTGGGAAGGTGCCCGGCTTTGTCAACGCCGATCAGGCCGGGGGTCAGCACTGATCCCATCGGGCCAGGATATACCCAGCCATAGGCGTGACCGCCGACGGCGCCGTAGACCGGGCAGTGGTTCATGCAGGCGGCGCAGCGGATGCAGCGCAGCATGTCCTGGAACTCGGTGCCGAGCATGGCGGAACGGCCATTGTCGATCAGGACGACATGGTATTCCTCGGGGCCGTCAAGGTCGCCGGGGCGGCGCGCGCCGGTGGAGAACGTGGTGTAGACTGAAAAATCCTGCCCGGTGGCGGACCGGGCCAGAACACGCAGCAGGGAAACCGTGTCCTCCAGCGTCGGTACGCATTTCTCAATGCTGGCCAATACGATGTGGATTCGCGGCAATGTCTGGGTAAGGTCGCCGTTGCCCTCGTTGGTGACGATGACCGAGGAACCGGTCTCGGCAACCAGGAAGTTGGCCCCGGTGATGCCGACATCGGCTGCGAGGAAGCTCGACCGCAGTTTGGTGCGGGCTTCAATCAGGATATCGCGGCGCTCGTGAAAGGTACGGTCGGCCGGCAGGTCGGTATGCGCCTGGCGGAACGCCTCCTCCCAGTCCTCCAGGTTCAGATGGAACGCCGGGGCGATGATATGGCTCGGCAATTCGTGACGAAGCTGGATGATATACTCGCCCAGGTCGGTTTCCACCGGCGTGATGCCGTGCGCCTCCAGGTGGTCGTTGATGGCGATCTCCTCGCCGATCATCGACTTGCCCTTGGTGACGGTCTTCGCGCCGGCCGCCTGGCAGATGGACAGCACGGCAGCCCGGGCCTCGTCGGCCGTGGTGCACCAGTGCACCTTGCCGCCGGATTCCAGGACGTTCCGCTCGTAAGTCTCCAGGTAGAAGTCGAGGTTCGCCAGTGCGTGGTTCTTAATGTCACGCGCCGCATCGCGCAGCGCCTCGAACTCCGGCAGCGCCGCGACCGCAGCGGCGCGGCGGGCGATGAAGGACGGCCCGGAGCGGGCCAATGCTTTCTGCAGGCCGGCATTGGACAGCGCCTTGCTGGCGTTTTCCTTGAAGGCGGGCGAGGTGGCGATGTGCATGGCGGAGAGATAGCGGCGTTGGCGGGCTGTGCCTACGGGTAGCGGGGGCGGCCCGGCTGGCGCGGCATGTCCCGGACAACGATGCGATCCCGCTTCAGGTCGTCGTCAGTCTGGCCTACGCTGTCTTGGCCATGGCCGCTTGCGCGGCCGGGCCGCCGGGCCGACGTTGCCCGCGACCAGGAGGGTTTCGTCCTGTGCCGACATCGCCGCCGCACCGGCCAGCCCGGGCGGCGCCAACGAGGGGTATTCATGCGAACGACCCGCCGCACCGTCCTGACTGCCGCCACCGCTGCCGTGCTCGGCCGGCCTTTTGTCGCGCAGGGCGCCGCCAGCGCCACCACGCTGCGCTTCATCCCGCAAGCCGACGTCACCGTGCTCGACCCACTCGGCACCACCGCCTACCCGACGCGCAACCACGGCCATATGTGCTGGGATACGCTGTATGGGCTGAATGAGCAGTTCGTGCCGTCGCCGCAACTGGCCGAAGGCCATGTGGTGGAGGATGGCGGCAAGCGGTGGACCTTCACCTTGCGCGACGGTCCGGTGTTCCACGACGGCGAGAAGGTGCGGGCGCAGGACGCGGTCGCGTCCATCAAGCGCTGGCTGCCGCGCGACTCGCACGGCCAGGTGATGGCGCAGCGGCTGGATGAGATCCGCGTGCTCGATGACCGGCGGTTCGAGATTCGGTTGAAGCGACCGTTCGGACCGCTGCTGGATGCGCTGGCAAAGCCATGGTCGTATCCGTGCTTCGTCTATCCGGAGCGGTTTGCCGCTGTCGACCCGACCAAGCCGTTCACCGACGTTGTCGGCTCCGGCCCCTACCGCTTCCTGGCCAATGAGCGGGTGTCCGGCGTGCAGGTCGCCTACCAGCGCTTCCCCGGCTACAGCCCGACGCCGGTGGGCAAGCCGAGCCTGATGGCGGGGCCGAAGATTGCGGGATTTGAGCGGCAGGAATGGAAGGTCATCACCGACGCCGCCACGGCGTCCGCCGCGCTGCAATCGGGCGAAATCGACTGGTGGGAGACCGTGACGCCCGATTTGCGCCCGTTGCTGGCGCGCCAGCCGCAGGTGGTGCTGGATGAGCCGGACAGTTTCGGCACCTATGCCTCGCTGCGGTTCAACCACCTGCTGCCGCCCTTCGACGACCCTGCTGTCCGGCGCGCACTGTTGAAGGCGGTGACGCAGTCGGACTTCATGACCGCTGTCGCCGGCGTCGACCCCAGCCTGTGGCGCGATGGGGTTGGATGCTTCCCGTCCGGCTCGCCGCTGGCCTCCGGCACCGGGATGGAGGCACTGACCGCGCCGCGCGACCTGGAGGGGACGAAGGCGGCCCTGCGCGCCGCCGGCCATTTCGGTGCGCCGATCGTGGCGCTGCATGCCACCAACGTGCCGAACCAGGACGCGTTGATGACCGTGGGCGTCGACCTGCTGCGCCAGGTCGGCTTTCAGACGACGGATGCGACCTCGGACTGGGGCACGCTGCTGCAGCGCCGGACCAACCGCACGCCGCTCGGCCAGGGCGGTTGGAGCGTGCTGATTGCGCTGTTCAGCGCCGCTGAGTTCATGACTCCAGCGGGTAACGTGCTGCTGCGTGGCAACGGCAAGGACGCCTGGTTCGGCTGGCCGACCGCGCCACGTCTGGAGGAGCTGCGCGAGGCTTGGTTCGACGCACCGGACCTGGCGGCGCAGAAGAAGATCGGCGTTGCCATGCAACAGCAGTTCTTCCAGGACGTGCCGTATATTCCGCTCGGGCAGTATTTGGCGGCGACGGCCTACCGGCGTGACCTGACCGATGTTCGGCGCGGCATCGTGCTGCCGCTGAACGTGCGGCGGACGTAGGCGCTGGGGACCAGCGGCTTCGATATGTGCAGGCGGGTGGTGCGGTGGCAACGCCTTCGCTCCAGGGAATCCATGTCGCTACACGTCATCGTCACTCTTGTTGTCGTCGCATCGGCTGGCGCGCCTGGGCCGGCCGCGGCCCAGGCGGCATCACCCGGCGCTGCACCATGCGGGTTGAGTCCCACCGACTGGTGCGCCGGCCCGACGGGCGACCCGTGTGGGCAGCATACGGATGCCCGCTCGTGCCAAGCCGACCACCGTTGCGTTGGCATGCCCTATCGCGGCGAGTCCCTGGTTGCGTGCAAACCAGGTGACCGCGGGTTCTCGCCCAATTGTCCGACCGTCGGATGCCGGAGCGCGGCGATGACCCGCCGCTAGCGCGGGATCGCCCTGGGCGGAACGTCGACAGGGCGTGAATCCCGCGTTAAAACAATAAGCTAGAGCCCTTTCACCCTGCACAGTCAGGGTGAAAGGGCTCTGGCGGAGCGTGCCAGGCTGCGATTACGTTGCGTGCCTGGCATGGAGCGACAGGCAATGGCCGGACGCGCGCGCATCTATCAGGCCTGGCACGACATCATCCATTATGAACTCGACGGCCGGAAGCTGGAGTTCGACTGTCCGTCACTCATCGATCCGCCGCAGGTGGTCCTGCCAGGGGCAGGTGCCTGGCGCGACCGCGTGCCCGGCTGGGCCGCCCCCTTGCGAGACCAGATCGTTGCCGACTTCTGGCGCAGCGGCGCAACGGTGTTCGAAGCCTCGGGCATGGTTCAGACGGTGGTTCGGCCTGGTGAGTCATTCCGCATCGAATTTATCGCCAACCAGCAGGAGCGGTGGTGGCGCGAGGTCCGGATCGTTCGCCTGCCGGACCACCGGGTCGTCCTGTCGATCGCGCCGGCCATGGACGGGGGTGGCGTGCGGTTTCCCGCCGCCGGCATAGTGTCGATGTCACTCCGGAACGCCGCGCAGGTGATCCACGACATTACGGTGGATGTGGCGCGCGAGCGATTTTCCGCCGAGGACGGAACCCGGGATCGCCCGCTGGCCGATCTGCCGCAGTGGTTTCGCGCGGCCCCGGGACGGGTAGACTTTCGACCAGGCACGGGACAGCAGAACGCGCCGGTCGAACGACCCAGAAGCTGGCTGGCCCGGCTTTGGCAGCAGGTTTGGTGAGCCCAGCGGCTACACGAAGGCGCCACGGTGCGCGACTCTGGCCATAATGGCGAGCACGATCACGGTGAATGCCGCCGACACCTGGAACCATCGAAACGACAGGACTTACGCGCTTCACATCAGCGACCACGCTCTTGCCTCCGCGCACGGCAACTGCTCATCATCAAGGCCCACTTTAACGGCAACAGGGATCGGTCCATGACCTCGCTTCGCGGCAACAACGGCCCGCGCTACCGACATGACCCCGGCACGTCCGCACCGTATGAAACCATCCGTCTCGACAAGCTGACGCCGATCATCGGCGCCGAAATCAGCGGTGTGAACCTGGCCGAACCGATTCCCAACCACCAGATGGAGGAGATCCATCGGGCGCTGGCCGAGAACTCCGTTATCTTCTTCCGCGACCAGGACATGACGCCGGAGCAGCACCTGGCCTTCGGCCGCAATTTCGGCAAGCTGCATCTGCATCCGGCCGCGCCGCACGCGCCGGGTCATCCGGAACTCATGATCATCAAGGCTGACGCCAACAGCACGCGCGCCAATGGCGAGGGCTGGCACAGCGACGTGTCCTGCGATGAAGAGCCGCCGATGGGCAGCATCCTCTACATGAAGCAAACGCCACCGCACGGGGGCGATACGCTGTTCGCCTCGATGTATGCGGCGTACGAGGCACTGTCCGACAGGATGAAGGCGTATCTGGAAGGCCTGACCGCAATCCATGACGGTGAGGACGCCTATCGCGGCACCTATGCGAACCTCGGCGTCGCCGACAAGCCGGTCTACCCGCGCGCCGAACACCCGGTGATCCGCACCCATCCCGTGACCGGCAAGAAGGCGCTGTTCGTCAATCGCGGCTTTACCAAACGGATTGTCGGCCTGCCGCGTGATGAGAGCGCGGCCATCCTGTCCTATCTGTGCAGCCTGGCGGAGGACCCGCTGTTCCAGTGCCGCTTCCGCTGGCAGGCGAACTCGGTGGCGTTCTGGGACAACAGGTGCGTGCAGCACCGCGCGATGTGGGACTACTGGCCGCACACGCGTGCCGGGTTCCGTGTCACCGTGGCAGGCGACAAGCCCTACTGATGGCACGCCGGTCCGCCACGCGCCCGACAGCGCAAGCTGCCGCGCCGGCGATGGCGACGGCTGGGCTGACCGGAGAGGCCGCACGCGCGGCCTTTCTGGCGTGGCTGGAACAGGAGAAACAAGCCGCAGCGAATACGGCCGAGGCCTATGGCCACGCGCTTGCCGGCTTTCTCGGCTTCCTGACGCGGCACCTTGGCGCACCGCCGGACCTTGCGGCTCTGGCGGCGCTGAGCGCGGCGGATGTCCGCGCCTGGCTGGCACAACTGTCCAATGAAGGGTTAGCCGCCGCCTCGCGGGCGCAGCATCTGTCGGCGCTGCGCACGTTCTTCCGATACCTGAACCGCCGATATGGCGTTGACAGCACCGCGTTGCGCCTCGTCGCCACCGCCCGCGTCCGCCCGCCCCTGCCCAGAGCTTTAACGGTGGATCAAGCGCGGGATGTCACCGATCACATCCGTGACATCGCGGACGATTCGGCGCTCCAGGCGCGCGACACTGCGTTCTTCTCGCTGCTCTATGGCAGCGGCCTGCGGATTGCCGAGGCGCTTGGCCTGGACGTACGCGATGCGGTCGCGCTGCGCCGCGACCTGACGCTGACCGTTACCGGGAAAGGGAGCAAGACGCGGATGGTGCCGGTGCTGCCGGCGGTGCGCGACGCGATCGAGGCTTGGTTGAAACACCATCCCAGCCAGCAGCCCGACAGCCCGCTATTTTTAGGCGCCAAGGGCAAACGCCTGGATCCGGCCGTGGCGCAGAAGGTGCTGCGGGACTACCGCCGCCTGGCTGGCCTGCCGGAGCACGCGACGCCGCACGCATTGCGGCACTCCTTCGCCACGCACTTGCTGGCGAACGGCAGCGATTTGCGCTCGATCCAGGATTTGCTGGGTCACGCCAGCCTGTCGACGACGCAGCGCTATACGGCGGTGGACGACGCCAGCCTGCTAGCGGTCTGGCGGAAGACGCACCCGGCAGCAGGGTGATCGGAAAGCGCGATGGTCCGTTCAGGCGTGAAACCACGGCAGCGAGCAAAATAAATGGGCGGCTCCCGAGAGAGCCGCCCAAGTTTGGGGGGGAAACGTCACGCAGAAGATGGCCAAACCATCGTCTGCCCCGCACACATTGGCCTCTACCGTCCCCTGTCAAGAACACGCCTTCGCGTCTGAAGTGCAATTAACCCGCCGAATCCGTTACACATACGGCTCGCATCCCGCCGCAAACTGGCAAGCCCCGGGGGCTGGCAAAATCAGGATAATCCTGCTTATACGCCCGCCTCTGTGCCGCACACACCACCTCCCGAGAGGAGTTCCAGTATGGACTACGTCACCTCGGCCGGACTACGGGTCGCCAAGCCGCTTCACGACTTTGTCATAAATGAGGCCTTGCCAGGGACTGGCGTGAACGCGGATGCCTTCTGGAGCGGATTCGCCGGCCTGGTGAAAGATCTGGCGCCACGCTGCAAGGACCTGCTGGCAGAGCGCGACCGCCTGCAGGCACAGATCGACGGCTGGCACAAGGCCAACAAAGGCAAGCCGTTTGACCAGGATACCTATCTCGGCTTCCTACGCGACATCGGCTATCTGGTGGATGAGCCGGCGCAGGTTGCCGTGCAGACCAGCAATGTGGATCCGGAGATCGCCACCATCGCCGGCCCGCAGCTTGTCGTGCCGGTGACCAATGCCCGCTACGCGTTGAATGCCGCCAACGCCCGCTGGCATAGCCTGTACGACTCGCTCTACGGCACCGACGCCATCCCCGAGGACAACGGCGCCACCCGCGGCCCCGGCTACAATAAGGTGCGTGGCGACATTGTGATCGCCAAGGCGCGCGAGATCCTGGACACCGCAGCGCCGCTGGCCACCGGTAGCCATGCCGACGCGGCCGGCTATTCCGTCAGCGGTGGCAAGCTTGTCGTGGCGTTGAAGAATGGCAGCACGACAGGCCTGAAGGACCCGGCGCGATTCGCCGGCTATCGTGGCTCGGAAAACGACCTGTCCGAGGTGCTGTTCAAGCACAACGGCCTGCATATCGAGATAGAGATCAACGCCGCCCTGCCGATCGGCAAAGACGACCCGGCGGCGGTGGCCGATGTCATTATGGAATCGGCTGTCACCACCATCCAGGACTGCGAAGACTCCGTTGCCTGCGTCGATGCCGCCGACAAGGTTCTCGCCTACCGCAATTGGCTCGGCCTGATGAATGGGACGCTGGAAGACTCATTCGAAAAGGGCGGGTTCATGGTGACCCGCAAGCTGAACGGCGACCGGCACTACACCAGGCCAGACGGCGGCACGCTGGAACTGCCCGGCCGCAGCCTGATGCTGGTACGCAATGTCGGCCACCACATGTACACCGACGCCGTGCTGGATGCCGACGGGCAGGAAGTGCCGGAAGGCTTCCTCGACGCCATGGTGACGTCGATGATCGCCATCCACGACCTGAAGGGCCTGGGCAAGGTCCGCAACAGCCGCACCGGGTCGGTCTATATCGTCAAGCCGAAGATGCACGGACCAAAGGAAGTCGCGCTGACCAACGAGCTGTTCGGCCGCGTCGAGCAGGTCCTGGGCCTGCCGCAATACACGCTGAAAATGGGGATCATGGATGAGGAGCGGCGCACCTCGGCCAACCTCAAGGCCTGCATTGCCGCTGCGGACCACCGCGTCGTGTTCATCAACACCGGCTTCCTGGATCGCACCGGCGACGAAATCCACACCTCAATGGAAGCCGGGCCGATGATCCGCAAGAACGAGATGCGGAACACTGCCTGGATCAAGACTTACGAGGACCAGAACGTCGATATCGGGCTGGAATGCGGCCTGCTGGGCAAGGCGCAGATCGGCAAGGGCATGTGGGCGGCGCCGGACCGGATGGCCGACATGCTCCAGCAAAAAATCGGCCACCCGATGGCCGGCGCGTCGACAGCCTGGGTCCCCTCGCCTACCGCCGCAACCTTGCACGCGCTGCACTATCACCAGGTGTCGGTGGCCGACCGGCAGAAGGAGATCGCCGGCCGCACGCGTGCGCCGCTGAAGAGCCTGCTGACCATCCCCGTGGCAGACCGGCCGAACTGGTCACCTGACGATCTGCGGCAGGAGCTGGACAACAACTGCCAGGGCATCCTGGGCTACGTGGTGCGCTGGATCGACCAGGGCGTCGGCTGCTCCAAGGTGCCGGACATCCACGACATCGGCCTGATGGAGGACCGCGCGACGCTGCGCATCTCCAGCCAGCACATCGCCAACTGGCTGCACCAGGGCGTCGTGACGAAGGACCAGGTGATGGAGGCGCTGCAGCGGATGGCCGTCGTGGTCGATAAGCAGAATGCCAGCGACAAGCTGTACAAGCCAATGGCGCCAGGCTTCGACGGGGTGGCGTTCAAGGCGGCGTGCGACCTGATCTTCGACGGCCGGACACAGCCGAACGGCTACACCGAATTCATCCTGCACCGCCGCCGCCGCGAGGCGAAGGCAACCGCCTGACAGCCGCGCGACCGGCCGAGGGACTGCTTCCCTCGGTCGGCGGACGCGCGGTAATCTGCGCATTATGTTCCACGCCCGAGTCGCGCTGCTAGGCGCTGCCCTGCTGGCGGCCGGACTGGCCGGCGGCACGGTGTGGTGGTGGCAGTTCGCGTCACCGGCCGCGGGCGAGACCGACAGCGACCTGCCGGTTCCGCCATTCCCGCCGCGCATCACCGAGGGCAGCACCTACGAATCCTGCCTGGCCGCACTGATCGACGACCCGGACGATGCGATCGCCATTGCTGAGGCCTGGCAGTCCAACGGCGGCGGCGACGGCGCCGCGCATTGCCGCGGCCTTGCCCTGATTGCGCTGGGCGAGCCCGCCCAAGGCGCAGGCGTGCTAGAGGATCTGGCACGCACCACGACCGCGCCGCCGCTGGCCAAGGCCTCCGTGCTGTACCAGGCGGCGCAGGCTCGGCTGATGGTCGAGCAGGACGCGCAGGCACGCGATGACGCGAACGCTGCGTTGGCTCTATCGCCGGACGACCCGGATCTGCTGATCGTCAGGGCCACGGCGGAAGCGGGCCTTGGCGCTGACGCCGAGGCCGTGCAGGACCTGACCGACGCGCTGGTCCACGAACCAACGCGCAACGATGCGCTGGTGGCGCGGGCCGCGCTGTTTCGGAAGCAGGGCCGGCTGGATGCGGCGCAGGATGACGTCCGCCGAGCCCTGGTGCATGATCCCGACGATCCCGACGCGCTGCTGGAACGCGGCATCCTGCGCCAGCGCGCGGGAGATTTGGCGGGCGCTCGGGATGACTGGGAGCACGCAAGGCGCGCCAGCCCGGACAGCGCAACCGCCGACCAGGCGGAGCAGAACCTATCACTGCTGGATGTCGGGCCGTCGAAGCAGCCGTAGTGCGTTACGCCTGCTTGACCGGCTGCGACACGCGGATTACCGCCTGACACCGGCGCCCGGATGCGGCCCCGGCAGTCTGACAAGAGGAAACGCCATATGAGCGACAAGGTGCTTTACCAGCAGGACGGCCCGATCGTGACGCTGACGCTGAACGATCCGGCAATGCGCAACCCGATCTCGGAAATGGCGATGGTGGATGCGATCGTCGATTCGCTCGACCGATTGAACCAGGACGGGTCAGTGCGGGTGGCGATCCTGACTGGTGCCGGGTCGGCGTTTTCCTCGGGCGGCGACCTGCGAGCGATGCAGAAGAATTTTGAGCAGCGGGCGGAAAAGCCGGCGCTGACGCCGCGCTATTACAAGTTCGGCATCCAGCGTATCCCTCTGGCCTTCGAGAAGATCGACGTGCCGGTCATTGCGGCAGTGAACGGACCGGCGATCGGCGCCGGACTGGACCTAGCCTGCATGTGCGACATGCGGATCGCATCGGACAATGCGAAGTTCGCCGAGAGCTTCGTCAAGGTCGGCATCGTGCCGGGTGATGGCGGCGCCTGGCTGCTGCCGCGCGTCGTGGGCTACTCGAAGGCCTGCGAGATGGCGTTCACCGGCGACATGCTGGACGCACAGGAGGCTCTGGCCTGCGGCTTGGTTTCGCGCGTCGTGCCGGAGGCGGAACTGCTGGACGCAGCCAAGGCTCTGGCGCAGCGCATCGCGGTGAACCCGCCGCATGCGGTACGGATGGCCAAGCGCCTGCTGATCGAAGGCAGGCACTCGCGGCTGGATACGCTGCTGGAACTGTCGGCAAGCCTGCAGGCGCTGACGCACGCGACAGGCGACCACCGCGAGGCGGTCAATGCGTTCCTGGAAAAGCGGCGGCCGGTGTTCAAGGGCGATTGACCCGTCCGGCCCAGGGGCGGGTCTGCCCGCACCGTTATGCGGGCGGGCCTTGTCGTAGTGCCGCCACGATCCCACCGTCATGGTGGCCGAAAGGCCACCATCCACGCCTTGCAGTGCCGTTTGTTGTCCCAACGGCATGCGGTGTTTGTATAGACAAAAGCGTGGATGGTAGGCCTGCGTCCGCCAAGACGTTTCAGCGCTGCCATCGCCGGCCGCGCGGGCGTGCGCGGGATTACGACCCGTTCAACTCATACGCCTCGGGAAAGAAGTAATCCTTCCACGAATTTGGCTTCACCTTAATGGAGCCGATTTCGTGCATGAAAGCCGCAACCTTCTCGGTTCCCTCCGGCGTCATGGTCCAGCGCGTGCCAGGCGACGTAGCGATCGACTTGACGAAATCCAGCGACAGCTTCGACTCGCCGTCCTCGATCCAATAGCGCGCGGCCGTCGCCGGATCGGCAATCACCCGCTCGGTCGCTTCCTTCAGCGCGGCGTAGATAGCCTTGAACAGTACCGGGTTCTTCTCCCGGAACTTCGATGACATGTAGACAACGGTGAAGGTGTTGGGTCCACCCCACGCGTCGAACGAATTGAGTACCGGGTGAATCTTTGGGTCCTGCAACAGTTGCTGCAGGAACGGGGGCACCGAGAAGGCACAGCCAACATCGCCGGTGCCCGACAGCAGCGCGACAGTGCTGTCCGGCGGCGACATCGACACCGTCTGCTGGTCGAAGCGCGCGAACTCCTTGATACCCCAGGTATTCGCCGCCGCACGTTGCAGGCTGACCGCCTGCGCCGAAACCTTGACCGACGGCACCGCGATCTTCTTGCAGCGCGGAATATCCTCGACGGTCTTAATTGTCGGGTCGTTCGTCGTCAGCACATAGGGCAGCGTCACCAGCGCGCTCAGCGCTCGGATTTCATTGCTGGTGCCGCGCGTGCGGCTCCAGATCGTAAACACTCCCTGCGGGCTACCGGAGACGAGATCAACGCTGTCCGACAGCAATGCGTCGTTCATCGCCGCCGGGCCGTTGAACTTGTAGGGCGTCACCTTGACGTTTGGGATGCCCATCGCCGCGGCGTGCTTCTGGATCAGCTTTTCATGGTCGATGACGTTCAGTTGCAGGTAGCCCATGGAGAATTGCCGCGCCATGCGGACCTCCGGGACATCCTGCGCCAGTGCAGGTGTGCTGACGGTCAACAGACCAAGCAGCAAGGCCAGTCTTTTTCTCAACGGTTTTCTCCAACAAAGCCGGCGCGCAGAGCCGCCAGACGCGTCAGCGCCTCCGGCGGAAGCGGACCTTTCAGCACGGCCGCAAGGCTCGCGTCGAATTCCGCGATCGTTGCCATTCCAACCAGAATCGTTCCCATCGCAGGATGGCCGATCGCAAATCGCGTTGCCGCCTCGGCCAGGCTGGCGGCGTAGCCTTCGTTGACCAGCGGCATCAGCCGCAGGCCGCGTTGCATATCCGTTTCATATTCGTGCGCCGAGCCGATCGGCGGCGGCGGCGGGCTGGCAGTGGGATGGCGCTCAGCTGTTCCGGTCAGCGCACCGGCGGCGAGCACGCGGATACCCACGACGCCGACACCGGCCTTCCGCGTGTGGTCGAACAGCTTGCCGTAGTCCTGCGCGGGATAGTTCGGCGGCAGTGCTTCGGCGGCAGAGGGATTCAGCATGTTGTAGCTGACCTGCGCGCTGTGGAAGGCGCCGAGATCGATAATCTGGTGAAGGGCTTGGGTGTCGCCGACGGCTGTGATGCCGATGAAACGCGTCTTGCCGGCCTGGCGCAGTTTCTCGAATGCCGGCAGCACGCTGTCGCGGACCTGCGTCGCGCTGAGCGTCTCATCGCCGCCGTTCAGCGTGATCGGATTGTGCAGGTGGAAGATGTCCACGCTGTCCATCTGCAGCCGTTGCAGGCTGGCGTTCAGCGATTCGGTGACGCAGGCCTCGATGTCGCCCGCGCGTTCGGACGGCACGCGCACCTTCGTGCCCACGACGGCATCCTTCGGCTTGCGGGCTTTCAGTATACGGCCGAGATTCGTTTCGGACACACCGTTGCCATATTGCACCGCCGTATCGAAGTAGTTGATGCCGGCATCCAGTGCCTTGCCGATGGCGGCGTCCTGGTCGGCGGCCGAGCCGCGCACCATCAATCCGCCGACGGCGCCGCAGCCGAAGCCGAGGATCGACAGCTTCAGGCCGCTGCGGCCGAATTCGCGCTTTTCCATGGTGTTGGCTCCCCTATTGATACAGCCCGGCTGACCGGCCGCGCAGTTTGCACAGCGCCACCAGCAGTTCCAGCGTCGGCGCGCCCACACCGGCCATATGCGCCAGTTGCAGCGGCGCGTCGAACATGCCGTCGATCTCCATCGGCCGGCCAAGTTCCAGGTCCTGCAGAATGGACGGCTTGTGGTCCATGCTGCGCTGGTTGGCGATGCGCGCGTCGTGATTGGTGGTAGGCGTGGCGCCGAGCGCCTGAGCGATGGCGGCGGCTTCCTGCATCAGCCGGAGGCTGGCCTGTTCCACCGCCGGTTCGGCGTAGTTGTGGCGCGGCGCGCTGCCGGTCAGCACCGCAATCGTGCCGCCGGCGAGGTTGCTGATCAGCTTGTTCCAGATCTCGGTGCGGATGGCTGGCGTCGCCTCGCCGCTGACGCCGCCCGCCGTGATCAGGCCGGCGAGGCGCTGCACCCGGTCGGACAGGGTGCCGTCGGGCTCGCCGAGGATGAAACGGCTTTTCGGCTGCTCGACATGAATAACGCCGGGATCGGTCACGGCGCTGGCGGAATAGACCACGCCGCCGATGGTGCGCACAGGGCCAAGGGCGCGCTTCAGTGCGTCATCGGGGTCGATGCGGGGCAGTGAGCGGCCCTCAAGCGGGCCGGATAGGTGCTGGAAATACCACCAGGGAATGCCGTTCATCACAAAAGCCACGGGCGTATCCGGGCCGAGCAGCGGCGCGATGGAGGCGGCGACCGAGGGCAACGCGGGCGCCTTGACGGTGACGAACACCGCATCCTGCCGGCCGAGTTCCGCCGGGTCGGACGTGGCTTTGATCCGCGCGCGGTGCACGCCGTCGACCGCGTGCACCTCAAGGCCGTTAGCCTGGATGGCGGCCAGGTGCGGACCGCGGGCGATGACCGAAACCTCGGCGCCGCCCTTGTGCAGGCGGACAGCAAGATGACCGCCGATAGCGCCGGCGCCGTAGACGCAGATCCGCATGGCTTCCTCCGCTTGGTTATCGGTCACATCGGACGCCAGCGTGGGGCTGCGGGTCAAGTCTGGCCTGGATCGCTCGGATAGAATAGAACCGCACGATCCGAACAACCGGGAGCCGAACAATGAGCAAGATCATCCGCACACAGCCTGGTGCGATCCTGTCGAAGGCCGTGGAATATCACGGCTTTGTCTACCTGCCGGGCATCACCGCCCGCGATACGAGCAAGGACATCAAAGGCCAGACAGCCGACGTGCTGGCCCAGATCGATGAGATGCTGGAGCATCACGGCACCGATAAGACCCGCCTGCTGCAGGCAACGATCTGGGTAAAGCACATCAAGGACCGCGTCCTGATGAACGAGGTGTGGACGCCGTGGCTGCCGAAGGACGGCGCCCCGGTCCGCGCCTGCGTTCAGGCTGAAATGGCCGCGCCCGAGGTGCTGGTGGAGATCATGGTCACGGCGTGTAAGTAACGAACTCTTGGCGTAGCGGCGGGGCAAACACCCTTACCGTCATGGCGGGCGAAGGCCCGCCATCCACGCCTTTGTTTTGACCGGTACGATCCGCAGCTGAGATCAACACTGCAAGGCGTGGATGGTGGCCCTTCGGCCACCATGACGGTTAGAGCCGTGCTGGCTAGGGCACTGCCGACTGTTATGCGGTCGCGCCGCCATCCACCGGCAGTGCAACGCCGGTGACGTAGGACGCCTCGTCCGACAGCAGGAACAGCGCCGCGTTGGCGATTTCCTCCGGCCTCGCCGGGCGGCCGAACGGGACCTGGCCGCCACGCTTTTGCACCAGCGTCTCTGGCGTCTCGCCCGCCGGCATCTGGCTATCAGGCCGGGCAACAAACACGCGCAGCATCGGCGTATCGACCGGACCCGGGCAAACCGCATTCACCCGGATTTTCTCACGAGCGTAACGCTTGGCCAGACCCTTCACCAAGCCGACGATGCCAAATTTGGCGATGTTGTAGACCGGGCTGAACTGTGAGCCCTGGATGCCCGACGTGGACGCGGTGAACAGGATCGCGCCGCCGCCGCGGGCGCGCAGTTCGGGCAGCGCCTCCTCGGTCGTCACCAGTACGGTGCGCACGTTGAGGTTCATCGCGAAGTCGTAATCCTTCCAATCCAGGCCTTCGATCGACGCAGGGCCTGGCGTGCCGACATGGTTCCAGACGAAATCGAGGCCGCCGAACGCCTTCACTGTCTGGCGCACGATGTCCCGGGCGAAGGCGTCGCTGGTCAGGTCGCCAGACAGGCCGATGGCCTTGCCGCCGGCATCGGTGATCTCCTTCACGACCGCGTCCACCGCCTCCTTGTTGAGGTCGACAACGGCGACCGAGGCGCCTTCAGCGGCGAAACGGATCGCCCCGGCGCGTCCCATGCCGGACCCGGCGGCGGTGACGATCCCGATCTTGTCTTTCATGCGCATGGTGTCGTTCCCCTTGTTGCTGGCCTTGTTGAACGCATGACGCCCCCGACTGTCTTGACCGGCCTTGTCCCGGTCATCCGGGACTTACCAACCGTCAACAGTGCAAGTCGTCGATGGCCGGCATGAGGTCGGCCATGACAGTGGAGGGTGGGGTCGTAGCCTCTCCTACCCCACCTCCATCGGTAGGCTCTCATCCTTCGCCCACTCTGACAGCGACGCATCATAGATCTTGACGTTCGTATGTCCGAGCATCGTCAGGATCAGCGCATCCGCCGACGCAGCAATCCCGCCGCCACAATAGGCGATCACTGGGCGATCGAGCGCACCGACCGCGCCAAGCCGCTTACGCAATTCATCCGGCGGCAGGAACGTGTTTGTTTCAGGATCGACCAGGCTCGCCGCCGGCACGTTGACGCTGCCGGCGATCCGCCCGGGACGGCCATACGCGTTGCCGCCGCTGCCCTTGTGCTGCGCCTCCAGCAGCGCATTCAGCGTGCAGATGCCGGGGTTGCCGACCGCCGCCTTCACCTCCTGCTTGTCCGCCATCAGATTGCGGACCTGCGTAACGGTGAACATCCCTGCGGGACGCCCCTTGCCCACACCGGTCTCGATCGGGCGGTTCTCCCGCGACCACTTCTGGTACCCGCCATTCAGCACCGCGGCGTTGTCATGGCCGAATTCGCGCAGCAGCCACCAGACGCGTGTTGCCCACCAGGCGTTGGCGGTGCTGTAGGTGATCACGCGCGTCGAATTGCTGACGCCGAAGCGCCGCATCGCTGCGGCGAAATCCTCCGGCTTCTGCCGCATGAAGCGCAGCGTCTGCGCGCTGTCGGACACATCACGCGAGACATCACAGAACTGTGCGCCAGCGATATGGCCCTTCTCGTAATCCTCACGCCCCGGCTTTACCGTGTAGGTGATCTTGGGATCGGGGATCAGATGCGTCGTGCAGTCCAGCACGACCACATTCGGGTCGTTCAGATGCTCCGCCAACCAATCGGTCTCGACCAAGAATTCCGGATGTACGAAACCAGGCATGATCAGTGCCCTCCCTCCGGCAGTTGCGCAAGTTCAATGACGCAGTTTCCGGTCGCCTTGGGATCCAGAAAGATGATCTTCGACCCGCCATGGCCGATGCGCCAGGTGTCCGTCTGCAGCGCCACATTCTTGGCCTTCAACTCGGCGATGGCGGATTCGATGTCCTCGACCTCAAAGCAGATGTGGAACAGGCCGGTCCCCTTCTCATTGATCCACTTGGTGACGCCGGAATCCGGCCCCTGCCCTTCCAGCAGTTCGATATAGGTCTCGCCGACCGGCAGCATGGCCAGCCGCGTCGATCCGATCTGCTCCTCATATTCCAGTTCCAACCCGAACGTATCGCGCATCAACCCCAGCGATTGCTGGATCGAATCGACGGCGATGGCGATATGCTCGACGCGCTTGATCTTCATCGTTCCGCTCCCCTAGGAAATGATGATGCCGCTATCGACCGGGTAAACCTGCCCGGTGATCTTGGATGATTCGTCGGACGCGAAGAACAGTGCCATGTTGGCGATGTCTTCCGGCTCGATCAGACCAAGCAGGTGGGAATCGGCCATCTTCTCCAGCGCCGAATTGCCCTCGACCAGCTTGCGGACACGATCCGTGACCGTGACCGATGGCCCGATTGCGTTCACGCGGACCTTCGGCGCGAACTCCACCGCCATGGACCGGGTCATCGACGCGATGCCGCCCTTTGCCGCGGTGTAGCAATCGCGTCCGGCGATCCCCATCAGCGCAACGGTCGAGGACATGTTGATCACCGACCCGCCGCCCGACTTCATGATCGCAGGAATGCCGAACCGGCAGCCGAGAAAGGTGCCGAACAGATCGAGCTTGATGACACGCCAGAATTCCTCGATCGGCGCCTGCGTCACGTCGTTGTCGTGCGGCGTAGAGCCGCCGGCGTTATTGTGCAGCACGTGCAGCGCGCCGTAGTGCTGGACCGATTTGTCGATGGCTGCCTGGATGCTGTCCGGCTCTGTCACGTCCGTTTTGATGGCGATCGCCTCGCCGCCGGCCTGGATGATCAGTTGCGCCGTCTGCTCCCCGGCGTCGGCGTTGATTTCCGCCACCACGACCCGAGCGCCCTCGCGCGCAAACAGCTTTGCCGTCGCCCTGCCGATACCGGTGCCGGCGCCGGTGATCAGCGCCACCTTGCCGTCGAGACGTGCCATCCGCGTTTCCCCTGCCTTGTTGGGCGCGCAGCGTGACGCGCGCAGCGCATCGGATCAAGGGGCGCACCCAGCGGCGCGTGCAGAGCCGGTCGGAGGGTCGCCTCATGAGAGTACTGCGCGCGTGACGGCGATTACAGATGGAACGGCGTCAATGGCGAACGTGAACGAATTGCGCACGGCAAACCCGGCACGTAGCCGCCAGTGACTCACCAGCCCACCGCAGCACGGGCTCGTCACGCGCCTCCGTCAGACCATCTGGACATAAGGATATGTTTATGTCATTAGGGCAGCCAAGATGGAGACCCTGCTCGCCAGCCTGCGCGCCGCCGCCGAACCAACCCGCCTGCGCCTGCTCGCGCTGGCGCAACGCGGCGCGTTCTGCGTCATGGACTTCACCGAAATCCTCGGCCAGTCGCAGCCGCGCCTGTCGCGCCACTTGAAGTTGCTGTGCGACACCGGCCTGCTCGATCGCGTGCGCGAAGGCTCCAATGTCTGGTTCACCCTGCCGCAGGGCGACACTGGAGCCCTGCCGCGCGACCTGATCGCCCGACTGCCATCGGACGACCCGGTGCTGGAGGCTGACCGCCGCCAGGCCGCCCGCGTGCTGGCCGAACGCGCCCGCGTCGCGTCAGAAAGCTTTCGCCAGAAGGGCTCCGACTGGGATGAGATGCGGGCCCTCGGCCTGCCGGCACAGGCGGTGGAAGACGCGTTGCTGTCGCTGGTGCCAGACGGTAGCGGCGCGCTGCTGGACATCGGCACCGGCACCGGCCGCGTCCTGGAGCTCCTTGCCCTCCGCGTCCGCCAGGCACTCGGCGTCGACGCCTCGCGCTCCATGCTCGCGCTCGCCCGTTCCCGCCTCGCCGGCCCGGACTACGGCCACTGCGCCGTCCGCCTCGCGGACATGTACCGCCTGCCTCTGGCCAGCGCCTCCTTCGACATCGTGGTGATGCAAATGGTGCTGCACCATGCCGAGGACCCGGGTCTCGTGCTCGCCGAAGCCGCCCGGGTGCTGCGTCCTGGCGGACACCTGCTGCTGATTGACCTGGCGGAGCACGACCGCAAGGACCTGACCGATCGGCTGGCTCATCGCTGGCCCGGTTTTTCCGACGAAGCGATCACGGCGCTGTTCGGCTCTCTCGCGCTGACCCCACGCGAACCTTTGACCCTTCCCGGCCCGCTTCCCGTCCGCATCTGGCCCGCCGCCGCGCCGGCCGAAGCGACGTCGCCTACCCTCGAACGCGCGATCTGAAAGAGAATTATGGCCAGACCAAACCTGCTCGACGCCCTGCGTGACCGCGTTCTGCTTTGCGACGGCGGGATGGGCAGCCGCGTTCAGGCCCTGACGCTG
>JAFEFW010000180.1 GCA_018240405.1 Pseudomonadota bacterium
CCGCCACAGCGCCGCCAGCACCGCGCCGGGTGCGGCGTCGATCACGCGGAGGTAGAGGCGTGCAGCGAGGTCGGGCGTGCGGCGTCCGTGTTCCCAGTTGCGCACGGCGTCGAGGTCCAGGCCGAAGCGCAGCGCAAATTGCTCCTGCGTCAGGCCGAGGCGCTCGCGGATCTGGCGGACATCGACCGGCCCGGTCAGCGCCGGCGTTGCGGCGACGCCTGCGTCGGCGAGGTCCGCGGCGAGGGTGTCGAGCGAGTCGACGGCAGGCGCCTCAAGGAAGACCTCCTTGTCGACGAGCAGCGCTTCGATGGCGCGCTTGGCGCGGAGCACGGTGACGCCGCGCAGGACCAGGGCGCGGATGGCGGAGATGGTCCGGATCTGGCGGATGTCACCGGCCCAGGTCAGACGCAGGCCGACGGCGGAACCGGAGGGTGGCGGGGACTCGTCCGGGATGTGCTCCAGACGTGCGAGCAGCGCCCGCAACGACGCGTTCTTCGACATCCGCAACCTCGGATAAGGCCGTTGCAACGCGTTTGAGATTGCCCGCACCGGCAGTGTTCGGTGCCAGGCCGTCCCCTTGAATATGTGCCCCCACCAGCGTCAGGGTGCCCCCGAACAGGACGAAGTCCGCCATGATCACCAGTGCACCCGCCGGGGTGTCGATCCGCAGCGTGAGTACGTTGCCTGCTGACAGCGCATCCGTTACCCGAACGCGCACCTCGCCGGGTCGCCACTGCACCATTCTTATATGCCTTTGGCGTAGTGAATTTCAAACGCCGTCGCGCGGAGCTGGCGCTGATCCCCGTTCTGCCTGAGATGGGTTAATGCGGCGTTACCGGCTTACCGCCGCGCTTACTCCTCACCCTTCCGGAACGGCGAATCCTCCGCCAGCGCCGCCATCTCGCGCTCGATCCCGTGACGCTCCTCGACCAGGAAGTTGGCCACCGCCCGGCGCAGGCCGGAATGCGAAATCCAGTGCGCCGAGTAGGTGTGCTTCGGCAGATACCCGCGCTGGATCTTGTGCCGCCCCTGCGCCCCCGCCTCCACCCGCTTCAGCCCGTGCTCGATCGCCCAGTCTATTGCTCTGTAGTAACAAAGCTCAAAATGCAGGAACGGCCAGTCGCCGCGGCAGCCCCAGTTGCGGCCATACAGCGCGTCCTCCCCCGCCAGGTTCAGCGCGCCGGCCGCCGGCTTGCCGCCATGTTCGGCGTACATCAGCACCACCTTGTCACCAAGCCGGGCGCCGAGCATCGAGAAGAAGTCGCGGGTCAGGTAGGCAGAGCCCCATTTGCGATCCACCGTCGAGCGGTAGAACCGGTAGAACGCGTCCCAATGCGCCTCGGTGATCTCATCACCGGCCAGCGCGTGGAAGGTCAGACCGCAGGCGTTGGCGTCACGCCGCTCCCGCCGCAGCACCTTGCGCTTGCGAGACGACAGCGCGCCCAGGAACTCATCGAAACTGGAATAACCTTCGTTCTCCCAGTGGAACTGCATGCCGGTGCGCTGCAGCCAGCCGGCATGGCCCAACTCCGACCATTCCTCCTGCGTGCAGAATGTGGCGTGCACCGAGGATGTGCCGAGCGAGTCACAGGCCTGCTCCAGCGCCTGAGCCAGGGCCGCAATGGGGATGCCGGTGCCCGGACGGCGCAGCAGGCGCGGACCAGGCACCGGGCTGAACGGCACCGCCACCTGCAGCTTCGGATAGTAGTCGCCGCCGGCGCGCTCCAGCGCGTGCGCCCAGCCATGGTCGAAGACATACTCGCCGTAGCTGTGCGACTTCGCGTACATCGGCACGACCGCGACCACCGCACCATCGGCGTTCTTCAGCACCGCGTGCTGCGGCAACCAGCCGGTGCGCCGGCTGGCCGACCCGCTGTCCTCCATGGCACTGAGGAAGGCATAGCTGACGAACGGGTTCCCGGACCCGGCGCAGGCGTCCCAGTCCGCGGCGTCGATCTCCGCGATGCTGGCATGCAGACTCAGGGTCAGCTCAACCGATCCGTCAGGCATCCTGACAGTCTACGCGATCTCGAACAGCCCTTCCACCTCGACCGACGCATCCGCCGGTAACGACGGCACGCCGATCGTGGTGCGGGCATGACGCCCGGCTTCGCCGAACACCGCCACCGCCAGATCCGACGCGCCGTTCATAACCTGCGCGTGCTGGGTGAACTCCGACGGTGCCGCAATGAAGCCGCCCAGCCGCACCACCCGCTTCACCCGATCGAGATCGCCGCCACAGGCCGCCTTCAAATGCACCAGCACATTGATGAAGCACAGCCGAGCCGCCTCCTTGCCCTGGTCGGCCGAGACACTCCACGACACCTTGCCGGTAACCGCGACCTTGCCGTCCACCGCCGGCACCTGCCCCGAGACATAGACAAGGTTCCCGGTCACCACATACGGCACATAATTCGCAATCGGCGCCATCGGCCTGGGCAACGTAATCCCCAGCTCCGCCAGTCTCGCCTCAACCTGTCCGGCCATGTGGTCCCCGCTCCTTCGTGGTGGTGAGACAAGGCGAGGGGGCGCTGCCCCCTCGACCCCCGCTAAGGGCGTAACGCCCTTAGAACCCATTTATGGGGGGATTCAGGAGAGGGGCAACACGGACCTTGCCACGCCGCGGTCGCCCCTCTCCTGAATCCCCCCATGGACGGGGATCCAAAGGGGCATCCGCCCCTTTGCGGGGGTCCAGGGGGGCAGAGCCCCCCTGCCCTGGCTCAAGGCCGCGCAGGGCGAGCCAACTGGTCCACCAGGATGCGGTGGACTTCGCGGACGGCTAGGGGGTTGGATTGGGTGGAGTGGCTTTGGTGCTCGATGACCAGTTCGGATTCCACGCCGGGGATGTGGGCACTCTTGTACTCGACGACGCCGTCGTTGCGGTCTTCCAGTGGGCCGTCCTGCAGCGTCGGGATGATCGAGTAGGCGCGGATGCCGGGCGCGACGGGTGTGGCGCGCAGGGCTTCGATGGCGGGGTTGCCGGGGGACATGCCGGAGACGGCGTTGAAGGTGCGGCGATCCTGCGCCAGTTTCAGCGCGTCGCCGGCGTTCGCCAGGATGTCGGCGCCGGCCGCGACGATGGTGACCGGCAGGGTCACCAGCCGCTTGAACAGGTTCACCACGGTCATGCTGGCCTGGTAGCTGCCGCCGTGCGGCGTGGCGATGAAGATGACGGTCCGCACGAACGGCAGCGGCTTCACGAACAGCGCTTCCTGCAGCAGCGTCTTGGTCTCCGGCTTCAGGTTCAGTTGGTCGAGCGGCCGGTCGCTGACCGCGTCCCACAGCCTTGTGCCGGTATCGACCGAGATCATCTTGGTCAGCAGCCCGCCCTGGCTGTGGCCGATTACCACCATGCGGCCCAGCGCCGGGTCGCCCTGCACGCCGCCAAGCGATTGAACGGCATCTTCCAGCGAGTGCCGCAGGATGTTGGCGGAGATCGGAATCGGATTGCCGGTGTTGTAGGTGAAGAACCAGAACTCATAGTTGCGGCGGATTTCCGCATCTTCCAGCAGGTCGTTGACCATGTCCGCCCAACGAAACGGGCTGGAGGCGGTGCCGTGCACCAGCACAACCGGGATGCGGCCCGGGCGGTGCGGCTCCAGCGCGAACAGATGGTCCTGCAATTCGGCATTGGACTTGTCGGGCAGCAGGTTGGTCAGCAGGCCCGACAGCTCCCGCGTCCAGCCCTTACCATCGACGGTCATCATCGCGCGCACGGCTGTCTGGTCGTATTCCAGCGGCACGGTCTGGGCGCCGATGCGGATCTCGGACGTGTCGTAGATGGTATAGAGGCGCATGCGCGCCGTCAGCGCCGTGCCCATCAGTTGCCGCCGGGGATCGTCCATCGTCAGCACCGCCGAAGTCGGGACGCGCAACGTGGCCGGCAACACCAGCCCGTTCACCGGCCGCGGCGCGGGCGCGAGGCCGGCGGCAAGTGGAGCGCCGATGCCGTCGCTACGATAGTCATTCTTGAAGCCCTGAACGGTCAGGTTCATCGTCGGCACGAATGAGGTCAGCGCCCGGCCTCCGAAACTCAGGCTGTCCTGGTCGACGTTGACGGTGACCGCGCCGAACGGCAGCGGAAACACACCGCCTTGCAGCCGTACCGGTCCGGTGGCGCCGTCGCCGCTCAGGACCTGGGTCAGCGCCAGGTTGTAGAAATTCGCGGCGTGCTGGAACTGCGCGCTGTACGGGCTCGGCGTGTCACCTTTTCCCGCGGGAAACAGGACGGCGTAGGCATAGAGCACGGATGCCAGCATCGATGCCTGCGACTGCGTCCGCCGGCCCTGGTAGTAGCTGAGTTCCGCCAGGGCGTAGAGCTCCGGCCAGTGCATGCCGTTGGTGATGGCGTGGTTGCGCAGCGTGGCGATCACCGTGTCGGGCTGGTCCTCGAACGCGTCGAGCAGCGCATTGCGGCGCAGCACGGTGCGCGTCGTCTCGCTGAGCTGGTCGCCGGACAGGGCGGTGCGGTTCAGGTCTTCATAAGCCGATTGCAGATCGACCCGCTCCACCTTCACCGGCGCGCTGCAGGCGGCAAGCGTCAGGGCCAGGACCAGGCAAGCCAGCGCGGCGAACTGCCGGCGCAAGGTCGTCGTCAGGCGGATCATTCCGGCGGCCTCTCGGTGGATTCGCAGTCGCATTGGGTGTGCGGCGGTATAGGTCGCGCCCGCGTGACCGGCAAGCACGCCGACAGCGCTGGCCGCCGCCGCGCGGCAACAAGTTATTATTTCTTCATTGCACCAAGCAGCGACCGGGGCGCGCTGGCCTGTCCTGGCCGGGCGCCGATGCGCACCGGGACGAACATTCGCCTCAAAATCGCCAGGTGTGCGCGGCGGCTTTACCGCCGCTTGGGCTCGAACCGGTACGGTGTCGTTCCGGCCGTCATGGGATCCAGCGACAGGCGGTGCTCCAGCGGCGGGAAGGCGCGGTTGTGGCAGTCAGGGCGGTCGCACAGCCGGCAGGACAGGCCAATGCCGACCTTGGCGCGCTCCAGGTCCAGGCCGTCGGCATAAGCCACCTCACCCGCGTTGGCCAGCGCGCAGCCCATCGCCACGACATGCAGCGGCCGCGGCTCGCCATAGCGCACGGCCGGTGGCGCCACGGTCCGCGCGAAGCACAGAAAGGCCGCGCCGTCGGGCAATTCCGCCACCTGGACCTGCACCGTTCCAGGCTGCGCGAAGGCGGTGTGCACCACCCAGCGCGGGCAGGACCCGCCGAACCGAGCGAACGGGAAGCCGGCGGCTGAGAAGCGCTTCGATACGTTGCCCGCCGGATCGACCCGCAAGAAGAAGAACGGCACGCCGCGCTGGCCGATCCGCTGCAGCGTCGACAGCCGGTGACACGCCTGCTCGAACGACACGCCGAAGCGCGCGGCAATCAGCTCCATGTCGTGCCGCAACACTGCCGCGGCGGCCTGGAACGCGGCGTACGGCATGATCAACGCACCGGCCACATAGTTCAGCAGCCCGATGCGGATCAGCATCCCGGCTTCCGGCGTGCTTGGCGCTGCCTCTTTCACGACCGCTTCGACGGCGTCGCGCGCCTCCAGCAGCGCCAACTGGAACGCCATGTGGAAGCCGCGGCTTTCGCGCGGCAGGTTCTCCGACAGCGCCAGGCTGCGGGTCGCGGGATCATAGCGGCGTAGCGCCGCCTCCAGATGCTGCACCGTGACCGTGACCCCGTGCACCCGCCGCAGGCGTTCGGCGATGGCGTGATTCATCTCGGACGGCGCACCGGGGGCGAGGTCCGTTGCCAGCGTCTCGGCGGCCTGCTCCAGCATGGGGAAATGGTTGGAGCGGTCGTCGAAGAAGTCGCGCGCTTCCTCATTCGGCAGGATGATGCGCCGGCCGGAGGGCAGCGCCATGCCGCTGGCATCCTCGCGCGCCACGCGCCACGCGCGGTACAGCGCCAGCACGGCGCGGGCGGCGTGTGGGCTGCCGGCGGCCATCGCCTCGACTTCCCCGTCCGGCACCGCCTCGGCACCAAGCAGCGGGTCGCCGAAGGCCTCGCGCAGGCCGACTTCGAGTTGGCGCTCCTGCGAGCCGGACAGTTCGCGCAGATCAACGCGCAGCGTCTCCGCCAGCTTGATCAGCAGGGAGGCGGTGACGGCGCGCTGGTCGTGCTCGATCAGGTTCAGGTAGCTGGCGGAGATACCCAAGGCGGAGGCCAGCGCCTGCTGCGAGAGGCTGCGTTCGGTGCGCAGGCGCCGCACGGTGCGGCCGATCAGGGTGCGGCTCATGATTTACAATCTTTACAACTTACGGCGGCTGTTGGTGAAGGCTGCCACAGGATTGCGTATGGGAACGCGAGTTTGGGCTTTAACTGGGCCGGCAGCATGTCAATTATTCACCATCCGAGCAATCACCCATCAGGAGTTACAAGCCAATGCGTCCGACACCCTTCTACGCCCCCGACGGCTTCGCCAGCGGTCGCCACAGCGACGCCGCTGTACGCCGCTATGAGGGAGCCGCGGAGGGCGTAGCGACCACCGACCGCGTCATCGAGGCAATCCTGGCGCATGAGCGCCACGACGACGGTCTGGTGCACAGCCATGGCTGGGCGCAGAGCGAGATGATGACAGGTCCGAGCCGCCGCGCGCTGCGCACAGGCCACCTGTCCGATCGGCAGCACGATGACGGTCTGGTGCATGGTCACGACTGGGCCAGCGCTCGTGCCACACCGGCGCCGCGTCCCCGCGGCAACAACTGGGGCCTGCCACTGGTCATGCTGGCCCGCCGCAGCGAGGATTGGCACGACGACGGCCTGGTGCACAACCACGACTGGGCCGTGTCTGCCAAGTAAACCGGCAAAGCCGGGGTTTAGGGAGGTAACAAGCGGCGGGTTCCCCCCGACCCCGCCGCTTCTTTTTTGCGCGCAGGGCTCTGTTCGCTTCCGCGCTTCGCCCGCTCGTCCGGGTTATTGCACCCGGCCCGTCCGGTTCCAGGCCACAATCGAGTCAGCGGCGGCGGTGCCAAGCTGCTCCATCAGGTCGTCCATATCGACAAAGTCGGCACCGCCGAGTCCGGCACCTCCAGCATAAGCTTTGCTAACCGAGAAATCCGCCAATGTACCGGTTCCCGGGGTGCTCAGCGCGACCGCCGCCGACGCCCTGGATTGTCCCGCGCCAAAGCCGATGATCCAACGGGCGGCGAGGCTGCCCTTGTTGGCTTCAGTGATCCGGCCGCCGGCAACGAGCGTGCCGGCGGGGACCTGCGCCGGCAACGGGTCGAGGACCTGCTGGAACGCGTGCGA
>JAFEFW010000181.1 GCA_018240405.1 Pseudomonadota bacterium
ACCAAGGCATGGCCAAACCTTCCCGCAGCTCGCACCGCTGAGAACGTGGACGCCGCCAACGTATCCCTTCCATTCCGTATGCAATTGTCAAAGAACGAAGGCAAAAACGCGACCGTATCCTACCTCGGTAGGCCTACAGCCTTGTCTTTGCTTTGCTGAGCACCTCAGCCAACCAAGGTCGGCGAAGGTAGTCTACGCGGCGGACTGAAGCAAGAGAAATCGTCCGTCGCGGTGAGCGGCGATTTAGGCCCCCGGCGTCCCACCGTCAAGCGGGTTTTTTAAACTTTTTGCTCCCGCCCCTCGGTCCACGCCCTGAACCACGCGATAAACCGAGGAATCCCTAGCGACAGCGGCGTACTCGGCGCAAACCCCGTCAACTCCGCGATCGCCTCAATCGAGGCAAACGTCGCCTCCACATCCACCCCCGGGCGTGGCGCTGACCGAACCACGGCCCTCCGGTCCAGCCCCTCCTCCAGCAACCGGACAAGCTCCCGCACCTCTTCCGCCCGGTGATTGCCGATGTTCAGCAGGCGCGGCGGCGTCCCGGCCTCCGGCGGCCGGTCCAGGCTGCCCACAACGCCCGCCGTAATGTCGTCGATGTAGGTGAAGTCCCGCTTCAGCCGTCCGTTGTCGTACAGCGTGATCGGCTCGCCCCGCAGGATCGCCTGCGCAAACAGGAAATAGGCCATGTCCGGGCGCCCCCACGGCCCATACACCGTGAAGAACCGTAGCCCGGTCTGCGGCAGGCCAAACAGGTGCCCATAGGCGTGGCTTATCAGCTCATCCGCCCGCTTGGTGGCGGCATAGAGCGAAGCTGGCGTATCCACCCGGTCCGTCTCGCGGAACGGCAGCACCGTGTTCATGCCGTAAACCGAGGACGTGCTGGCATAGACCAGATGGCGCAATCGCGTCAGCCGCCGCGCCGCCTCCAGCACCACGAGGTGTCCCATCACATTCGCCTGCACATAGGCGTAGGGATCCACCAGCGAGTGCCGCACGCCGGCTTGTGCCGCGAGGTGCACGACCCCCTCAATATCCGGATGTGCCCGCACAAGATCGCCGACCGCTTCGCGATCCGACACGTCGAGGCGGGTAAACCGGAACCCGGCGCCGGGCATCAGCCGGCCGAGCCGGGCCTGCTTCAGCCGCACATCGTAGTAGTCGTTGAGCGAGTCGATCCCGATGACCTCATCACCACGCGCCAGCAGCCGCTCCGCGACATGGTAGCCGATAAAGCCGGCAGCGCCGGTGACGAGGACTTTCACGGCAGGGGCCGAGCCTGCAGGCGATCTTCCAGCAGTTCCAGGACGGCATGGCCGAGGGCGATATGGCATTCCTGAATGCGTGCCGTCTCATTGTCCGGCACCAGCAATGCCAGGTCGCACTGCCCCAGTGCCGGCTGTCCGGCGCCGCCCAGCAGACCCACCGTCACGATGCCCATCTCCCGCGCCGCCTCCAGCGCCTTCACCACGTTAGCGGATTTGCCCGAGGTGGTGATGCCGAACAGGACGTCGCCACGCCGGCCCAGGCCGCGCAGCGGGCGCTCGAAGACCCGGTCATAGCCGTAATCGTTGCCGCAGGCCGTCAGCATCGCCGGATCCAGCGTCAGCGCCACGGCCGCGATCGACGGCCGTTCCACCGAGGAGCGCAGCCGGATCAGCATCTCAGTCGCCAGATGCTGGCTATCGGCGGCCGAACCGCCATTACCGCAGAACAGCAGCTTGCCGCCCTGGCGCAGGCTGTTCTCACAGGCATCGACGACTCTGATGACGACTTCGGCCAGTTCCACGGCGATCCGCCGCTTCAGCTCCGCCGATTTGTTCATCATCGCGGCGAAACGGGCCGCTTCCTGCGTCTGCATGAAAACTCCGCGCTCAGGTGTCTGTCGCGGAGCTTTACACCCTTACTGCGCGGTCCATCCACCGTCGATCGATAGCGGCACGCCGGTCATGGTCGCCGCGGCGTCCGAACACAGGAACACCGCCAGCCCGCCGATCTGCGCCGGCGTGGTGAACTTCACCATCGGCTGCTTTTCCGCCACCAGCGCGTGCGTCTGGTGCTCGACGGTCGTGCCGTCCTTCGTGGCCCGATCCTGCAACTGCTTTTCCACCAGCGGCGTCAGCACCCAGCCGGGACAGATGGCATTCGCGGTCACGCCGGTGTTGGCAAGCTCGATGGCCGCCACCTTCGTCGCCCCCATCACGCCGTGCTTGGCCGCGACGTAAGCCACCTTCTGCGCGCTCGCGACCAGGCCATGCGCCGAGGCGATATTGATGATCCGCCCCCAGCCCTTCGTCTTCATTCCCGGAATGACCGCCTTCATGCCATGAAACACGGCGGAGAGGTTGATCGCGATGATCTGGTCCCACCTGTCAGCCGGGAAATCCTCAATATTGGCCACGAACTGGATGCCGGCATTGTTCACCATGATGTCGACGCTGCCCAGGCTCGTTGCCGTCTCCGCCACCATGGCGGCGATCTGCGCCGGCTTGCTGACATCGGCCGCGTTGTAGCCGACACGGACCCCGAACTCGGCCGCAAGTTCGGCGCGCAGCGTTTCAATCGACCCGGCCTCGCCAAACCCGTTCAGCATGATGTCGGCACCCGCACCCGCCAGCGCCCTGGCAACCCCAAGTCCGATTCCACTGGTCGAGCCGGTGATCAGCGCAACCTTCCCATTCAGCGACATGAAACCGTCATCCTCTCGCGCACTCGATATTGCGCCGCATCATGGCTGAGCCCGGAAGCCACGAACAGGCTGGTTTGGTGAGCCCTCCGATGCATGGCACGCGCGTGTCACGGCGCGTGCCTGTCAGGTTCGGCCGCGCACGCTCCTCGCCAGGCCATACAGGCTCATCACACCCCAAAAACTCTCCAGGAGGACCGAGGGCAGGTTCCAGGCATCATAAAGCGACACCAGGACCATGGCGGCGCCTGCCAGGTTCAGCGCCGGGAAGTGCCAGTGCGTCGCGGCGACCCATCCCTGGAGGGCGGCAAAGTAGGCGAAGATGATGCATCCGGTGCCGATGATGCCACACAGCGTGAAGGGGTCGAGAACCATCCCACCGAAGTAAGTCACTGTGCGTCTGGGGGAAACGCCGTCGCCGCATCACAAACCGGACGTGCGCCCCTTCCGCCGCCGGTGACGGCGCCGCCGCGTCTCCAGCCGCTTTGCCAGGAAGGCTTGGAACCGGTCCGCAGTGGCCGGTGACTTGAACCAGGCCCAGCGGTGGCGCGTCGACGGCAACCCATGAGGCGCCGTGGTGCCGCCCGGGTGCAATCGGATCTGCACGCCTTCTGGCGGCCGACGCCAGGATCGGTCGCACACCGCCCTTCCTCCATTACCGCGCACCACCGGCCAAGATTCTTCCAATGGGCAGCTGTCGAAGCTGTGATCTCACGTTGCGAAGGCGAACGGGCGGCGCTACGCACAACCGGCCAGCGACGCAGACCAAGGGGCACCCCGACCGCATGAACCCGCAGAGCACCAACCTCCTGACCGTCCACGGGTCAACCGTCTGGTTCGACGAAAGCACCAACACGCTGCGTCACAGCGCCGGGCCGACCGTGCCGCGCAACCTGACGCTGGAAAGCCGCGGTGGCCACGCTGTGCTGGCGGCAAAGACCGCCTCCGCGGGCACCATCACGCTTGATGGGCTGCGACCGGATGGGCGCCTGGGGCGCAGTCCCGGTGGTGCCCCACTCGCACTGCACCGCAGGAACCTTCCTGAGGGCCTGATCTCACTGGAAGCCAACGGCATGTTCCTCTGCGCCGAAGCGGACGGATCCGTCTCTTTGACCCGCGATCAGCAGGGGCCATGGGAAGTGTTCGCCACCCTCGAGGATGCCGACCTCGACTGGCTCGGCCACCTTGCCTCGCGCGCCTGGTTCTCGGCCAGCAACGATGCCGTCCTGCCGGAACAGTCGATCCGCCTGGCCGAAGGTTTCGGCGTGCAGCTCGGGCAGATTGTGGTACGACTGACCGATGTTCTCGCATCCCGTCCGGCAACCGGAGACGCGAACCAGGTCACCCTGCAATACGATGGCTGGAAGGTCGAGCAGCTCACCGTCTGGCGCCCACTTGTCTATATGATCGCCTTCGGCAAGCAGGAGATTTTCGACTGCCTCACCCTCGCGCTGCAGGCGCTGCGCCAGTTCGGCCGGTATGAGGGCGAGGTTCTGCTGTTCACTGATCGCCTGCCGGAGCAACTGGCCCGGGTGGTGCCGCCGGGGATGGAAAAGCAGATCAAGCTGGCGACCTCCCCCGCCCGCGATATCCTGGACTACACCGCCACGAAGTTCCGCGTTTGCGACATAGCTGAAATGGCGCGCTACCGGCCGCTGCTTTACCTCGATGTCGACGTCATCTGCGACCGGCCGATCGAGGGTCTGCTGCGGCGAATCCATCGCGCCAACCGGCTCTGCGTCGCGCTGGAACACGACCTGCTCGGCAACCACAATTTCTACGGCGCCAACCTGTTCGCGTCCGACCCGACGGCACGGCCCCGGCATGAGCGCGGCTTCACCTCCGGCATCATCGGCATTCCGCACATTGGAGTCGCTCGCCAGACATTCCCGTCCGTGCTGAACACGCTGTACGGCATCGCCCGGGCCATGGGGACCCGGCAGCCGTCGGATTGGTACGACCAGCCAACATTCAACTACGTGCTGAACAAGCTGGACGCCGCCAATGTCGAGGTGCTGACCCCACATGTCGTCACGCCGGTCGACCTCACCGTGCCGGTCAACAACATTCCCCGCCTGGGCTTCGCCCATTTCTGCGGCGGCGTCGGCAACACCGTGGTCAAGCTGCCGGCAATGCGGGGCTACCTCGACCTGCTCCGGCAGACCGGGTAGGGCTTGGGGGGCGGACGTGACTTCCGCCTTCGGTAACGCTAGGACTCGCCGCCTGTCATAGTTGACAGGCCTGTTTAAACCTTGCGGGGAGCAAGACATCCATGACGATCAAGGTCGGCGACACGATTCCGTCCATGAAGCTGATGGTCGCAACAGCGGACGGCCCGAAGGAGACTTCGACGGACGAAATCTTCAAGGGCAAGAAGGTTGTGCTGTTCGCGGTGCCCGGGGCCTTCACCCCGACCTGCAGCGCCAAGCACCTGCCAGGGTTCGTTCAGAACGCGGACGCGTTCAAGGCGAAAGGCGTCGATACCGTCGCCTGCATCTCGGTCAACGATGCGTTCGTGATGGGCGCCTGGGGCAAGGATCAAGGCACTGGCGAAAAGGTGACGATGCTGGCCGACGGTGCCGCAGCCTTCGCCAAGGCGCTGGGGCTGGAGCTTGACCTGAATGCCCGAGGCATGGGCTGGCGCAGCCAGCGCTACGCGCTCGTCGCCGAGGACGGCAAGGTCACCCACCTGGGCGTCGAAGCGCCTGGCGGGTTTGAGGTCAGCAAGGCCGAGTCGATCCTGGCCGTTCTCTAATCCCGACGGCGATCCGCCCGCCTTGATCGGACCGGCGGCGCCATGACCAGTCCGCATCAGGAGGCGTTATCCAACTGCCGTGCCACGTCATGGCACGGCAGCCCGGATAGTCACTCAGGTTAACGCAGCGCTATTCTCTATCGTCACGGCTAGCCCTGCCGGCACCCGGGCCTGACCGGGGTATGCCGACCAGCCACGACTGGCACCGGCAATCCCGGCGGAGCTGCTGGGATTGATTCATGATCATGGGTGGCCGGACACGCCCGGCTATGTCCATGAGACGATGGCGCGCCCGCGCGAGCTATCGGCGTGGCAGGGCGCTTCCGGTTTGGCGGTCCGACCCCGTGCGGCATGAACGGTCCGCTCGCGTCAATGCGGCGTCGGCGATCGCTGTCCGCAGAGCTACACGAACAACCGGATCATCCGGGCAAAGAACCCGAGCGTAACGATGGCGCTGAGCGCTACGACTGTCGCGCGCAAAATGTGCGCCGGCAGGAACAGGGCGATGCGCGCGCCGAGGTAGCCGCCGATGATCGCCGACCCCATCATCGCCAGCATCTCGGGAATCCACACCACGCCGGCTGCCAGGAAGCAGAGGATCGCCGCACCGTTGGCGGTGCTGACCAGGGCGGTGCGTGCACCAGCCAGCATCTTCAGGTCCGACGGATCGATCAGCGTCCATACTGCCATCATCATCAGACCGATGGCGCCGCCGAAATAGCCGCCGTAGACCGACAGGATGAACTGGATCGTCAGCAGCGCCGGCCGCCCGATGCGCACCCGCTGCCGCAGCCATTGGCCCGGACGTGGCCCCGCGGCGAAGGTCAGGGTTGCGAGCAACAACAGCCAGGGAATCACCAGGTCGAAGGCAGCACCCGGCGTGATCAGCAGCAACACGGCGCCGACCACGCCGCCGGCCAGGGTCACCGGCACCAGGACACGCAGCCCGATGCCGGCAACGCCCCGCAGCGCCGCGCGATAGGCCCAGGTGCTGGCAACGGTGCCGGGAAACAGCGCAACTGTATTGGTGGCATTGGCAGCGATCGGCGGCAGCCCGGCCAGCACCATGGCGGGAAAGCCGACGAAAGACCCGCCGCCGGCAATCGCGTTCATTGTTCCCGCAACCAGGCCAGCGATGACCAGCAATCCAAAATGCGCCAGCGGGACGCCCGGCTGCGGCGGGCTGGCAATCAGGTTATTCAAGCGGCACGTTCCGTTCCAGCTCCGCAAGCCAGGCGGCAGCATTGCCGTCCGACGGCGCACGCCAGTCGCCGCGCGGCGACAGCGATCCGCCAGCGGACACTTTCGGACCATTCGGCATCGCGCTGCGCTTGAACTGGCTGAAGGCGAAGAAGCGCGTGAGGAACACCTCCATCCAGTGCCGGATCTGCTTCAGGTCGTAGGCGATACGACGGTCGGCGCTGAAATGCGGCGGCCAATGACCGCGCGTGGCATCGGCCCAGGCGTGCTCCGCCATGAAGGCGATCTTCGACGGCCTATAGCCGAAGCGCAGGATGTAGTACAGTGTGAAATCCTGCAGCGCGTAGGGGCCGATCTTCGCTTCTGTACTTTGCGGCGTCTCGCCTTCGCCCACCGGCACAAGCTCCGGCGAGATCTCGGTGGACAGGATCGCGTCGAGTGTCCGCAGCACGTCGTCATCGAAACGTTTCGTGCCGATGATCCAGCGGATCAGGTGCTGGATCAGCGTCTTCGGCACGCCGGCATTGACGTTATAGTGCGACATCTGGTCGCCGACGCCATAGGTGCACCAGCCCAGCGCGAGTTCCGACAGATCGCCGGTGCCGAT
>JAFEFW010000182.1 GCA_018240405.1 Pseudomonadota bacterium
CGGATGAACGGAAAATCGCATCTGGGATCGGCCGGGTTGGCGACGCAGCCATAGCTCGTCCACTTTTCCCACTCGCGCGCCGGCGTGCCGGTGCCGCTCGCGCTGCTGTTCGTCAGGTTCTGCCGATAGATCGGCACACCGAAGCAGTGCGGTCCATCACAGCTTTTCGACCAGTCACCCCCGCGTCCATCCTGGGTCAGGTGTCGCGTCGACTTAACGGCCGCAGGGTCCTCGGTAAATCCCGGCGGCGGCACGACCACGCTGCCGCAGGCGCCTGAGCCGGCGCCGTCACCGGCCGGCGGCTTGGCGCCGCACTCGGGATAGATCACGGTCGTGACATACTCGTACGGGCTGGAGCGCGCACCGGGCGGCGCAGGCCGTTTCAGCTCCGTGCTCAGGCACGCATTGGCGGGCCCGATACCGGGATTGGAGCCGCATTCGGCCACCTGCACCGGCGCGGCATAGAACGGATCGTCGTTGATCGACAGCGTGCCCTTGAAGCCGGTCAGCGATCCGTCATCGTCGTTCAGCACCGTCTGCCGGTCGATGTCGGTAAATCCGCCAAAGATGCTGGCCGCGTCGGTGGCATATTGCTCGTGTTGCGCCGTGCCGTCGTTCTGGTACTTGCCCCTGATGAACAGCGGCGAAATAACATAGTGGCGGATGTCGACGCCGCTGAAGAACAGGTTGCTGGAATGAAACGCCGGCGGATAGTAGAATCCGTTCGGCTGCTTCCAGCCAATCGCCGCATTTGCCAGATAGGCGTCGCCCTTTTGCCGGGGCGGGCTGGCATTCGTATCACTGTCGGTATATTTCCGTACGCCGATTACCTTGCCGTACATGCAGTCCACGGTGCCGTCGGCGTTCGCCTCCGGGCACGCCGCCGTGCGGATGTTAACATAGGCATTGCCATCCTCATAAGCCGGACCATCGTAGATGTTGAACATCCGCTGGCCTACGTTGAAGTTTTCCAGGAAGAACCCAAGCCCGTCTGCAGCGCTGATGCACATCGTGGCCGCCTTATCCAGCTTGCAGGCCAGATTGGAACTCCCCGTCGCCTTGTCCGCCGGCACGTGCGGTCCACGCGTGTCGGCGTAGGGATTATACGTGCCGCTGCTGTCGCCCTTCTGTGGCTGCGTCGCACCGACAAACACCGAGTGGCTGGCCATGTTCCAGTAGCCGCTGGGCGACGATGTCCGTGAGTAGTCGCCGCCAGACACCGCCGAGAGCCCGCCGCCGAGCACATCGCTCAGGAAGCTGTGGTCGTACAGGAACCACCCTTGCGCTCGCAGCCATATGGCGGAGAAATTGATCTCCGCGTAGTTGAAGGACGAGGTGTAGTGGTCGAGGACGGTGGTCGCGCACCAGGCGCCAAGACTGTTGCACACGTCCGCTACGCAGTCCGGCTGATCGCCGGGACAATCCGAGGCGATACGCTGGCCGCCCAGCAGCGGATAATACATCAGCTTGTTGGCGACGTCGGTTCCCGGTTCCGGCGCGTAGCTGGTCACTGGAGTCATCTTGAAGTCGTCAGCCTTGGTCGCCGGATCGGCGACCATGGTGCAGTCCTGATAGTTGCTCACGGTCATGAAGGACAGCATGGCGGTGGAGCAGGAATTGCGGAAGAACGACCGCAGCGGTGAGAACATGCCCGGCCGGTCCGAATGCCGGACACCCGGGATGTCCCACTTCTGATGCTGCATGCCGTCGCCACCCGTCGGCACATCGACCATGTCGGTGTTGGCGGCGACGGCATGCAGCCAGAAGCAGGCACCACAGGCGCCGGCGCCCACCGCCAGGTTGCCGGCGAAGTCGTTGTAGCCGTTGGTAATCCAGAAAATCGTAGGATTGGCTACATCGGAACGGAACATCACATCCGAACCGCCTTTGTTATGGGCCAGGATGCCCGGGATGTTCCGCGGGTTGAACGGTGCGATGATCGCCGGACGGGCGAAGATGCCGATATTGCCGAACAGGCGGTTATCCGTTTCAGTGCCGTCCTCAAGGAAGTAGCCGTGGCCGATCGACATCCAGCCGACATTGCGCTGCAGCGTGACGCCCAGCGTGGAGTGCAGGACGAACCAGCGCGTCATCGATTCATTGACGGCGGAATCCTTGATGAATGTGTCCGGCGGCGTCTTGCGCGCCATGTGGAAATGCGCCGGGTAGTGCGCCAGCCGTCCGCCGACGCCAAGCTGGCGGAGTTCCACGCCCTGCATTTGCAGTTTCTGGAAGCCCTGGCGGAAGATCATGTGGCCGCCGAACTGATAGGACGCGTTGCCGGTCACGCCCTTCTGCGTGTTGCCGTTCGTTGCGTCATCGAGTGTTTCCCCGGCGCGGTCGCCGCCGGACATGATGCGGATGCTGCGGTTCAGCAGCGCCACCGCGGCCCGCGTCTCCGCCGATTGCAGCAGGCTCGGATTCGTCGCCGTCGGATCGTCCGGGTCCACGTCACTCGCCTTCATCGCCGTCTTGAACGTGTCGCTGGCGTTCTGGAAGTGGGTGGCGAGGTCGTAGCGATGGCCGACATGCGGGAATTGCAGTGCCGGCGTCACCTCGATCTGGGTCGGCGCCACGATCGTCTTGATCGTCACCTTTTCCGAATGGGTCGCCAGAAAGTCCGTGGTGGTCACCACCACCTCGTCGCCCACCTGCCAGTCGGTGCCGCTATCGGGCACGACTTTCCGGTCCAGCGTCAGAATAGAGGTCTGCTTCCCGCTTTCGCCACCGGCATCTGCCGCCAGTCGCACCCAACTGCTGCCCGATTGGTCCCGCTTGGTGTCGTCGGCCAGCGAGGTCCCCTTCAGGCCGCGCATCAGCAGCGTACCGCCATAGGACAATCCGATCGACTTGTAGCCGAAATAGCCGGTCTTGCCGGAGTCAATCTTGCCGTCGAGAAACAACGGGCCGTACTGGTAGAACCGGTCCTGAACGCCGTTGCCCAGGGTCAGGATGCTGTTGCCGTTGTCGTTCCAGGTGGTCGCCGGAATGCCGCAGGGTCCCAAAGCGTTGCCGGCACCGTCGGTAGCCGGCGAGGCGCATGGTGCGGATACGCCGGGCGGCCCGGGATTCGTTCCGGCCGGCGGGCTTTGGTCCTCACCGTACAGAACGATGTCGAGCCGGCCGCCATTGCTGCCGAACGCCTTCAGCGTTACGTCCGTGCCGCCGGTATCCTTATAGGTGCCGGTGCCGGCCAGTACCGTTCCGCCATTCTCGATGATGATCGACTTTGCCCAGAAGCTGGTGACCTTGTCCGCCGGCGCCGCGGTGGCATCCGCTTCCTGGAAGACCAGGATGCCCGGCTTGATGATATTGACGTTTCCGAAATAATACGGTGTGGCCGCCTTGACGATGCAGGTGCCGGTGACCAGCAGATCGGGCTGGCTATCCTTGCCTTGCCGCACCGCGTTGTCGAGCGCGGCCGAAAGGGTGAGGTCCTGCTTCGGCAGGTCGCCGCCGGTGCACGGCACCGTCGCAGCCGCGGCCGGCCGGGCTCCGGCAGCCAGCGCGGCGAGCAGCGTCAGGACTAACGCAGGGTAACGGCACGATCGCGTGCTTCGGAGCAGATGCCGGATGGCGGATCCGTATCGAGCGGACCAAGATACGTTGCCGAGGTTATTGGCCCATTCGCGTAGTCCAGACATAGCCCCACCATCAATGCACGCCATTAATACCTGATAACAAACATTTAACGATTGTGCTAGAGCAAGTATCTACAACGTGAAATTGTCGAAGTCGGTCGCGCCAGTTCATATCGTTTGACGGCCGTCATGGGGCGTGTTTGGCCCGTTCGGGCGATTGGGCTACAAAGCGTCGAGCGCTCCGTCACCGCTATGGCACGGGTTGTCCCCATCTGCGGTCAGATAGGCGGCATTGGACGCCGGGCTGGATGGCGCAGACGCTGTACCGTCATGGCGGGTGCAGCTCCATGAGCGTTATGATAATCTGCATCGGACACCGGACGATCCAGCACCGACGCTCCACCGTCATGGCGGGCGAAGGCCCGCCATCCACGCCTTTGCCATAAGGACGCTGTCTGAGCCCTGGATTTTCCCACTGCGAGACGTGGATGGCGGGCCTTCGCCCGCCATGACGAGACGGCAATGGCGGCCATCGACAGGGCTATTTCGGCCCACATGGGGGGCACGCCCGCAATGACGATGAACACGAGGCGCCGAGCCTAATCGTTTCTATTCCGGATGGACTGGCAGGGAAAAGTCCTGTTCCTATTGTGCGGCGATGACCATGCCATCCGACCCGGTCGCCATGTTCGTACGATTAAGAAACGGTATGGCGTCGGCCGTCACACCGCCCCGCCCGCCCGCAGTGCCTCCCGCTCCGCCACTCCATAGCCAAGCTCTGCCAGCACGGCGTCCGTATGCTCACCCAGGCCTGGCGCGGTGCGGCGCACGGCGCAGGGTGTGGCGGAGAACTTCATCGGAAAGCCCAGCATGCGCACGGGCCCGATGGCGGGATGCGGCACCTCCATCAGCATCTGCTGTGCCAGGATCTGCGGATCCTGGAACACGGCTGGCACATCCAGCACCGGCCCGCAGGGCACACCGGCGGCGTTCAGTGTCTCCACCCAGTGTGCCGTGGTGTTGACCGCCAGCTTGCCGCCGACAATGGCGTTGATCTGCGCTCTGTGCGCCACCCGCGCCTCCTGCGTCGCGTAGTGCGGGTCGGTCTTCAGGTCCGGTATGCCAAGGGCGTCGGCAAGCCGGCCGAAGAAGGCGTCATCCGGCGGCGCCAGGGCAATCTGGCCGTCGCGTGTGGCGAACAGTCCATACGGCGCGGCGATTGGATGATCGTTGCCGCTACGCGCCGGCACCTGCCCGGTGACAAAGTAGTTCGTTGCGATATACGCCAGCATGCTGACCAGGCCGTTGGTCAGGCTGACCTCGGTGCGCTGCCCGCGTCCCGTGGCTCGCGCGTGCGGCACGGCGGCGGCAATGGTCAGCGCCGCGTAGAGGCCGGCAATCAGGTCACTGATTGGCAGGCCTGATCGCAGCGGCGGGTCATCCGGTCCACCATTGACGCTCATGAAGCCGCTCATCGCCTGGGCAATGAAGTCGAATGCCGGCCGGTCGCGGTAGGGACCGTCGGAGCCGAAGCCGTTGATCGAGGTGATCACCAGCCTGGGCTGCAACTCATGCAGGCGGGCGTCGCTGAAGCCCATCCGTTCCAGCACGCCGGGGCGGAAATTCTCCACCAGCGCATCCGATTGGGTGACCAACCTGGCCAGCACCTCCTTCGCCGCGGGCTTGCGCAGATCCAGCACGATTGAGCGCTTGTTGCGGTTGAACTGCGCGAAGTAGCCGGAGAATCCGTCGCGGATGGCACCCTGGCGGCGGACGGAGTCGCCCTCGGGCGCCTCGACCTTGATCACGTCGGCTCCCATGTCGCCGAGCAGGGCGGTGCAGAACGGGCCTGAGAGCACGCGCGTAAGATCGAGGATGCGGGTTCCGGTCAGCGGCATGGGCGTTTCCTTCGTCGATGCCGCCACTTTCCCATTGCCGGATGGAAACCGCCAGATTGCGCTTATTTAATCCGGTCTTGCACCGTTCGCCACGATTCCGCCGCCGGCGCAGCGTGGTTGCGCCGCAATCGGGGTGTTTCTTCCTGTCATCCGGGAGGCACGCTTCAACCTCCTTCCGGGTTGAGAAAGGACACCACGATGAACCGCCTTCTGACGCTGACGACCGGTGGATTGTTTGCCGCCATGGCGATCGTGCCGGTTGCCGCCTTCGCCGCCGGCAGCGCCACGTCCGGCACCGAGACCAAGCCGCACGCGGCGATGACCGCGCCCGCGCCGGCTGACAGCAAGGTCGTAACGCCCTCCACCGAGGCCAAGGGCGACATGAAGGGGCACAAGGTTGAGACGAAGACCGAGGCGAAGGGCGACGCGGTGAAGCATGACGGCGCGGTGAAGGCGCCGGCGGGCCAGTCCAGCGTGCAGCCGAAGCCGGTCGAGCCGGGCAAGTCGTAATCTGCCGGCAGTGTAACAACACTCGAACCGGATGCGGTCCCCAAGGGTACCTGCCACGGCGACCGCAGGACCACGTGCGACGGCCGCTCCTCCCCAGCGGTGTCGCCGCCCGTGATCGCGGGACCCGTCGCGTCTGCGGCGGGTCCTGTCCGCGGGCGCGGCCCGGCCCAGCAAATTTTGTGCGGATGGCATGGAATAGTTGACAGGCCGCACTGATATTTCTATGACGATATGGATTGGCGGCGTTCCAGCGCGGCCAGAACCAGCCCGCTCTGAAAGAGTCGTCGCATTTGCGGTGTTTTCAACCGCCCGATGCGCTTTCAGTTGCCCCGGCAGGGAACAAAATTTTTCCATGCGACGGGAATAGATGCGACGGCGGCTCAAAAGTCCCTGCTGCACGTTGATCTGACTAGCATAATACAGGCATGGTATAGAACAATCGATAATATTGCGATTTAACAAGAACAATTGTATCACTCTGCCCAGAACGGCTTCTCGGCACCGTCGTGCTGCGGCCGATCCGTCGACTCATTTCGAGCGCGCGAAGGCAGTTTCATGGCATTCCGGACCTGGACGACACCCGTCAGCGACAACTGGAGCAACGCGGCCCGCTGGACTCCGTCCGCCCCGCTCGCCAATGACCAGGTGTTCATCGGCAATACGACGCAGATCGGCGCCTTCACCGTCACGGAAGACGTCACCCTGACGCTGTCCACCCTCACCCTGGCGGGCAACCACAAGAGCAACCAGACCACCACGCTCGCGCTGACGCCGGCGGCGACGCTGACCGCGACCGGGGCAATCTCGATCGATGGCGATTCGATCATCACCGGCAACGGCGTGCTGGTCGCCAATGGCGGCATCACCGGCCTCGGTAAGATCGTCGCCGCGAATAATGGCACGCTGACTGTCACCGGTAGCGGCGCGATCGCCAACGGCATTGTGCTGGATTTCGATACCTCCACGACGCTTGGCTCGACGCTGAAGCTCGACGTCAGCGGCGGCGTCACGGCGGCAGCCGAAATCCGCATGAACAATGCGCTGCAGGTGCTGGAAATCGGACCATCGACCACGCTGACGGTCAATGTCATCCAGACGATCTCCAAGGGCACGCTGCGCTTGGCCGGCGGCACGATTGCCGATGCGCTGGGCATTACCGTCGGCGGCAACGGCGCGCCGGGCAACGTCATTGGCTTCGGCACGATCGCCGCCAACCTGACCGGCGGCGGTCAGAAGGGCCAG
>JAFEFW010000183.1 GCA_018240405.1 Pseudomonadota bacterium
AGCGGCTATGACGTTGCGCCCAGGCAACGCGACCGGAAGGTCCGGGCGCAAATTCTCCCGGACGTCCTTGACACCACCCCGACCCGCCGGTAGCAAGCCCCCGCTTTCCGGCACATGCGGCCAGGAGCGAGCATGAGTCAGACATCGGGCGACCCGGATCCCTCATTTGAGGAGCGTCTTCAGGCCGCCCGGCGCAAGCAGGGCCTTGATGCCCCGTCGAACCGTCCCCTGGGTGAGCAGGGGGGGCTGGACGGGTCAGCGCTGGCCATAGGCGTGCGTGTGGGGGTGGAACTGGTATCAGCCCTGGTCGTGGCGGTTGCCATCGGCTACGGGCTTGATCGCCTGTTCGGCACCACCCCGATCCTGACAGCGGTGTTCGTTCCTATCGGCGGCGCGGCCGGAGTGTTGAATGTGTGGCGCCTGTTCGCGCCAAAGCGTCAGGACTAGAGGCGGGAGCAGACAGCGTGGCGGCGGAAGGTAGCGGCGGCATCGACGCGCTGGGTCAGTTCCAGCTTCATACGGCTCTTGGTCCGCTTGGGGCCTCGGTGAATTTCACCCAGTCGAACCTGATGATGGTGATTTCCGGCCTGTTGGTGCTGGGGCTGCTGTGGTTCGGCATGAAGCCGCGCGCCATGGTGCCCGGCCGGCTGCAGGCGGCGGCCGAGATGGGCTATGAATTCATCATGTCGATGTGCGTCGACACGATCGGACCCGAGGGACGGCGCTATTTCCCGTTCGTCTTTACCCTGTTCTTCTTCATCCTATTCGGCAATCTGATGGGGGTCTTCCCCCTGCTGTTCACCTTCACCAGCCACATCATGGTCACGCTGGGGCTGTCGCTGGCGGTGTTCATCCTGGTGACGGTGGTCGGCCTGAAGGAGCATGGGCTGCACTGGTTCAGCTACTTCAAGCCGGAAGGCATTCCGGCCGCGCTGGCGCCGCTGATGATCTTCATCGAGGTCATTTCCTATCTGTCGCGCATCATCTCCCTGTCCGTGCGTCTGTTCGCCAACATGATGGCCGGCCACGTGATGCTGGAAGTGTTTGGCGCGTTCATCGTCATGCTCGGCGGCCTTGGCTTCCTCGGCTACTTCCCGGCGGCCCTGTCCTTCAGCGTCAACACGTTGCTGATCGGGTTCGAACTGCTGGTTGCCGTGCTCCAGGCCTACGTCTTTGCGGTGCTGACCTGCATCTACCTGCACGACGCGGTCCACCTGCACTGATCCTCTTCTTCAACCCCTGACCAACTGGACGGGATGTCCCGTCCGCGCGACCGGATAAACGAAAGGAACCGGACTATGGACGTTGCTTCCGCGAAGATGCTGGGTGCCGGCATTGCCATGATCGCTCTCGCCGGCGTCGGCGTCGGCATGGGCACCATCTTCGGCTCCCTGATCTCTTCCGTTGCCCGTAACCCGGCCGCCCGTGACCGCGTGTTTGGTCTGGCGATTCTGGGCTTCGCGCTGACGGAAGCGGTCGCGCTGTACGCGCTGGTTATCGCCTTCATCATTCTGTTCGTCTGAGCAGGGCGGCCGCCCATGCTTCGCCGCAACCACGGTGACGCGCGGAGGGCAGACGCACGCCTGAGTGCCCCTGCGGGTTTCCGTGGGGGCGCCGAAGGGGGGTTCATGAGGCTTTGCCGCCGAGCCATCCCACTGTCGCTCGTTAGCCTGCCGCTATTGCCGGCAAGCGCGTTCGCGGCGGGGATGCCGCAGCTCGACTTCAACACGCCGCTGACGGTCAGCCAGGTCGTCTGGGGCGCTATCATCTTCTACCTGCTCTACCGGGTGCTGAAGAGTACCGGCCTGCCGCAGGTTGCCTCGGTGCTGGAGGAGCGGGCCGGGCACATCCATCGTGATCTGGAAAGCGCGCGGGAGGCCAAGGCCAAGGCTGACGCCGATATGGCCGAAGCCACCGCAGCGACCGCCAAAGCGCGCGCCGATGCCCAGGCCGCTATTTCAGCGGCACTGGACGAGGCGAAGCAGGCTGCTGCTGCGCAGGCTGAGGCGCTGAACGCACGGCTGGAGACGCGGCTGAAAGAAGCCGAGTCGCAGATCGCCCAGGCGCAGACCGCGGCGATGAGTGCGCTCCGGCAGGTTGCTACGGACGCCGCTGACAGCGTGATCACGCGCCTGACCGGTGCCGCGCCGGATGCGACGCGCTTGAACAGCGCCGTCAGCAGCGCGCTGTCGGCGCGCGGCATCAGCTGACGGGGGACGCGCGATGGAACACCACCACGAAAGCCTGTTCGCCGATCCGGTTACCTGGGTCGTCGGCGCGTTCATCGTCTTCTTCCTGCTGTTCGGGCGCCTGATCTGGAAGGCGCTGCGGGACATGCTCGACAACCGCGCCCTAGTCGTGAAGGCCGAGCTGGATGAGGCGGCGAAGCTGCGGCGTGAGGCCGAGGCGATGCTGCAGGACGCCCAGAAGCAGCACGCCGCAGCGCTGACCGAAGCAAAGGCGCTGATCGACGGCGCCAAGGCCGAAGCCGCTCGCGTTGCCGCCGCCACCACGGCGGAAGCCGAGGCATCGGCGAAGCGGCGGGAGCAGATGGCGATGGACCGCATCGCCGCCGCGCAGAAGGCGGCGGTGGATGAGGTGCGCCTTGCCGCGGCGGAGGTCGCCACCGTCGCTGCCCGGCAGGTCATCGCCGAGGGCCTGACAGCCGACGCGGACGCGCGGCTGATCGATCAGGCGATCACGCAATTGCCGAGCGCTCTGGCTTCGACGCGCCGGGCGGCATAGCGCTGTCCTGATCCGTCGAGGCGTCGGAAACCGGCCGGTACCGCGAGGTGCCGGCCGCTTTCGTTTATCGGCCGGCGCGTGGCGCCCTCAGATCGGTTCCTGCAGCGTTCGTGCTGATCGTCCGGCCGCAGGCCGCCTCATTGGGACGGCCATCAAGCAGCCTGGCGTCCCCGGCCTTTCTACAGGGCGCTGGCAGTAACAAATATGCTCCAAAACCCGTTTTTAATTGAAGTTATGTTCTGGTTCGTTATGGTCATTTATCTGTTTGCTTCGGCTCGGGGGAACGGCCAGCAGCTATGAGACCACATCTTTTCAAGACTCTCGCAACGGCTGCAGTGGCGATGGGCGCACAGCCGGCGGGCGCGACTCTGAACCTGATTGTCAGTGGTGGTGTGCTGCAGGGCGCGACGGGCGTGCCAGTGGGCGCTCAGACGCTCAACGTGAACTTCGTGCCAGGGCGGTGCGACTTCATCTTCGTCGAGTGCGGCGCCGGGGGCGGCGCCACGATGCTGTTCAATCACGATCCTGCCGGAGCGCAGCAGGCGGCCATGGCGTTGTTCAGCCCGGTCGGCATCGGCTCATTCCAGTCGCCGGACAGCAACAGCTCGTCCTTCCACATCAATATCGCCGGCTGTGCGACGACCCTGTTCCCCGAGAACAGTACTTGCATTGTGCGGACCCCGTACAACGTCAGCGGCCTTGCCGTGGATTTCGAGGGCGCTGCGGTGGTTGCCGGGGACCCGAGCTTTCAGACACCCAAACCGGGCCATTTTCCCGCCACTACTCCTGCGAACGTGACCTCAACCTGGGCGGTTTGGACGGTGGCGACGGACGTCCCGGAACCCGCGACAGCCGCGGTGCTGCTGGCTGCGGCCGGGGGATTGGCCGGCGCTCGGGCGGGCAGGAAGTCTCGCCGCAGGCAGCGAAAGCAGCAATAGTCCGCGCGGACTTCATCGCATGACGGCGCTGTCTGTTCGGGGTCGCGGCAATTCCTGCCCCTGACGAGACTGCGGTCGTTGTTGCCCCACTGGCCTATCCAGCTTCCGCGTGCCCGTCAGCCAGGCACCGTGGTTTCACGGTGGGCGGCGACGCGATGCGATGCGAAGCGCCGGTGTCCCTTGTGCTGCACCTATCCCGGTCCTGCGCGATGCATGCCTTGCGGCCTGCGTGCGTTGCTGGGGGACTCACTAACGGTAATCGGGCGGCGCCATTACGGACAATCACCGCACGCATGCGGGCAGCGGATCAACGCGGGCTTATGCAAAGTTTGGGAAAAGCGGCAAGTCGATGCATGGCACCAGCTATATTATGACCTGGCGCGGTGCCGGCGATCCGGCGCGTCGGGCCAATCTCGATACCGTTTTGCGGTGGCTTGGCCTGCTGCGTCCGGCCGAGATCATCGTCGTCGAGCAGGACGTGGCGCCCTCGTTGACCGGACTGTCGGCCACCCCCGGCCTGCGCGTGGTGTTTGCCTATAATCCTGGCCCGTTCAACAAGAGTTGGGGCTTCAACGTCGGTGTTCGCATGTCTGGCGGCTCGGTCCTGGCTTTCGGCGACGCCGACGTCGTCTGTGGCTCCCTGCCGGCGGCGGTCATGCAGTGCCGCGCCGGCTCCCCGGTCGTGCGCGCGTTCCGCGGCATCAACGACCTGACCGAGGCCGAGTCGGACATGCTGCGCGGCGACCTGTCCTGCATCAGCGACCCGACCTTCGTCCGGCGGCCGCCGGACCGGGCCGCGGTGGGTGAACTGCCACCGGTCTGCGGCGCCCTGGTGCTGTTCCGCCGCGAGTTCTTCATGCTGCTGGGCGGCTGGGATGAGCGCTTCCTCGGCTGGGGCGGCGAGGACGATGCGATGGACATCAAGGTGCAGCGGGCCCAGATCCAGCCGGCGATCATGAACACCACGGACGGGTTTCACCTGCATCATGCGCGGGCGAACGCCGGTATCGCGAAGAGCCCGGACTACCGGAACAACCTGGCGCTGCTGGAACAGCTGCGCAGCCTGTCGGAGGAGGCGCTGCGGCGTTCTTGCGAAGTTTCGTCGCAGTTGATGGGCAATCCGGAGATGCACCGACCGTTGGAGCGCCTGCCATGACCCGGCCAGCGCGCACCGGCCGGCGCAGTGCCGCACCCGCCCCCCAGGGCGTGGCGGGCATACGGCTGCTGGTCGGCACGCCGGCCTATGGCGGCATGGTGCACCTTGAGTATGTCCGTTCCCTGTTCGAATTCGCCCGCGCTGGCTTGCAGTTCGAGATGGCGACCATCGGCAACGAAAGCCTGATCACGCGCGCGCGCAATGCGATCATCTCGAATTTCTACAGCAGACCTGAATACACCCATCTGCTGTTTCTGGACGCCGATGTGCGTCTGCTGGCAGCCGACCTGCTGCGCATGGTGCAGTCAAACGTTCCCGTGCTGGGCGCGCCGGTGGCACTGAAATCGTTTGATGAGCAGGGCAACCGCATCTGGAACCTGGGCCGAACGCTGGGCGCCAAAGGCTCGCTGATCAAAGTGGAAATGGTAGGCACCGCGGTGTTGTTACTGTCCCGCGCCGCCTGCATCGCGCTGGTGGAGGATGCAATTGCCCATGGCCGGGTTTATGAGCGCGGCAGCTTCCTCCAGGGCGATCCAGGCGCCGCTGTGCATTACGACGTGTTCCAGGTCGGCGTGCATGACGGTGTGTATTTGTCGGAAGATTTTTGGGCCTGCCGCCGGCTGCATTCGCTGGGGTTCGACGTCCTGATCGATCCGACGGTGGTCACCACACATCATGGCGTCATGGCGGTGTGATCCTGTCGTGCCGGCCCGCGGCAGGTCGTCCGGTCGCGGCTGCAACGATTGATTCTGGCGTATGGATTCTTCGCAGGGCTGCGGGCGGTTGTGTATCTGGCTGCCGCAGCGGCGTTGGTGCGACGGCGCCATCGTGTCGCCAGGTGGTACGCCCTCGGTATGCAAGTGCCCGCTAACGGGACGCTCAATAGGTTTACGGCTGAAACGTCCCACCTGGCAGTTCGGCCAACGCGCTACCCGCGTCCGGCAGCTGCCAGGATGCGTGCCGTCCAGTGCGCCGCGGTCAGGCGGCGATCCATGTCGGTGGTGAAACCAGCGGCAAGCTCGGCCCGCCATCGTGCCATCGCCTGGGGCGTCACCTCGCGCCAATCCTGCACGACGGCAACCGGGAAGTGGTCAAACACAGCATCAAGCGACGACCGCTGGACGATCGGAATCGTCCCGAGCGCCAGCGCTTCCCATGTCCGATGGCAGTCGAGGCCCGCACCTCGTGGCGACACAACGAAGGCATGGTGGGCGTGGTCGCTCCAAAGCTGCGCCGGCGCGAGCCGGTAAGGCGTAAAGACGATACCGGCCTGGCCCATGAGCGTGCGCCAGACCGCCATACGTTCCGGATGAGACAACGTGTGGTGGAACGACGCCTGGGCCTGCAGCGGCCGTTCCGCAATCGGCGGCATCGAGCTCCGGGCGTGCAGCAGCGCCGCCTGGTTGCCGTGCGGCCAATGCGGCGCGGCAACACCGATCGGCAGCGGGACGAATTTCGGATGCGGCATCATCAGGTCGCAGTTCTGGCCGAACCAGCAGATGAGGCGTTCATCGTCCAGGTGGCGCAGATGCGGTCCCGGCGCACTCCAATCGCCTTCTACGGTTAGCAGCACAATGCGGGCTCGCAGCCGGGGAAACGCGGTGGTGAAGAACGCGTCACGCAAATTGGCCTTCAGGCACACCACGGCGCCGTCCGGCACGCTGGCGATACGCGCCAGAAACCGGGCAATGGTCGGCGGATTGATCCGAAATTCCAACGGCGCGTCGCGGCCGTCGTGGATAACGAAGTCCGCGATCGCCCACAGGGTGGCCGGGTTCAGCAGTACGACATCGTCGGGCACCACGTGTCGTTCAGCGATCACGGCGCAGCCTGTGGCTTCGGAAGGTCGCAATGATGACGAACGCCGCCGGCACGGCCGGCTGGTCTGTCCAACCGATACGTCATGGTGTCGTTACGGTCTTCCTTCCGCCATGACAGACAAGCATTGATGAGCGCGATTCGTTGCGACGTTTGAATACTGCTGGCGATCTGCCTTGCTGCTGTCGGCGTTCGGGCGGCTGCCATCATCCAGTCACCCAGCATGCAGCATCCGGACGAGGTATTCCAGTATCTCAAACAGGCCCATCGTCTACGCACGGGCGCCGGACTGGTGACCTGGGCGTGTGTGGTGGGTGCGCGCAGCTGGCTCCTGCCAGCGGTTGCGTCCGGTGTGATGACCACTGGCAGCCCATTCGTTGCGGCGCCATCTGCTCCGCTCGCCGCGGTGGCGATCCTGCTGTGCCTCATGTCGCTCTGCTCCGTAGTCTGCGGCTATCGGTGGGGGCGGCGAGCCGCGGGCCTTGCCGGCGGCGTAACGGCTGGCCTGCGCCTGCGCCTGCGCGGCGACGACAACTGGTGTAGCGTCCCGCTCCATGCGA
>JAFEFW010000184.1 GCA_018240405.1 Pseudomonadota bacterium
CGGAAGCCGAGCTCCTCGGCCAACAGCGCGTAGTCAACGGTGCGCGGACCGGGTGGCAGGCGGAAATCATAGGTCAGCATGGCGCGCTCCTTGGGATGCGTGGTGTCAGCGAGAGCATGACGATGGATCGGGTGGCCCGGATACTGCGCGCTGGCGTCCGCGGTGGAAACCCCGGCGCAGTCGAGACTCAGGGCTGATCCGGTCGCTTTCGGCCCGGCAATCGTGCGTGGCAGACAGTCCGGCGGGTTCGAAACGGCTACGCGGCGTGGCTGACACACGCCGTTCGCCGGGCGGCCCTAGCCGGGGCAGCGGTTCCACTGCGATAATGCCGTGCCGATGTGCCCGTCACCGTCGGGTCGGTTGAACGGGCGCCTGCGCTTTTGTGGGAGAGAGTGACGCCAGATGAACGCCATCAAAGATGCCATCAAGGCAGGGAAGACCGTGGTCGGGACGGCCGGGGCGCCGAACATAGACGTCGCGCTGCTGGCCGATGCCGGGTTCGACTTCCTGCTGTTCGACACCCAGCACTCGCCGTGGGAACTCAAGCAGATGGGGCCGCCGATCCAGGCGCTGCGCGGCAAGACGGCGGCGCCGGTGGTGCGTGTGCCCGTCAACGAGGCGCATCAGATCTGCTTTGCGCTCGACGCCGGCGCGCGCGGCATCATCGCCCCGATGGTCAACACGCGCGCCGAGGCGGAAGCCATGGTGCAGGCCTGCCGCTACTACCCTGCCGGTAATCGCAGCAACGCTGGCGTCCGCGGCGAGTGGGGCGAGTACAAGACGTATCGCGAGTATATGGATGCGGTGAACAACGAGCTGCTGATCGTGCCGATGATCGAGACCAACCAGGCGCTGGAGAATCTCGATGCCATTGCCTCGGTGCCGGGTGTGGATGTGCTGCTGATCGGTCCGTCCGACCTGTCGATCGAGCTGGGGGTGCCGCTGGATTACGCATGCGACACGTATCAGCGGGCGCTGGATAAGATCGCGGGCACCGCGGCAAAGCACGGCAAGGCGGCCGGGATGTATTTCATTCCGCCGGGGATGGACCCGAACTTCTTTGTGCAGAAGGGGTTCAAGTTCTTTACGATGCCGTGGGGTCCGTGGGCGACCGCGGGAATTCAGAGCGCGCTGGCGGGGATCAAGCGGTAACAACGATGCATGCGGGCGGTCCGGCGGGCAGCCGGACCGCCTGGCGGGATCCGGCGTTTCGGTCGTTCCAATACGCTAACGTGCTAGTCGATATCAGGACGGTCACTGCGACACGGACCTTTGACGGCGAACCGGGCCGCGGGCGGCGGCCAACTTGTTGGACACTTGCCATCGGAGCGGACTCCGTTGTCCTCCTATGTCGCGGTCGGGTGGCTTAGCGCAGGTCCGCTTCGCAACGGCAAAGCCGAAAACCGGTCGCCCGTCTGTTGGCGCGACCTAACCTGTACGTTGACCGGCGACTTTCGAGGAGCAAGTGGCGGAAAACGCCACTCTCTTACGACCTTGCATCGATGCCTGATCAAAGGGCCGAACTGTGCTGCCAAGCTTACTGCATCGATGGGCGAGAGGCGTTCGCGAGCACGGCCATTTCGATTTGAACGGATACCGACGCACGATGTCCCGGAGCACGTATTGCGACCAGGGAAACTTTGACATTCATGTCGGCGCTGGCCGTGCGTCAACCAAGGACGGTGTGGCGCAACGACGACTGAGCGCCCTGTGCAGGTACGCGTCAGATACGCAATACGCTCTGGCTCGGCCAACCTCTAGGCACGGCTCGCCCGCGGATGTTTGCTCAAGCAGGTCGGCGACATCGTGGCCGAGACGAACGAGATAGCGACGTGTCTCTTGCTCAGCCATCGTGCCGTTGCCTGCGGTAACCGCGGCGGCGAATGCCTCATGCTGTCATGGCTTCAAGTCCAAGGTGACCGGGCCGGAAACCGCATCAGTGAGGCCGAGGCCATTCCCAAGGTCTTCCAGTTCGGCGCGAAAGGTGTTCAGGGTAGCCACCATCGCAGGGATGCCGGCCTTCAACGTCTCGACGTCCGGCCACTCGCCGATCAAGCAATAAGTTCCCTCGCCAGTCTTGATTATGACGCCCCGCTCCAGGCCGGGCCAACTCGCGCGGCCGTCGCGATGGGCAGTTAGGAACGCCTCGTCGCGGCCTGGCCTTACTCGAAAGCGTACGATGTTGAAGGCTGACATTGGTGACCTCCGTCTGACCCGCGCCTTCGAAATGGCTCGAATAAGCAGCGGCAGGAGCATATCAGCCCGCGCCACACGCACCTTGGCAAGGGGCCGCGTCGCGTTTTCTCGTCGCGCCTTCAGGATGGCTTTGGCACATGCCTATGTCCGGCGCGAGCAGCCGGTATCGGCCGCGCTTCTGTTGAGCCCAGACTACTGCTGTGACAATCGGGCCGTGCATGAGCCGGATGTCCGGCTATGGCCTGCTGTCGCCGATAACCCGAATTAGTACGCGCTGCCGAACCGGCTTGGCCAGGACGTAAGTGATGCCGAAATCGGCAGCATCGGCGCGCAATCCCGCAGTCTGCACCGAAGCGGCAAGAATGACAGGCAGAGCCGCCAGCGACGCCTCAGCGCGCATGGGCGATCGTAACTGGACATTGCCGGTTCAGATGGCAATGCGATGACCAGTCGACGAACAAGGCGTGGCCAGCGGCCCACTCGGGAAGAGCTCGAAGAGCCTCCGGGTCAAACCGACCCCGATAGACAGTTTCAAACATTACGAGACCACAAATCCATTGTTTCCGCGGAAGGGACCGTGGCACTTGTGGCCGCCATATCTGAAGAACGCAATCCAGAAGCTCCGATGTTTGCCCGGACGATAGAAGGCCGAAATCTCTGCGCCCACCGACCCCTACACCGGCTTCTGGCCCGGCTTTCCGGCCGCGAAGCCCCTTTTTGAAAGCACTGTTTCATGGCACTCACCATGTTGGGCCTCTGCATCAGCGCGGAGCCCGGGGTTGCCTTTGCGCATAGTCCCTGGATTGCCGCGGTGTCGTTCGGCGCAGCCGCACTGGGGTCGCAAGCCGCACTGGAGATGGCGGAGCGGTCCGTGCGGCCGAACGCCTTCGTGTGGCGTCTGGCGAGCGCCGCAACGCTGGCAACCGCCATTTGGTGCATGCACTTCCTTGGCATCCTGGCCATTACCGAGCCGCTGCCGGTCGGCATAGCACCAGGGCCTACCCTGCTGTCACTGGCCGTCGCCATAGCTGCCGTGATGCTTGGCTTTCTGTGCGTGAAGCCAAAAAGTAACCGGTGGCATCAATTCTTGGGTGCGGGCGTGTTGGTGGGCCTGGGCATTGTGCTGATGCACTTCATCGGCATGGCGGGCGTGCTGCTGCCCGTCCCCGTAGCCTATCAACCGTGGCTGGGAGGCGTCTCGGTTGGTATCGCTGTCACGGCGGCGACCGCAGGCCTGTCAATTGCTCACAGATTCCACAACCGCCGTCTTCGGCCTGCTGCGGCCGCGGTCATGGCAACCGCTATCTGCGGCATGCACTACACCGCCATGGCCGCGGCCACGATGCCCGTCGAGGTCGTCCACAGCTTCGCGCCAGGCTTCGACCGGATGCTACTCGTCGGTGCCATCACCGCCGCCATCGCATGCCTGCTGCTTCTGGCGCTGGTGTCCAATGCCAGTGACCGGCGCCTGATGGCTGCCGAAGTGTCGCTCCTCAGGGACGCAAATGCCATGATGGTAAGGACGCAGGAGGAGTTCCTGCGGCGCCTCGCCAGTGTCGCCGAAACTCGCGATACCGATACAGGGCAGCACATTACTCGGATAGGCACCATCAGCCAGCAGCTTGCGATTGCTGCCGGATGTACGCAGGAATACGCGCACCAGATCAGCTTGGCTGCAATGCTGCACGATATCGGCAAGATCGGCATCGCGGACAGCATCCTGCTGAAACGGGAGCCGCTGACCGCGGAGGAGCGGCAGGACATGCGGCGGCATGCCGAACTCGGACATGATATGCTGGCTGGTAGCGGCTTGCCGCTGCTCGACATGGCGGCCGAAATTTCCTGGTGCCACCATGAGTGCTGGGATGGCTCCGGCTACCCGCGAGGTTTACGGGCCGAGGAAATTCCGCTTGCCGCTCGTATCGTTGCGATCTCCGACGTAGCTGATGCCCTGCTGTCTACCAGGCCATACAAACAGCCATGGACGCTCGAGAGGGTGTTGGAGCATCTCGCCGCCGATGGTGGTATCCGGTTTGACCCGCATTTGGTCGATGTCCTGCTCGAAAACGTCGCTTCAGTGCTTGCCGTCTGGCTGTCGGGTCCTATGGACGACGGCATCCTGAGCAGTGCTCACCGCCGCTGCCATGACCCAGGGGACGGCCCTGCCACAGCGACGGTAAAGCACCTCAATAGCGCGGACGGCATTGCCAAGTTAACGGAATGCGGAACGGATTGGCGTTGACGACGTCGACGCGCCGGGCATCATTTCACCTGCTGGACACACGTCTCCAGTCGTCAACTCTGAAACGCCTTGCATGCGCACGCCGATAACCAACAGCGGTGACGCCGCGGCTGACAGTGTCCATAGATGATGGCGTGTGCCGAGAGAAAATCCTGCGCCTGATCGGATAACTTGAACCTCTGCCGCTCCCGCCGTCGCGCCAGCCGATCAATCGCCGGCGATGGCAGGCCCCGCAGACCGTTTGCGAATAGAGCGGGAGTTGAGCGTCCGCTTCTGGAATTCTTTCCATGTCTGTTGAGAGTCCATTTTGGGTCGAACCCCTCACTCCCCGGCGTCGTTCCCACCCCCCGCCATCCGAACGCACTTCCGCATCACCGACGGCAGCGCCTCGTCCTCCAGCGCCGCCAGCGGACGCACCAGCCCATCCACGCCAATCCGCGGCACCCGCGCCGCCAGCAGGTCGATGATCAGCTCGAAATGCGTGAACCCGTGCCGCACCTGCCCGGCCGGCCGCCAGTCGGCAACCAGCGGCGCCGCTTCAACCGCCTCGGCCGGCGACCACGGATCGTCCCGCCAGCCGGTTCCCGGCAGCTCCGTCATGCCCCCCAGCAGCCCGCTCGGCGGGCGGCGGCGCAGCAGCACCTGCCCGGCCTCATCCGTCAGCCAGAAATGCACACCATACCGCACCGGCCGTGCCTTCTTCGGCGACTTCCGTGGCAGCGCCGCCGCGATCCCCATCCGCCGGCCGGCGCACTGCTCCACCCACGGACACACGCCGCACGCGGGCGACGCCGGCGTGCACACCGTCGCCCCCAGGTCGAACAGCGCCTGCGCAAAGTCGCTCGGCCGCGCCTGCGCCGCCGCCTGCGCCCCTAGCCGCGCCGCCGCCACGCGCAGCGCCGGCTTGGCGGCCGGCATCGGCTCCTCGATGGCGAAGACCCTAGCGGCAACGCGTTCCACGTTGCCGTCGACAGGCACGGCCGGGATGCCGAAGGCGATCGCGCCGACCGCGGCCGCGGTGTAGGCGCCGATGCCCGGCAGCGCCTGCAGCCCGTCCAGATCCGCCGGGAAGTCGCCGCGCGCCGCCACCGCCTGCGCGCAGGCATGCAGGTTGCGGGCGCGAGCGTAATAGCCAAGGCCGGCCCAGGCGCTCAGCACCGTCTCCAGCGGCGCGGCGGCCAGCGCCTCCACGGTCGGGAAGCGGCTTACGAATTTTTCGAAGTAGGGTATGACCGCCGTAACCGTGGTCTGCTGCAGCATGATCTCGCTGAGCCAGACGCGATACGGATCCGGGGTCTCGCCAGGCTCCGCCCGCCACGGCAGGCGGCGGCGATGGCGGTCATACCAGCGCAAGAGTGAATCGGCGGGGGCGATGGCGGGCGACGACACGACCAAGGATATGACAGCACGCGGGGGTATTCTCCAAGGCCCGCGGCCGATCGGCGCGGTGGTCCCGGCGATCACGCGTCCGGCATTCCGGCGGCAGAGCCCGGCCGGCGCGCAGATCATGGCCGATTGGCCGATCATCGTCGGGCCGAAGGTGGCGTCGATGACCACGCCGCGGCGGCTGGACCGCGGCACGCTGACCATCGGCTGCGCCGGCCCCACCGCCATGGACCTGCATTACGTCGGGCAGGAGCTGATCAGCCGCATCAACGCCCATGTCGGCGGCCAGGCGGTGAAGGCCTTGCGCTTCACCCAGGCCGGCATGCCGCCGCGCCCGCAGGCGCCGCCCAAGCCGCCGCCCGAGGCCGTTGCCGAGGCGGAAGCCGCCGTCGCCCATCTGCCGGAAGGCGAGCTGCGCGCCGCCCTGACCGCACTCGGCCGCGTCGTGCTCGGCCGGCAGCGGGGACGCGCCAGGGGCGTTCGGCGTGAATCCCGTTCCTGAACAAGGACTTGTCGAACACGGTTGATTTGCCGTGGGAGAATCGTGGTAGTGTGGTGGACAAAGCGCTCGACAGGCGGCGTCCACTGGTCGTAGTGCTCTAGATGTTGAGGTTGAGATGCTATTTTCGCGCCGATTCCTACTAGCCCTTGTGCCGGCCGCTGCCGCGCTGCCGGTCGTCGCACATGCCGCGGACGATGATCCGAAGGCGGAGCGTTCCGTTGGCAAGCCGGACGCCAAGGTCACGGTGCAGGAGTTCTTCTCGCTGACCTGCACCCATTGCGCGGCGTTCGGGCAAGGGACGTTCCAGCAGATCAAGACCAACCTGATCGACACCGGCAAAGTGCGCTGGGTGTTCCGTGACTATCCGCTGGACCAGACCGCGCTGCTCGCCGCCCAGGTCGCGCGCTACCTGCCGGTCGACCGCTATCTGCCGTTCATCGACGCGCTGTTCGCCACGCAGAACCGCTGGGCGTTCAACCGCGGCAACAATCCGACCGAGGAATTGTGGAAGACCGCGGCGCTCGCCGGCATGAGCCGCGCGACCTTTGACAAGGCGATTTCCGACAGCGGGCTGCGCAGTTGGATTCTGGAACAACAGCAGGCCGACACGAACAAATTCAAGATCGACTCGACTCCGAGCTTCGTGATCGACGGTCAGAAATATTCCGGCGAGATGAGCTACGAGGCGTTCCGCAAGCTCATCCCGTCATAAGGAGATCCACAGGAGACGCTATTGCCGGTCAGCTTCCGACGTCTGCGCATCGCGGGATTCAAAAGCTTCGCCGAACCGACCTCGGTTGAAATCCTGCCAGGAATGACCGGCATTGTCGGACCCAACGGGTGCGGCAAGTCGAACGTCGTGGA
>JAFEFW010000185.1 GCA_018240405.1 Pseudomonadota bacterium
CTGCCAAAATTGTTCACCACGATACAGGTCGGCGAGTTGTGCACCGAGATCATCGTCGACACCGACCCGTCGCCGGCGGCGATCTCCTCCAGCGCCAGGGCATAGGTCACCGGATCGATCTCGGCGCCGTCCCACTCCGCCGGCGTAGTGGCGCCGAACATGCCGAGTTCACCCAGTTCGCGGACGATTTCCGGCTCGATCCGCTTGTTCTTCTCCCGCTCCGCCGCCAGCGGCGCGAGCCGCTCCTGCGAGAAGCGGCGGACCATGTCGATGATGATGGTATCGCCGTGCGGGGAGATGCTGTCGGCCATGGCCAAACCTTCGCGTGCGGATGGGACTTGGCGGCCGGGTTTACACCGGCAGCCATGGCCGGTCCATCACCGAGAATGTCAGCCGCCGGTATGCCGCCGCAGCCTGTCCCGCGCGATAGTCGCCGAACCCGGATGACCTGGCCGCTGCGGCAGCACGAGCAGACAGACAATGATGATGCCGCCGAGCACGGCCGAGGCGAGCGGCCGGCTGAGGCCGAGCCCGCCGTGCTCCATCGGCTTGTCCAGGAAATCGCCGACGGTCGCGCCAAGTGGACGGGTCAGGATGAAGGCGGCCCAGAACAGCGCGACCCGCGACACGCTGGTGGCGAAATACAGCACGATCAGCACCAGCAGTCCGGCGGCAAAGACGATTGCGCTGTGCAGATAGCCGAGGCCGCCGGTGTCGGCGAGCCAGTCGCCCAACGCCGTGCCCAGCGTCTGTGACAGGGTGATGGTTGCCCAGTAGAACGCCTCGGTCCGCGGATTCGTTACCGTATCGACCGTGATGGTCCCCTGCATCCGGTACCACAGGGCAAACACGCCCACGAGCAGCACGCACAGCAGCGCCACCCCGCCGGGGTAGCCGATGCCAAGGGAGCGGTCAGCGAAGTCCGCCGCCGCGGTGCCGAATGTGGTCGAGGCGGTGATCGTTGCCCAGTAGAGCAAGGGATGGAACGTCCGCGCGCTGATCTGCGCGGCCACCAGCAGGATCAGGACGGAAAGAAATAGTGCGGCGCCAGCGGGATAACCCCACCCCAACGACATGGTCACCGTGTCGCCGCCGGTTTCGCCGAGAGTAGTTGCCGCAATCTTCAGCAGCCAGAAGACCAGCGTGACGGCGGGCACCTTGCTGCCGGCGTGGACAATCGGTCGGGTCGGCATCGGGCAGGCTCTCCATCACAAATGATGGGGGATACACGCCTGCCGGACGATAGTTCCCTGCCCCCTCGCCTTATATCAAACGCCGGTGACAGCGACCGTTGCGCTGTTCTTGGCATGCCGGCCTGTTCGATGATGACGGCGGGGTAACAGCCGGTCCGTTGGCGTCAATGGCGCCCGGCCTTACTTACCGCCGCCGCGCGTGCGGTCAGTCGCCGAAGCCGACGAACCGCACGATCCCGTCAAGCGGCTCCCGGTCGGCCTTCACCGTGTTGGCCGGGAAATCATCATCAGGCCAGCCGAGGGCAATGCAGGTCATGATGACCTCGTTCTCGGGGATGTTGGCCTCCTCGCGCACGATCTCGGAGCGCATGATCCCCTGGCCGTTGATCACCGTTCCCAGGCCGCGATCCCAGGCGGCAAGGCAGATGCCATAGGACAGCGCGCCAAGGTCGAAATGCACCACCGCGCCGGGATCGAGGTCGCGGTCATAGGTCAGCACCAGCGAGACCGGCGCATCGAACTGGCGAAACCCGCGCATCACCCAGTCCTGGCGCTTCACCTTGTCATGGCGCTCGATACCCATCTTGGCGAAAAGCTTGATGGCGATCGCCACCTGACGCTGGCGGTGCACGCCTTCATACTCGCCATGAGTGACGATATCGCGGTTCGCCTTAGCGCCGCCGAGCATGACATCGGTGTTGCGGCGGCGGACACGCTCCAGCGGTTCGCCGGTCAGTACATGCACATGCCAAGGCTGTGTGTTCATCGACGACGGAGCGCCGGCCGCCACCTCGATGATCTCCTCGATCAGTTTCCGCGGCACCGGATCGGTCTTGTAGCCACGCACGCTGCGGCGCGTGCGAACCAGAGTTTCAAAGTCCATGCTATCCTCTTGGGCCGTTTCCGTCTTTGTGCGATCGGCCTTGGTCCGTGCACTGTCGTGATTGTGCCACGAGTAGCGCGATACGCCATCCCCTCCTGCGGTCAGACCCGGTAGTGGAAGACGGTGAACTCCGCGGTGCGGATCAGTTCGCCGCGCTGGTTTGTGAAGTGCCGTTCGGTGGTAACGAAGTAGCCCTCGCCCAGCTTGGTCCGCTTCTTCGCGCTGCAATGCTTCATGCGCAGCTCGACGCGGGCGGTGTCGCCGGGCCGCATCGGCCGGTAGAAGCGGTTCACCGACTGCACGACCGCGATCTCGGGGCAGTCGGGCGGATTGACCAGGGTGCCACCCTGCACCAGGCTCTGCCGCAGCGACTGCAGCAGCTTCAGGCCGGTCAGGCCCTGGCGCACCGCGTCCGGCACTGTCTCGCCGGGCTTGGCGTAGCCGATGCCAAGCCGCACCGAACCGCCGGCGCCGAAGAACATTGAGGTATGCGGTGCGATGATGCCGCCGTAGCGCGATGCGGCGGCGTAGGCTTCATCCCAGTAGAGCGGGTTCCAGTCCTCCAGCGCCTCGCACCAGAAATGGATTTCCTCGCGCGACAGCTTTTGCGCCGGCAGCCAGCCACTTTGCCGGGACTGGCCGAGGAACGGGCGCGCGAAGTCCGGCACGTCGTCAGCCGGCGGCAGCTTGTCATCGGCCGGGGCGCTGAGCGGCAGTGCCGCGGCGCCGGTGCGCGACGGCAGCGCCATGGTCGCGGTGGCGGTGGCGGCATGGGCGGCGATGGCGTGCCCGATGTTCAGGTCCACGAGGTCGACCAGGTACGCGCCGTCCTCGCCCCGGTAGCGGCGGCCGACCCGGCCGGTTACCCGCAGCACGTCGCCGGTGCAGCTTTGCGTCCGCATCGCGAAGGTCAGCGAGCGTATTTCGCCACCAGGCCCGGACCAGTCGGTCAGTAGCCGCCCGAACAGGCCGGCGACATGCGGCGTAGAGATGAAAGCATCCCGTGCACCGGCCGCGCGGGCGTAGGCGCCGTCGAAATGCACGTAGTCGTAAAGGCCGCTGGCGCGGACGAAGGAGACCAGGCGCAGCAGGCTGAGTTCATAGGTGAAGGGCGGCAGGTCCTGCCCTTCCTCGACGTCTTCCCAATAGAGATCGCGCTGGCTCATCCGTTCCTCCCGTGGTGGCGCCTGTGTTGCCGGAACGGTATGGCATTCGGTGAGGCTGCGCCATGGCCGGGCGTCGCGGAACAGGCTATCATCACCGCAACAAACCGGGCGCGCGACGATGCACCTTCGACACCGGATCCGGGTCCTGCTCTGGCTCGCCTTGCTGGCGCCGGCCGGCGCCTTGGCCGCGGCCGACCCGGCGCCGTCGGCCGACCTGGTCGCCGGCATCAAAGCCTACAATGAAGGCAACATCGGGACCGCGTTGAGCCACCTGAAAGCCGCGGCCGATCGCGGCGAGGCCGAGGCGATGGTCAACCTGGGCTACATCTACGCCCGCGGCCAGGCCGGCGTTGCCGACCCAGCCCGCGCGCTGACGCTGTACCGCAAGGCGGCGGCGCTCGGCGACGGCGAGGGCATGAACGCGGTCGGCTACCGGCTGGATCACGCTGACCCGCCGGACCTGCCGGGCGCCATCGCCTGGTATTGCCGTGCGGTACTGAAGGGCAACCAGCGGGCGATGAATAACCTCGCCCTGCTGGCCTATGCCGGGCGCGGCACACCGCGCGATCGCGCCGAAGCTCGGTTGCTGTGGCGCCAGGCTTCGGAGCGCGGCAATTTACAGGCCAGGGCCAGCCTGGGCGCCGATCTCGCCTCCGACGCCAGCCTGCATCCCACGGAACGGCAACAAGGCTATGATATGCTACGTGACGCGGCGATGAACGGCGGCGCCCATGCGCAGGAACTGCTGCGCCGCGCCGGCAGCACGGAGAGGTTTCCACCGCCGACGGTATCGCCGATGACGATGCAACTGGAGCCGCGGAACGTGCCGCCCGGCACGTCCAACCTGTGTGGAAGGGTGCTGTCGTAGGGAGCGGTGCTGTCCGGCAACGACGGCGCAATACCAGCGCTGACAGTACCGGCAGCGCCGACCGTAGACCGGCTGCAACCTATGCAGCTTCGCGTGTTGTTTCCGCTGCCATCCCATTGTGCCGCTTGCGCGCCTGCGCCAGCTTCATCCGTGCCGCATCGACGATACGCTGCTGGTCACGGATCTGCTGCGCGGCCTGGCTATGTGGCGGCGGCGCACCCTTGTGATGCGCCCGCATCAGCGTCAGCAGCCGATCGGCCTTGCGGAAATCCGCTTCAGCCTGCTGCAGCGCCGCGACGGCGTGGTCTGGCGGGCCGGCCGGCCCAGCTTCGGACACGACCAGGGCCGGCGCCGCCGGTTCCGGCTGTTGCGCCGGCGGCTCGGCTTCGGCGACGGCACGGGGCGATGCGGTGATCGGCGCCGCTGCGTCCGTACCGCTGTCGGCGCCGGCGCGCCGGGCCTTCTGCATGGCCTCCAGGCGACGCTGCGCGGCGAGGCCGGTCCGGGTGAAGGCGCCGGCCCAACGGCGCGCATCACTCCGTTGCGCCAGCGTCATATCCGGCTGCGCGGCATCACCCTGCGCCTGCATCGCGTTCAGGCTGAGGCCAATGATCTCGCCGGCGAGGCGCAGTTCCATCATCGTCCGCGGGTCGTACTCCGCCAGCATCGCCAGCGCGGAGGTCCGCGCGGCGGCAGCGTCCACCTGGTGCAGCGGGATGATCAGCCGCACCAGCAGCATGACCACCATATCGACGGCGGCCACCGGGAGAGCGTGAGAGAGGGACATCGGCACCACCCGCCTTTTGCTGCCACAAGATGCGGGCTTACATAGGCGGGCGTTCCTAGCTATGTCAAGCTAAATTTTCCTACGCCCAACCGCGATCAGCGCTGTGCCTGCAGCCAGTCCAGCATGATGCGGTTGAACACGTCGGGATGTTCGACATTGGGGAAGTGCCGAGCGTCGGCGATTTCCTCGTAGCGGCCACCGGGCACCAGGCTGGCGATCTGCTTATTGGCGGCGGGCGGCGTGCCGGCGTCACCATCGCCGCAGACCACCAGCACCGGCAGCTTAAGCGAAGGGAGTTTGGGAATGAAGTCGTAGTTCATGATCGCCTGTGCACAGCCCAGGTAGCCGGCGGGTGTGGTCGTGACGATGGTGTCGTGGATCTGCTGCCAGCGCCTGGGGTTACGGGGTTTGAAAGCGTCGGTGAACCAGCGCTCCATCGTCGGCTCGCCGAGCGGGGCGAGGGTGTTGGCGTCGCGCACCATCTGCATGCGCGGCCCCCAGACCTCGGCCGCGCCGGGTGGGCTGGCGGGCATTGTGTCGCACCACATCGCCGATGCCAGCTTCGCCGTATGCTTCAGCGCGAAGGCCTGGCCGAGCATGCCGCCGATCGACAGGCCGATATAGTGGACCTTGGCGATGCCGAGGGCGTCGAGCACCGTGGCGACGTCGTCGCCCAGGCCCTCCATGGTGTAGCTGTCGCCAGCGGGGTCGCTGCCACCGTGGCCCCGCATATCCAGGCGCAGAATGCGGAAGCCGGCCTGCAACAGCGGCGGCACCTGCTCTGCCCACATCCCGCCATCGGAGGCGAGCGAGTGACAGAAGCAGACGACGGGCGCGGTTTCCGGGCCGATCAGGTCATAGGCGATGGAACGTCCGTGCAGTGGCAGTCGCATGATGATGGCTCCCCTTGTGAGAAATACCCAGACCGCGAACGCATTGTGGCGCAAGTGCTCTGCATTGGCGGTCGGAGCGAGACGGCCGGTTCGAGCGGCTGGATCGGGCACCGGCAGCAGGTCACGAACAGTAGTGGACGCACCATCACGCTGCCAAGGATCGGCGCGGCCAAGACCGGCTCGCGCAGTGCGGACTCGGCTGCGCCGGACCGTCACGCTGGAAGGCGTTCGGCATGCGGATGTACCGTCGGCTCTGCGAAGGTGCGATCTTCTGCTGACACAAGCCAGGTTCACAGCGCCGCGCGAGCGCGCGCAGTGCCATCGCGGGCGCTTTGAAAAGTGTTACGCCCCACAGGCCGGGCCGCACCAGCGCAAAGGAGGGCACGGTCGCAATAGTGGACGCCACGTGAAAGTGGGCTAGAACCCGCCGCGTTTCGAGCTACGGAAGCGGCGGGCAAGAGCCGGCGGGCTAGCGGGCGTCGGAAAACTTTACATGTGCATGGCAGCGCCACGCGCCGACTCGTTACTGCCTATGTCTGGATTATTGCGTTTTATATACGCGCATTGTCGCAATACCATCTGTAGTTGTATATCTCAATGGCATATCGCAAGATCGGAGAGAATTTGTCTCATACGGTGACGCCTGCGCCTTGGCGTAACAAGAAAGCGTCGGAAAACTTTACACACGGGTCCTAAAATCGCGCCAACACCATGAAATCTCATGCTGGCACGCGGCTTGCTATGTCTCAGTTAACGAGCAGTGCGTCATCATTGTTCAGACTCCTGTTCGCCTGCGATTAAACCGCAGGCCGTATCAAAAGTGACGATTTTTGTGGTGAGAGGTGTATCGTGAGAAAACTTGCTGTCCTTGCCGGCGCATTGGCGGTTGGCATCTGTGCAGCGCCATTAATGGCGACCGCGGCACCGATCACCTACGAACTTGGCGCGGCCAATATAAGCTCCGTTACCTACCCTCCGCCATACGGTACTGTGGAAGTCTCCTTTCTTGACGCCACGCATGCCACGCTGAAGTACGAGTCGAATATAGCGGCAGGCTACATCTTTGTGGGCAGCGGCGCCGCCGGTGCGAACTTCAACGGCCCTGTCACTTGGGCTTTGAGCTCGTGTAACGCTCCGGGCGGCTGCGGCTCAGACGGCGGCTCCGGCAATGAGGACGGTTGGGGTAACTTCTCAAATACCTGGAACCTGAAGTCAGCGGGCAACGGCGACCGCGCATCTGAGATCATCCTCTCGGCCGAGCTGACCAGCGGCACCTGGAGCGATGTCAACGACGTGCTGGCGCTGAACGGCAGCAACTATGTGGTCGCCGCCCATATTGGTTCCGGTAGCTGTGACAGCCTCAGCAGCTGCAATGACGTAACCCTCGCGACCACCGGC
>JAFEFW010000186.1 GCA_018240405.1 Pseudomonadota bacterium
CTCGACGATCAGGATGCCGTTCTTCGCCGCCAGCGCGATCAGCACCACCATGCCGATCTGCGCGTACAGATTGAGCGGCAGGCCGAATAGCCAAAGTCCGACAAAGGCGCCCAGCACGCCGATCGTCACCGACAGCAGGACCGGGATCGGGATGGTCCAGCTTTCGTACAGCGCGACCAGGAACAGATAGGCAAACAGCACGGACAGGCCCAGCAACGGGGCGGTCTGGCCGGTCGCTTCGCGCTCCTGATAGGCAGTGCCCGTCCACTCGAACGCATAGGCCTGCGGCAGCGTCTTCGCCGAAATTTCCGTCATCGCCACCAAGGCGTCGCCCGACGACACACCTGGCTTCGGACTGCCGTTCACCGTCACCGCCCGATAGTTGTTGTAGCGGCTGATCACCTGCGGCCCGAGGCGCACTTCGTAATCCGCGATGGCCCGCAGCGGCACCATCTCATCGGTCTTGTTGCGGATATAGATGCGGTTCAGCGCGTTGACGTCATTGCGGTCGCCGGCCTCGGCCTGGATGTTCACCTGCCAGGTGCGGCCATACAGGTTGAAGTCGTTGACGTAGAACCCGCCCAGCGTCGCCTGCAACGTGTTGAACACGGTGGCGATCGACAGCCCCAGCGCCTGCGCCTTCTCGCGGTCGATGGCCAGCCAGATCGACGGGTTCGACGAGGTGAAGGTGGAGAACACGCGCTGCAACCGCGGGTCCTGGTTCGCCGCGGCCACCAGGCCCTGCATCACGCTTGCCATTTCCTCGGGCGGACGGCCCTCCAGATTCTCCAATTGGTATTCGAAGCCGCCCGAGGTCGACAGCCCGATGATCGGCGGCAGGTTGAACGGGAACACGACGGCGGAGCGGATCTGCTGCACGGAGCCGAAGATGCGCCCGATCACCGCCTGCACGTTGTCGGCGGCGGCCTTGCGGTCCTCGAACGGCTTCAGCCGGGTGACGAGGAACGCCGCATTCGGCTGGTTGCCGCCGTCCAGCAACGAAAAGCCGACGATCGACAGCACCGCCTCGACCTGCGGCATCGGACGGATCAGGTCCTCGACCTGCTTCACCACCTCCCGCGTGCGGCTGACCGAGGCGCCGTCAGGCAGTTGCACCACCGTGAACACGGCGCCCTGGTCTTCCTCCGGCAGGAAGCCGGTCGGGGTAATCCGGCCCATCATGACGATGCCGACGCCGAAGGCGGCGACCGCAACCAGCGCCAGGACGGAGACGCGCAGCAGGCGGTTCACCGCCGCGGCGTAGCCGTCGCGGGTCTTGTCGATGCCGGCCAGCATCCAGCCGATCGGGCCGCGCCGCTTGCCGGCCGGGCGCAGGAACAGCGCGCACAAAGCCGGCGACAGCGTCAGCGCCACCACCGCCGAGATCACCATGGACACGCTGATGGTGATGGCAAACTGGCGGAACAGCGTGCCGGACAGCCCGGGCAGGAACGCGACCGGCACGAACACCGACAGCAGCACCAGCGAGATCGCGATCACCGGCCCGGTGATCTGGTTCATCGCCTTGCGCGTTGCTTCGGCGGGGCTGAGGTCGTGATCCTCCTCCATCACCCGCTCGACATTCTCCACCACCACGATGGCGTCGTCGACCACCACGCCGATGCCCAGCACCAAGGCGAGCAGGGAGATGGTGTTGGCGGAAATGCCGAACATCGACAGCACGGCGAAGGTGCCGATCAGGCTGACCGGGATCGCCAGCATCGGGATCACCGTTGCCCGGAAACTGCCCAGGAAGATGAACACCACGCCGACGACCAGGGCGAAGCCGATCAGCAGCGTCTCCACCACCTCCTTGATGGTCGCGGAAACGAAGGTGGAACTGTCGTAGAAGACGCGCGCCTTCAGGCTTTCCGGGAAGCGCGCCGACAATTCGTCCAGCGCCGCCTTCACCCGAGCCGAGGTCTGCACGGCATTGGCGCCGGGTGCGAGGTAGATGCCGATCGACACAGCGGGATTGCCGTTCAGCCGGCTTTCGGTGTCGGAGTTGGCGGCGCCCAGTTCGGTCCGCGCGACGTCCTTGATGCGCAGCACAGAGCCGTCCGGGTTGGCCCGGATGACGATCTCGCCGAACTGATCGGGCGTGACCAGCCGCCCCTGGGTCTGCACGCTCAACTGGAACTGCGTCTGGTCCGAAGTCGGCCTGGCGCCGATACGTCCCACTGCGGCCTGCACGTTCTGCGACTGGATGACGGCGATGATGTCGGCCGGCGTCAGGTTCAGCGCGGTCAGCCGGTTGGTGTCGAACCAGATGCGCATCGAGTAGTCGAGCCGGCCGAACAACTGCGCATCGCCGACGCCGGGGGTGCGCGCCAGCCGGTCCAGCACGTTGATGGTGACATAGTTGCTGATGAACAGCGGACTGAACTTGCCGCCCTCGGAGTAGAACTGCAGGAACTCCAGGATCGCCGAGGACCGCTTGCGCACCGTCACGCCGCTGCGCTGCACCTCGTTCGGCAGGCGGGCGAGCGCCTGCTGCACGCGGTTGTTGACGTTGACGGTGTTGATGTCCGGGTTGGTCCCCAGCTCGAAGCTGACGGTCAGCGAGTAGCTGCCATCATTCGCGCTGTTCGACTTCATGTAGATCATCTTGTCGACGCCGACGACCGCGGCCTCGATCGGCTGCGCCACGGTCGCCTCGACCACCGCGGCCGAGGCGCCGGTGAAGGTGGCGGACACCGTCACCTGCGGCGGCACGATGTCGGGGAACTGCGACACCGGGATGCGCAGCAGCGCCAGGCCGCCGGCCAGGGTCAGCAGCACCGCGACGACGACCGCCAGCCGGGGCCGGTCGATGAAAACGCCTGAAATCATGCGTTAGCGCCCAGAGGCCGAGGAGGAGGGGGCAGGAGAGGAGGGGGCAGAAGACGCTGGGGCGGACGAGGATGGAGCCGACGATGACGCCGGCGTCGAAGGGGCGTTGGACGCAGACGCGCCGGATGTGGCCGGCGGCGGACTGGCCGGGCCTGGGCTGACCTCGATGCCCGGGCGAACGCGCTGAATACCGTCCACGATCACCAGCTCGCCTTCCTTCAGCCCGGCGGCAATCACAGCCGTGACCGGAGTCGACTGGCCAAGCTGGATGCGGCGCTGCTGTGCCTTCTTGTCCTCGCCTACGACATAGACGTAGTTGCCCTGCTGGTCGGACAGCACCGCCTTGCGGGGAATGCCCAGCGCCGTCACCGGCTGGATGCCTTCAACCGTCACCGTCACGAAATCGCCGTCGATCAGCGCCCGCTCCACCGGCTGCCCAGCCTGCGCGGCGCGCATCGGCGGATTGGCAATGCGCGCCCGCATCAGGATTGTGTCGGTGGTGGAGGAGACGGTTGGCTCGACATAGTCGATCTTGCCCTGCGGTCCATAGACCAGGCCGTTGGGCAGGCGAATCCGCACCAGGATGCCGCCCATGCCGCCCTTGTCGGCGTAGCGCTTCTCCAGATCGGCCAGCACGCGGGAGGCGACCGGAAACACGATATACATCGGGTCCTGGCTGTAGATCGTCGCCAGCGGGCCGGAATTTGGCGACACGACATTGCCCACCGAGATATTGGTGCGGGTGATCTTGCCGCTGACAGGTGCCCTGATCTCTGTATAGGCAAGATTGATCTGCCCCTGGCGCAACTGCGCCTGCGCCGACTGCACCTGCGCGGCCATGGAGCGCTGGTTGGCGACGGCGTCGTCGTAGGATGACCGCTGGCCGGCCGGTGTGCTGAGCAGTTGCTGCGCGCGCGCCAGTTGAATGCTGGCATTGGCCAGCTTGGAGCCGGCGTCCATCACCGCCGCCTCCTGCTGCTGCACGGTGGCCTCGAAGGGTGCACGCTCCAGCCGGTAGAGCAGGTCGCCCTGCTTCACTTCGGCACCTTCGTCGAACAGGCGCTGATCGAGGAAGGCGGTCACGCGCGCGGTCAACGCCACCTTGTCGATCGACTGCACACGGCCGACGAATTCGGCGGTTTCGGTAATCGCAGTCTGCTCTGCGCGCATCACGCCGACCGATGGCGGGCCGCCCGGCATCTGCGCCTGCGCCGCCGGTGCGAACGCGACAAACGAGACGAACGCCAGGATAGCGGCGCACGGACGGGCAGGCGGACGCATCGGATGAAATTCCCCTCAGGCGCCTGCTGCGGCGCAACTGCGGAAAAGTAGTCAGTTCTGGGCGTTGGGCAACCGGTTATATGGGGGCATGCGGCGGCCCGCCTGCACTGATGGCGACGGTCGCGGCCGCTTGGGTGCGCCGGAAACCGCGTGCGGACGCAGGTGTGGCAGGCAGCGGCATAAGTGAAATGCATGCTTTCGCGGTAGACACGGAAAAGCAGAGTGCCTACCGTTGAATTTCGTTGGATTTCACTCTATCTCGCCGAGGGTTCAGAAGCCGCCATATCCCTGGCGTGTGCCACCACAGGATGTCGGACGCCACACGATGCGCTGCCACGGTTGTGGGCATGAGAATCGGGAGGGCCGCAAATTCTGCTCCGCTTGCGGTGTTGCACTTGCGGTTGTGTGCGCGGCCTGCGGCACTGCGAACGAACCCGGCGACAAATTCTGCGGTGAGTGCGGCGCGGCTTTGACGGCAACCGGGCCGTCGCCAGCGGCCGCAAAGACCGCATCGATTTCCCAAGCCGTGCCCGTGCCGCCGCCGATGCCGGCGCCGCCGAAATACCTGACCGACCGCGTGCGGCAGGTGCGCGCCGAGATGGAAGGCGAGCGCAAGCACATCACCATCATGCACATCGACGTCAAGGGCTCGATGGACATGGCGCAGGCGCTGGACGCAGAGCAGTGGTACCGGGTCGTCGAGGACTATGTGCAGATCGTCGCCGACGCGGTGCATCGTTTCGAAGGAACCATGAACCAGTTCACCGGCGACGGTGTGCTGGCGCTGTTCGGCGCGCCGATCGCGCATGAGGATCACGCCCATCGCGCATGCCTGGCGGCGCTGCAGATCCGCGACGGCATCGAGGCATTCTCCCGCGTCGTACAGGACCGCCACGGCATCGGCTTCAATGTGCGCATCGGACTGAACTCGGGCGAGGTGGTGATCGGCCAGGTCAGCGACGACCTCAGCCTGGACTTCGCGCCCTTCGGCCACGATGTCGGCCTTGCACAGCGCATGGAATCGCTCGCCGAACCCGGACATATCTGCCTGTCGGACTCCACGGCGCGGCTGGTGACCGGGTATTTCGAGCTGGAAGATCGCGGCGAGGCGGAGGTGAAGGGCGCCGCCCGGCCGATGCGCATCCACGATCTGGTGGGCGTTGGAACATTCCGGACCCGGCTGGATCAGTCGCGCGCCCGCGGCCTGTCCACATTCGTCGGCCGCATGCCTGAAATTGCCATTCTCGAAGGCGCGCTCGATCGCGCCGGCGGCGGCGGCCAGGTTGTCGGCATCATGGCCGAGGCCGGCGCCGGCAAGTCGCGGCTGTGCGCGGAGTTCATCGACTCGTGCCGCGCCCGCGGGATCGAGGTGATCGAGGGCCGCGGCGTGCCACACGGCAAGTCCATCCCAATGCTGCCGATGCTGGAACTTTGGCGCGACTATTTCGGCATTGAGGACATCGACGCGCCGGAAGCGACGCGTGAGAAGATCGCCGGCCGCCTGCTGGCCATGAGCGACAGCCATCGTGGCGACCTGCCGGTGCTGTTCGACCTGTTCGGTGTGTCCGATCCGGCCAATCCCGCGCCGCCGCTGGACCCGGAGCAACGGCAGAAGCGCCTGCATGCGGCGGTCAAGCGGGTGATGCACGACCGTGGCTACAGCCGCCCCGACGCGCGTCGGGTCGTGCTGCTGGAGGATCTGCACTGGTTCGATGGCGCCAGCGACAGTTTTCTCGACACCATCGTCGATAGCATGCCGGCAACCTATGACCTGCTGGTGCTGAATTTCCGGCCGGAATACCAGGTGCGCTGGATGCAGCGTTCCTACTACCAGCACCTGCCGCTGCAGCCACTGGCCGCGGATGCGATCCACGACCTGCTGCGCGACCATCTGGGCGATGATCCCAGTGTCGCGGGGCTGGAGGAGATGATCCGCAACCGCACCCGGGGCAATCCCTTCTTCGTGGAGGAGGTGCTGCAGTCTCTGGTCGAGCGGGGCCATCTGCAGGGGCGGCGCGGTGCCTATCGCCTGACCACGTCGCTGACCGCGTTGCAGGTGCCGGCCAGCGTGCAGGCCGTGGTTGCTTCGCGCATCGACCGCTTGCAGGAACGCGAGAAGCAGGTGCTGCAGCGTGCCGCGGTGATCGGCAACCGCTTCGATGAAATGCTGCTGCGCCGCGTGCTGGAGTTCCTGGAGGAGCGGTTGCCGGCGCGCGCCAGCTCTGACCCGGACCTGCTGCGCGGCGAGGCGGCGCTGAATGAGGCGCTGGCGGCGCTGGAAACTGCCGAGTTCCTGTTCGAAACGGCGGTCTGGCCCTCGGTGGAATACGCCTTCAAGCATCCGCTGACGCAGGAGGTGGCGCAGCAATCGCTGCTGCGCGCTCGCCGCCAGCAGGTGCATGCGGCCGTCGCGCGCGCGCTGGAAGCGAGCGTCAGCAACCTCGATGAACGCGCCGCCGAGATCGCCTTCCACTGGGACGAGGCGCGCGACAGCGGCCAGGCCGCGCGCTGGCATCAGCGTGCCGCGCTGTGGGCCGGACTGTCCGACCCGCGCGAAGGCTTGCGGCACTGGCGGCGCGTGCGCGAACTGGCGCCGCAGATGGCGGATGAGGTCGAGCGGTCTGAATTGTCGCTGCAGGCGTGCCAGCAGATCCTGATGCTGGGCTGGCGGGCCGGGTTCAGCGAGGCCGAGGCGGCGCTGGTGTTTGAAGAGGGCAGGGCACTGGCGCAGCGCATGGGCGATCAGGTGCGCCTCGCCGTGCTGCTGGGCGTCTACGGTGTGGTGCGGATGTCCGCCGCCGGATCGGCCGCCGACTACGTCCGCTATACCGTCGAGGCAGCGGAAATCGCCGCCGCGCTGGGCGTGCCGATGCTGCAGGCGGGCATCTATGTCTGGCCCACCTTCGGCTATGTCTTCCAGGGCGAGGGCGCCAAGGCGCTGTCCTGGTGCGAACGGGTGCTGGCGGTAACCGGCAGCGACAGCGCCCTCGGCAAGGAGATCACCGGCTACAGCCCCCGCGCCGCCGC
>JAFEFW010000187.1 GCA_018240405.1 Pseudomonadota bacterium
ATGACGTCCTCGCGGAAGCGGATGAACGCCAGCAGCGCGTCGCGCAGCCCCAGTTGCCGCGGCTGCCCGTCATCCAGCGCCAGGACGTTGATGCCGAAACTGGTCTGCAACTGGGTAAAGCGGAACAGCTGGTTCAGCACCACTTCCGGCGTAGCGTCGCGCTTCAGCTCCATGACGATGCGCATGCCGGAGCGGTCGCTCTCGTCGCGCATCTCGCCGATGCCCTCGATAACCTTGCCGCGCACCAGTTCGGCAATCTTCTCGATCAAGGTCTTCTTATTCACCTGATACGGGATTTCCGTCACCACGATGGCGGTGCGGTCGCGTCGGATCTCCTCAAATTCGGTCCGCGCGCGGATGATGATGCTATCGCGCCCGGTCTCAAAGGCGCCGCGAATACCGGAGCGGCCAATGATGATGCCGCCGGTCGGGAAATCCGGGCCGGGAATCACCTTCATCAACTCGTCCAGCGGCGTCTCCGGATCGGCAACCAGCATCAGCGTGGCATCGATGATCTCACCCGGATTATGCGGCGGAATGTTCGTGGCCATGCCGACGGCGATGCCGTTGGCGCCGTTGATCAGCAGGTTGGGGAATTTCGCGGGCAGCACCCGCGGTTCCTTCTCCGACTCGTCGTAGTTCGGCTGGAAGTCGACGGTATCCTTGTCGATGTCCTCCAGCAGCAGGGCAGACGCCTTGGCCAGTCGGACCTCAGTGTAACGCATCGCCGCCGGATTATCGCCGTCGACGGAGCCGAAATTGCCCTGGCCGTCGATCAGCGGCACGCGCAGCGAGAACGGCTGCGCCATGCGCACCATGGCGTCGTAGATCGCCGCGTCGCCATGCGGGTGGTATTTACCCATGACGTCGCCGACGACGCGTGCGGATTTGCGGTACGGCCGGTCTGGCGTGTAGCCGGCCTCGTGCATGCCGTACAGGATGCGCCGGTGCACCGGCTTCAGCCCGTCGCGGGCGTCGGGCAAGGCGCGGGCCACGATCACGCTCATGGCATAATCGAGGTAGGAACGCCGCATTTCCTGCTCGAGCGTTACCGGCTGCATGTCTCCCTGCGGGCCGGTTGGCTCAGCGGGCGGATCTTGTGTGTCGCTCAAAAAAACTCACTCGATGTGTTGGCGCGCGCCGGGTCTGACCGGGGGGTGGAGCGGCGCGGCGGGATGCCCGACAAATAGGCCGATTCCGCGGCAAAAGCGAGGGGCTACCGGCGGTTTTCCGCGCCCGGCCCCCATGCGCGCAGGGCGCGGGTTGTGCAGCCTGTGCGGGTGGCCGTTCAGTGCGCCACCGACCGCGAGAACAGATTGACCACAGCAACACCGGCAATGATCAGCCCCAGGCCGACGATGGCCGGCGTGTCCAGCGCCTGGCCGAACCAGATCCAGCCGACGGCCGAGATCAGCACGATGCCGACGCCCGACCAGATGGCATAGGAGATGCCAACCGGAATGGTCCGCATCGTAAGCGACAGAAACACGAATGCGATGCCATATCCGACCGCGACAACCACGCTCGGTCCCAGGCGGGTAAAGTTCTCGGACGCCTTCAAGGCGGAGGTGGCGCAGACCTCGGCGATAATCGCGATTCCGAGATAGAGATAGGAGATCATGCGGCCGTTCTGCGATGGTTCGGCGCCGCTCGCAATGGCGCGGCCTGCCGGCGGGGAGCCGGCAACGCAGCCGGAGCGGCGGCATCGTGGCCGTGGACTTCGGAACCAGGGGTTGTGCCGGTTGAGGAACCTCATAGGCGCTGCCGCTGCCTTCGGACGCGCCTGTTGTTTCACGCGGAGTTTCGCAGAGGCGCAGAGGGCCGCGGAGCATGGTGGCGCGCCGGCAGCGGCACACCGGTGCCGCCCGTGCCACTGCACCGCCGAAAAATCCTCCGCGGCCCTTCGCGCCTTCGCGACCTCCGCGTGAAATCAACGATCGTTGCCGCACGGAACGGCGGTGCCGTTAGGCACGTCCCGCCACCCCGGTTCCCTGGCACGTTCGTGGTCCTGGCGCCGCGCGAACGCCCGCGTCACGGCATCTGTCGTGACATCTCGGATGGATGCGTATCGTTCTCCTGCCGCCATGCGACACACCCCTGGCCCGTGACGGCCCGCCGACTCCTCGCTACCATCGCCGCAGACGGGTCGCTCCCGGTCTGTCCCACGCAACCAGAAGGAAACGCACAGCATGTCCGAGACACGCTTCCCCACATTGACGCCCGAAACGATGACGGATGAGCAGCGCGCGGTTGCCGACGCGATCCAGTCCGGCCCGCGCGGCGCCGGACTGCGCGGCCCGTTCAATGCGCTGCTGCGCAGCCCGGACCTTTGCAACCTGGTGCAGCAGGTAGGCGCCTATGTGCGGTTCAAATCCTCCATCCCGGCGGCGCTGAACGAGCTGGCGATCTGCATGGCGGGCCGCAAATGGGGTGCGCAGTACGAGTTTTATGCGCATCGCCGGCTGGGCATCGATGCCGGGCTGAACCCGGCCATCCTCGACGCGGTTGCGGTCGGCCGCCGCCCCTCCGACATGAGTGCCGACGAAACGTTGGTCTACGAGTTCGTCACCGAGTTGCTGTCGACCGGGCAGGTGTCCGACGGCCGCTACAACGCCGTGATGGACCGCTTCGGTGAGCGCGGCATCATGGATCTGGTCGGCGCCGTCGGCTACTACAGCCTGGTATCCATGGTGCTGAACGTGGCGCAGGTGCAGTTGCCGGAAGGCGAGACCCCGCCGCTGCCGCCGTTGTAATCGCGCAGTTGCGCCGACGGGGCGGGCGTGGTGCCGAGGCGCCCCGCCCGCCTGTTGCTGCCGCCATGGCTCCCTGCACCGGCGCTTGCCCGTAGCCAGAGCAGCGATGGCGGGTGGGCCAGCGCCCGTAGCGGCATGGTCAACGATGTCTGTGAGGTTGCGCGGGTCTTGGCGGACCGCGTGCATGATCTCGCGCGGCCGGTCCAGGCACACCGCCGCCGGTGACGCACCAACCGCCACCAGGCTCCCCGCTCAGAACTGCTTCAGCAGCCGGTCGATGTAATCCAGCTCCTGCCGCGGCCGCTGCTGCTCGCCACCCCTGCGCCGTAGCTCCTCCTGGATCGCCTGCGTCCGCTGGCGCTCCCGCTCCTCCGGCACCATCGCGTCATTGGTGTCCGGCGACTGACCCTGCGCGGAACGGCCGAGCGGATCACGGCCGTTGGGATCGGCGCGTTGCGGGTTGCCGGGGATCGGCCCGGCGCTGCGGCCGGGGCCGTTGCGGTCGTCGGGCATCATCATGCCGAAGGCGTTTTCGCCGTCCTCGCCCTCGCCGTCCTCGCCCTCCTGGCCCTGCCCAGGCTGGCGACCAAACTGCTGCGCCATGGTCTGGCCCATCTCGCGCGCGCCCTTCTGCAGCGCCTCGATCGCCTGCTGCTGCGCACGGCCAGCCTCGACGTCGTCGCCCTGCCCCAACCGGTTCATCGCATCCCGCATCGCCTGGTCCGCCTCCCCCAGGCTCGGCGGCATCTGGCCGGTCAGGTCGCTGAACTGCTGCATCAGCTCACCCAGCGAGCGCCGCAGCGCCTGCTGCACGCGCCGGTCGGCCTCGCGTTGCTGCTTCGGATCGGAGCCGAGCTGGCCGCCCTGGTCGCCGCGCTGCTGCGCCTTGTCCATCAGCCCGGCCTCGCGCTGGATCATGTCCTGAATGGCGCCCATCTGCTGCTTGCCGCGCTTGCGCTGCGCCTGCTGCTTTTGGTTCTCGCCCTGGCCCGTCCGCGCGTTGCGCAGCCGGTCGAGCATCCGCTCCAGCGCGTCCATCTGCTTCTGCGCGTCCTGCATCCGCCCCTCGCGCGCCGCCTTCTCGGCCTGCTGCGCCATGCGGTCCAGGTCGCGGTTGGTCATCTGCAGCGCGTTCGGGTCGAAGGGCTGGATGTCGTTGTTGCGCATTGCCTGTTCGGCCAGCGCCTGCAGGTGACGGTCGATCGCCTCCCGCAACTCCTGCAGCCGCTTCTCCAGCGCCTGCCGCGTTGCATCGTTCGGATTCTGCTGCGCCTTGTCCATGGCGTCGCGCGCCGCCTGCCGCGCTTCCTCGAGTTCGCGCGCGGTCTGCTCCGTTTGCCCTTCCTCCATGTGCAGGGCGAGTTCCCACATCATCTGCTGCGCCTGCGGCACCGCAGCCGGGGACTTGTCGCGCACCAGCTGGTAGTAGATGGCGCTGAGATTGGTGAAGGCGCCGACATCGCCGCGGAACGCCTGCGGCTGCTGCATCAGCCCGTCCAGGATTTCCAGCGCGTCGCCGCGGTCATCGGGATGTAGGCTGAGTGTCTTGCGGGCGGCGATCAGGGCGCGGGCGATCGGGTGGCGGAATGGCCGCTCCGGCAGCTCGAATTCGATGTTAGCGCTGGCGCCGGTCTGGCCGGCGGCATCCTTGGCCACCAGCCGCGCGGTGACCGGCAGGCCGGCCCAGGGGTGCGCAGTCATGTCCTGCTGGCTGACGCCGTGCGCATCCTTGGGCGAACCGCCGGGCAGCGGAATGGTCGTCACCAGCGGTGGGGCGCCGGGGCGCGCCTTCAAGCGCAGTTCTGCCTGCAGGCTGACCACGCCGTAATCGTCGGCGACCTTCCAGGGCAGGCGCGTCTGCTGGCTCATGGGCTGGCGGCCGGGCTGCTCGCCCCATTCCACCGTTGGCGGCAGGTCGCCGACCACCGTCAGTGACCACGCCGCCATGGTATGGCCATCGCGCCGGACGGTCAGCGTGCCACCACGACCCAGATCGCGCTCCGCCTGGAAGCTGGTGCGGTCGAGCGGCGCGAACGGGTCCGACTTGTCGTTCAGCGCCAAGGTCGGCACGGACTCGCCGCCGGAGACGTTCACCGTCAGGTGCGAGCCCGCCGGAACGGATACGGTGCCGCCCTGCGCCTTCAGGAAGATCGGCGCCACGCGGGTGTAGGCAGGCGGTGTGATCCAGGCCTGCAACTCGACCGGCTGGCCGGGGAGACCGGAGGGCATTGCCGGCGTCAGTGCGGCGAGCACGCGCGACGGCGCGTCCGGCCCGGCGATGACCAGCGCGGCGACCAGGCCCAGCACCAGGGCGAAGCGGATCGCGCGCGGGTCGCGACGGGCCAGGCCCGGATGCGGCGCGCCGACGCGCAGCCGCCCGATCTGTGCCGCCGCCCGCGCGGCATGGGCGCGCCAGACCGCTTGGCTGAGTTCATCGCCGCCGGCGGGCTTGTCGCTGAGCACGGACAGCGGGCGATGGGTCAGGCCGGAGCTTGTCTCCAGCCGCCGGTCGGCGCTGCGCCGGTCCGGGAAGCGGACGCGGTGCAGTCCGCGCCAGCCGAGGTAGGCGGTGGCGGCGACAGCCAGCAACAACACCAGCAGGTGCAGCAGGGTCGGCAGCGCCTGCGGCAGGCCGAGCAAACCGGCGCAGAGGTAGAGGCCCACGACGCCGAGTGGCGGCCAGAGGGCGGGCCACAGCGCCTCGAACAGGATGGCGGCGCGCGCCAGCAGCCGCCGTAAGGCCAGGCGCTGCGGCGGGCGCGCCGGGTCGGTCATGCCGGCAGGCGCTCGCCCGCCCAGAGCGCCTCGATCGGCTGGCGCTCGCGGGTGATCGACCAGCGCCCGCCATCGACCCAGGCCTCGGCCGCCAGCGGGCGGGCGTTGTAGGTGGAACTCATGACCCTACCATATGCGCCCGCATCGAGAATCGCCACGCGCGCGTTGGGGGCAAGAGGCGGCAGATCGCGGTTTCGTGCGAAGGTATCCGAGCTTTCACAGACCGGCCCGACAATGGTGGTTGGTGACGCCGGTGCCATCGCGGCGGCGGCGGAGACCGGAACGATGCCGTGCCACGCCTCATACATCGCCGGGCGTACCAGATCGTTCATCGCCGCATCGAGCACAATGAAGCGCATATGCGGCGTCTGCTTCACCAGCACCACCGAGGCGAGCAGCACCGAAGCCGGGCCGACAAGCCAGCGGCCGGGCTCCACCGCGACGCGGACGTCGAGGTTATGGAACGCGCCCTTGATCGCGGCGGCGAGGCCGGTGGGCGAGGACACCGGCTCATTGCGGTAGGGGATGCCGAGGCCGCCGCCGCAATCCATCGTGCTCACGCGCAGGCCTTCGCCACGCAATACGACGATCAGGTCGGACAGCCGCGCAAATGCCGCCCGAAATGGCGCCAGCGTGGTGATCTGGCTGCCGATATGCGTCGCCAGGCCGAGTGTCTGAATATGCGGCAGGGACGCGGCATGGCGGTACAGTGCGGCGGCCTCGTCATAGGCGATGCCGAACTTGTCGGTGGCCCGGCCGGTGCTGATCTTGTCGTTGGTTTCGGCGTCGACGTCGGGATTGACGCGTAACGCAATGCGGGCAGTGCGGCCGAGGGATGCGGCGAGGCCGGCGATCATCGCCAGTTCCTCGGCGCTTTCGACGTTGATCTGGCCGATATCGTGCTCCAGCGCGAGGCGCAGTTCCGCCTCGGACTTGCCGACGCCGGAGTAGACGATCTTCGCCGCCGGGATGCCGGCGTGCAGCGCCTTACGCAGTTCCCCGCCGCTGACCACGTCCGCGCCTGCGCCCAGCCTGGCCACCAGGTCGAGCGTGGCGCGGGCGTCGTTGGCCTTGACGGCGTAGTGGATGCCGGCGTTGAGCCCGGCCTCATTGAGGGCTCCTGCCAGTGCGTCGTAGCGCGCCCGGATGGTGGCAGCCGAGGTCACCCAGGTGGGCGTACCGGCGCCGTCAGCGATGCCGTTGAGCGGCACGCCGTCCATCAGCAGCCCGTCGAGCGCGTCGTATTTCAGCCACGGGCGGAGCGCGACCAGCTCCTGGATCGAGGGATCGTCGGCCGGGTCAATGCGAACGGAGGGGAGTGCCATCCCGCCAGGATAGCAAATGGCGCGGGGTGGTGGGAATGAGGGGATTCAGCCGCGGGTGGCGGAGGTTGGATACGTCGGCGAGGGCGCCGCCGCATCCGACCGCCGTTTTCAATTTCATCATCGCTCGCGGACGAGGCGCTGGCGCCGCATGTCGCTCGGAAATCAAGCAATGATGTAACCGCCGATGAACGCAGATGAACGCCGATAAACTGTCTCAGCGGTGAGTGGCGTGCGTACTGTC
>JAFEFW010000188.1 GCA_018240405.1 Pseudomonadota bacterium
CTTGCGGTTGAGAATCCCGCGCAGAAACAGCGCCTTTGCGGCAAAGCCGTGGATGGCGGGCCTTCGCCCGCCATGACGGTGGAGAGCCTGTGCCGGCTCGTCCGGTGTTCAATGCGGCCTATCTTAACGCCCATGGGCGAAGGCCCGCCATCCACGCCTGTGGGACGGCAGCCGCGGCAATGGCCGCGCCTGCAACGTCTCCAATCCTACCTCAATGTAGCAAGCGCTCGGTCAAGCGTATCGACCAGCCGGTCGCATTCGGCGCGGGTGATCACCAGCGGCGGCGACAGCGTGATCGTGTTGCCATAGCGGCGGCCGCCGCCGGCCCTGCCGACGATCACCCCGTTGTCGCGGCAGAAATCGACGATCTGCGTGATGACCGACGCATCAACCGGCTGCTTCGTCGTACGGTCCTTCACCAGTTCGACGCCGAGCAGCAGGCCCTTGCCGCGAACGTCGCCCACGATCTTGTGCCGCATCAGCGTGCGAAGGCCATCCAGCAGGTAGGCGCCGACATCGGCGGACCGCTCGACCAGCTTTTCCGCTTCCATGATCTCGATGTTGCGCAGCGCGACGGCGGCGGCGGCGGGGTGGCCGCCATAGGTGTTGACTTGCATGACCTGGCGATTATCCGCCGCATCGCCGTAGAAGCTGTCGAACACGCTGTTCTTCACCACTGTCGCGGCGATCGGCATGTAGGCGCTGGAGATGCCTTTGGCGATGGCGACGAGGTCCGGCGCAACGCCGTAGTGCTGGTGGGCGAACATCTTGCCGGTGCGGCCGAAGCCATTGATGACTTCATCGATGTGCAGCAGGATTCCGTACTCGCGGCACAGTTTCTCCACCTCCGGCAAATATTCGTCAGGCGGAACGGCCACGCCAACGCCGCTCATCACCGGCTCGACGATGACTTCCGCTACGGTTTCCGGCCCCTCGCCCAGGATCGTGTTCTCCATGTTCTTCACGCAGGCCAGCTCGCAGCTCGGATAGCTGAGACCGAACGGGCAGCGATAGCAGTAGGGCTGCGCCACATGCACGAAGTCGCCGGAGAATGGCTCGAACTTCGCCTTGCGCTCGCCCATCCCGCCGGCGTCCAACGTGGACAGGGTAGTGCCGTGATAGGAGAAGTAGCGGCTGATTGTCTTGAAGCGGTACTGGCCGGGGTACTCGTGCTTCATGTACTGCCGGGCGAACTTGAACCCGGCCTCGTTCGCCTCGGAACCGGAATTGACGAAATAGGTGTGATAGCCGCCGCCCATCAGGGCGTTGACCTTTTCGGCGAGGCCGGCCGCCGGAACATTCATCGCGGTGTGCGGGAAATACGACAATTGCCGCATCTGATCGGCGGCAACATCGGCGAGTTCGGTACGGCCGTAGCCGATGTTCACGCACCACAGCCCCGCCATTGCGTCGAGGTAGCTGGTGCCATCGGCGTCGTAGATCGTCGCACCCTGGCCGCCGGCGACGACCATCTGCTTCGTCTCCAGCAGCTTGTGCTGGACGATCGGGTGCAGAACATTGTCCAGGTCCTGCCGGACAACGGCTTCACGCAGCGCGGGATCGGGGCTGTTGGCGAGGGACATGTGCTGCCTCGTGATCGGGACAATGGGGTGGTCGTCAGCGCAGTGTAGGCAGGTGTTGCCGGGCAGGCCAAGCGGCCTTGCGCGGACCAGCGCCTAACTCTCCTGCAGTTCCACGCTCAACGCCCGCAGCGCCGTCGTGTGCGGATGCGTTGTGCGGCCGGCGCGGAGATCGTCCGTGGACAGCATCTCTACAATCTCGCCCAACTGCATCACAGCAATGGTCGGGCACAGATGCGCAACGACCGCCAGGTTATGGCTCACCATGATGCTGGTCAGGTCGCGCCGCCGCTGCAAGTCCGCCAGCAGATTCAGGATCTCCGCCTGCACGGAGACATCCAGCGCGCTGGTCGGCTCATCCAGCAGCAGCACCTCCGGCTCCGTCATCAATGCGCGGGCGATGGCAACGCGCTGGCGCTGGCCGCCGGAAAGCTGGTGCGGGTAGCGGAAGCGGATCGTTCCGGGCAATGCGACTTCGTCCAATGCACGGCGGACGCGCGCCTCGCCGTCCGGGATGCCATGCACGGCCAGCGGCTCCGACAGCGCCTGATCGACCGTCTGTCGCGGGTGCAATGAGCCGTACGGGTCCTGGAACACCATCTGCACGCGACGGAAAAACGCCCGGTCGCGGCGCGGCACGAGCGGCACGCCATCAACAGCCATGCGGCCAGTCCAGTCCGCATTCAGCCCGGCCAACGCCCGCAGAATGGTAGACTTGCCCGATCCGCTCTCGCCGACGATCCCCAGGCTGCCGCCATGCGGCACGCGGAACGACACCGACTTCACCGCCTCAATGTCGCGAAAGCGGACCGACAGATTCTCGACGTCGATCATGCCAGCCACGCCGGATCGCGTACCATGACCGGCAGGCTGGGCTGCGGGCGGCTCAGCGCCGGCAGGCAGTTCAGCAGGCCACGCGTGTAGGGGTGCTCCGCGCGCGACAGGTCGGCGGCGCGCAGGCGCTCGACGATACGGCCGGCGTACATCACCACCACGTCGTCGCAGAAATGCGAGACCAGCGGCAGGTCGTGGCTGATCAGCACCAGCGCCATGCCGCGCCGGCTCACAAGGTCCTCGATCAGCCGCAGGATGTCCGCCTGTACGGTCGCGTCCAGCGCACTGGTTGGTTCGTCGGCGATCAGCATCTCGGGGTCCGGCGCCAGCATCATGGCGATCATCACCCGCTGGCCCATGCCGCCGGATAACTCGTGCGGATAGGCGCGCGCGACTCGGGCGGGATCGCGGATGCGGACCTGATCGAGCAAGTCGACCGCCTTCTGCATCGCCTCCCGCCGCGAGCCCTTCTTGTGCGCCCGCCAGGCCTCGGCAATCTGGTCACCGGCGGTCATCACCGGGTTCAGCGCATATTTCGGATCCTGCAAGATGAGGCCGGCGCGCTTGCCGCGGATGTCACGCATCGTGCGCTCATTGGCGCGCAGGATGTCGATGCCATCGAAGGTCAGGCGGTCGGCGGTCAGCTTGGCGCTCTCCGGTAGCAGGCGCAGCAGGGAGCGGGCGGTCAGCGACTTTCCGGAGCCGGACTCGCCGACGATGCCCAGCTTTTGCGCGCCGATCCTCAATGACACGCCGCGCACCGCGTGGCTGAGTCCGGTTGGAGTGGGGAAGGCGATGGAGAGGTTGTCGATTTCGACCAGCATCAGCGTTGTTTCGGATCCAGCACGTCCCGCACCCCGTCGCCCAGCAGGTTGAAGGCCAGCGCGGCGACGAAGATGGCGAGGCCCGGAATCGTCGGCACCCACCACTGCTCAAGGATGAAGCGCCGGGCGGTGGCGACCATGGCGCCCCACTCGGGGGAGGGCGGCTGCACACCCATGCCGAGGAACCCCAGCGCGGCAGCGGTCAGGATGATCGCGCTCATGTCCAGCGTGACGCGGACGATCAGGCTGTCCAGGCACAGCGGCGCGACGTGGCGCAGGATGATGCGGAACGGGCCGGCACCGGTCAGGCGCATGGCGGCAATGTAGTCGGTGTTGCGGATGGTCAGCGTCTCGGCGCGCGCCAGGCGGGCGATCGGCGGCCAGGCGGTCAGCGCAATGGCGGCGACGGTGCTGGTGATGCCCGGCCGGATGGCGGCGACGAAGGCCAGCGCCAGGATCAGGCGCGGGAATGCCAGGAAGATGTCGGTGACGCGCATCAGGACGCGGTCCGCCCAGCCGCCGAAATATCCGGCCATGCAGCCGATCGCCAGCCCAACCGGCCCCGCCGTCAGCACCACCGCCAGCACCATGCCGAGCGTGACGCGGCTGCCATACATCACCCGGCTGTAGACATCGCGGCCGAGTTCATCCGTGCCGAACCAATGCGCCGCCGTGGGCTTGGCCAGCCGGTTGGCCAGGTCCTGTGCTGCCGGATCGTGCGTCGCCAGCAGCGGCGCGGCGGCCGCGCACAGGAACAGCAGCACCGTCAGCACCAGACCGAGCATCGCGACCGGGTTGCTGGAGAATGCCAGCCACATGCGATAGCGCCGTCCCCAGGCCGCCTGCCGGCGCGATGACGGTGTCTCGGTCAGCAGCCAGCCGCGCCAGGTCACAGGCCGTGCGGCGCTCATTGCGCGCGCGGATCCAGCAGGCGGTACAGCAGATCGGCGCCCAGGTTCAGCGCCAGGTAGGTCATGCCTATGATCAGCGTGGCACCCAGCACGGCGTTCATGTCGGCGTTGAGCAGCGACACGGTCAGGTATTGGCCCAGGCCGGGCCAGGAGAAGATCGTTTCGGTGACGACGGCACCTTCCAACAGCCCGGCATAGGTCAGCGCCAGCACGGTGACCAGGCGCACGGCGATATTACCGAACGCATGCCGCCAGATCACCCGCAGGGGCGACAACCCCTTGGCTCTGGCGGTGATGATGTATTCGCCATGCAGCGCCTCCAGCATGAAGGAGCGCGTCATGCGGGTGATATAGGCCATGCTGAAATAGGCCAGCACACTGGCGGGAAGCACCAGGTGCGCCAGCGCGTCCCACAGCGCGTCCCAATTGCCGGCGATCAGCGCATCCACCGTCAGCAGGCCGGTCATCGGGGCCACGTCACCCTGGTAGATCACATCCTGCCGCCCAGTGCCCGGCGCCCAGCCCAACGTCGCGTAGAACACCAGCAGCGCCAGCAGCCCCAGCAGGAAGATCGGCACCGACTGGCCGGTCAGGCAGACCACCCGCACGATGTGGTCGATCCGGTGGCCTTGCCGCACGGCAGCCAGCACGCCCAGCGGCACGCCCACCAGCGTCGCCCCCAGGATCGCGACCGTCGCCAGCTCCATCGTCGCGGGAAAGAAATGCCCGATATCGGCCAGCACGGTGTTCGACGTCATCACCGACCGCCCCAGATCGCCGTGCAGCAGGTTGCGCACATAGATCCAGAACTGCACCGGCAGCGGACGGTCCAACGCCAGTTCGACCCGCACCCTCTCGATCACGTCGGGCGGCGCATGGTCGCCGACAATGGCGATGACGGGGTCGATCGGCATCACCCGGCCGATCAGGAACGTGATCAGGATCAGCCCGAACAGCGTGACCAGCACGCTGGAGGAGGTGGCGCCGAGGCTGCGGACCCAGCCGGACCGGCTCATGCCTTCTGGATGGAGCCGTATTTCGTGTAGTCGGGCAGCGGGCCGATGACGAAGCCGGATACGCCCTTGCCCTGCACGGCGGTCGACACCGCCTGCAACAGCATCACGAACGGCGCACGCTCACGCGACAGGGCCTGCATCTGTTGGTACATCGCCACGCGCTTTTCGGCATCCAGCTCCTTCGCCGCAGCCTCGACCATGGCGGTCAGTTCCTTGTCCTGGAAATGGCTGCGCCAGGCGAGGATCTTCAGCTTCGAGGAGTCGCTGTCATCGGGATTGGCGCAGAACGCCTGCGCATTGGAATTCGGGTCGAAATAGTCGGTGCCCCAGGTCAGCAGAGCCATCTGATGCTGCCGCGCCCGGGTCTTGGTGATCACCTGCTTCATATCGCCGACGACCAGATTGGCCTTGATGCCGATGGCGGCGAGATCGGCCTGGATCGCCTGCACGATGTCGGCGAACGGCTGCGTCGACGGGCAATCCAGTGTGATGGAGAACCCGTCCGGCAGACCCGCCTCGGCCAGCAGCGCCTTCGCCTTGGCAACGTCCTTGCGGAACGGCTTGTCGGTCAGCGCGCCGGGCAGGCCGGCGGGCAGGAAGCTCTGTGACACCACGTAGCTGTTCGGCGTGATGTTGGTGGCAATGCCGTCATAGTCGATCGCCCATTTGATGGCCTGGCGCACCTGCGGCTTAGCCAGTTCCGGCACCGCCTGGTTCAGCGCAATGTAGATCGAGGAGCCCTGCGGCGAGGCGGTCAGGCGGAAATCCGGGTTGTTGCGGACGCTCTTCAACTGGTCCGGCGTCAGGTTGCGCACGATGTCGGCGTCGCCCTTCTGCAGCATCAGCAACTGCGCCGAGGGGTCCGAAACGTGGCGGATGATGATGCGCCGCGGGCCGGCCGCCGCGGTGGAATGCGGGTTTCGCTCCAGCGTGACGTGGTCGCTGGCACCGTAGGAGGTCAACTGATACGCCCCGGCACCCGCGCTGTGCGTCTTCATCCAGGTGTTGCCCAGATCGCCGTTCGCCTCATTCGCCAGCACCGTCGCCTTTTCGACGATCGAGCCGACATTCGCCGACAGGCAGAACAGCACGAAGCTGGTGGACTGCGCGGCCGGCAGTTCGAAATGCAGGGTGCGGGCGTCGGTCGCCTTGATCAGGGATTCGACGTTGTCCTTGGTGAAGCCGAACTGGGTGATGATGAAGCCGGGCGTCTTGTTCAGCTTCACCACGCGCTGCAGGGAGAACGCGGCGTCCTCGGCGGTCAGTGCCTTGCCGGACGGAAATTTGGCGTCCTGTTTCAGCACGAAGGTGAAGACGCGGCCGTCAGGGCTGACGGTCCAGGATTCGGCGACATCGCCGACCACCTTGGTGTTGTCGCTGTGGTCGGGGGAGACGAGACGGCGATAGACATTGCCGTCCACCTCGTTGTTGGTGAACTCGTACGACTCCGCGGGATCGAAGCTGATGATGTCGTCGATCTGCTTCGCCATGACCACAATGTCGCGTGGCGCGGCGCGTCCTGGCGTGGCGAGGGCGCCGGCCAGCGGCCCGGCAGCGGTGGCGACGAGTAACGAGCGGCGTGTCAGCATGGGCTTGTCCCCGATTTCGTGCAGCGCAGCATAGCGATGGCTCGATTGGCCTGGGAAGACACCACAGCACACCGCCGCACCGTCCGCGCTGACAACCATTTGGCGCGCAGCGCCGGAAACTGGTAGACTTCGTTCCGGCCAGCTACCGGCAGCGCGCTGACCCCACTGGAGGGTAGAGGAGCATGGCGATCGACGCCGCCGCCGGCGAGCCACCGTCGCCG
>JAFEFW010000189.1 GCA_018240405.1 Pseudomonadota bacterium
AGGGTCCTGCTCGAACCGCTCCAGGTCCAGCGGGCCGATGACGCCGACGCCGGACTCCTCGGCGAACGCCTTGGCGCGTTCCAGCGCCTGCGCCGCGGTCTTCGGCGTGCCGGGCGTGAAGGCGGCGGTCTTGCCGCGGTCGCAGGTCAGGCCGGCGAGTTCCCAGCCCATCGTGCCGTTGCGCAGTGCCACCACCTGGTTGGGGATGCCGGCGCGACGCAGGCTCTCGGCGCCCAGGATCGAGCGGGTGCGGCCGGCGCAATTCACCACCACCAGCGTGTCCGGGTTCGGCACCATGTCGCCAATGCGATAGACGAGTTCGCCGCCGGGCACGCTGATTCCGGTCGGGATCGACATGCGGTTGAATTCTTCCTTCGTCCGGCTGTCGAGCACGATCATGTCGCGACCGGACTCGATCCACTGCTTCAATTCCGGCGGGTCGACGCTTTCGGTGCCATAATGATGCTCCACCCACTCGCCGAACGCCTTGGACGGCACGTTGACGCCGCTGAACAGGATGTAGCCGGCCTCGGCCCAGGCCTTGGTGCCGCCCTTCAGCACATGCACGTTGGTTGCGCCGATGGATTCCAGCCATTTCGCCAGTTCCTCGGCCAGGCCGCGCCCGTCATCGACGACGCAGGTGCGCACCGCCAGCCGCGGCAACAGCGCGCGGGCCCGGATCTCGCGCCTGGAGAGGCCGCACGGGACGGCCCAGAACAGATGGGAGGCGCCGAATTCCCCATCCTCCCGCGCGTCCAGCAGCGCGAGTTCCTGTCCATCGGTGATCCAGCCGCGCAGCGTCGGTGCGTCGATGTACTTCATGTGCGTTCCTCCGGATGGGCGGACGGTAGGCGCGGAGCGGTGGCCTTGGCAACGCTATGAAGCGGGCGCACATGGCGCGCATGGACCCGATGCTTGTATTCGACCGCGCCGCCGTGCGCCGCCATCGCGACCGCGCGGCATCGACCGTGGGTTCGGTGGCCGACGTGCTGCAGGACGCGGCGGAGCGGCTGCTCGACCGGCTGGATGACGTGACGCGGACGTTTGTGGATGCGCTCGACGTTGGCGGCCGCGGCGTGGTCGCGCCGCTGTTGCGCGCTCGGGGCCTGCGGGTGGTCAGTTGCGACCTGTCGCCGGCGATGGCGGCGGTGAATGGCGGACCGAGTGTGGCGGCCGATGAGGAGTTCCTGCCGTTTGCGCCGGCCAGCTTCGACCTGATCGTGGCCAACCTGTCGCTGCACTGGGTCAACGACCTGCCGGGGGCGCTGATCCAGTTGCGCCAGGCACTGCGGCCGGACGGGCTGCTGCTGGCGTCGCTACCGGCGCTGGGGACGCTGTCGGAACTGCGCGCGGCGCTGACCGAGGCCGAGGCGGAGGTCAGCGGCGGCGCCTCGCCGCGGGTCTCGCCATTTCCGGAGTTGCGCGACTGTGCCGGGCTGCTGCAGCGGGCCGGGTTCGTGCTGCCGGTGGCGGACCTGGACGAGATGCGGCTGCTGTACGCCGATCCGTTCGCGCTGCTGCGTGATCTGCGCGCGGCGGGGGAGACCAACGCGGTGCGGGTGCGCCATCGCGGCGTGCCGGACCGCGCGCTGTTCCCGTCGGCGCTCGTTCGGCTGCCGACGGAGGGCGAGCGGGTGCCGGTGACGCTGCGGCTGGCGATGCTGACGGGGTGGGCGGCCGGTGTTCCCGGCACCGCGGGCGCCCCAGGTTGACCGTCGGGCGCCCTCTCCCACCGCCCAAATTCCAGGCAGTCGCAACGGCCATTTAATCAACCTGAACTCGCTTGCACGCCGGTGTGCGCTGTCGCCAGGGCCGCCAGGGGCGGCGGTCCATGGCACGGGCCTTGCTGGACTCGATTCATCCGCAACTGCAAGGCTCTTCAGGATGTCCTACCTCGCCCCCGCCGAGTTCGCGACCAAGATCGTGGACGCCGGCGAAGCAAAGATCTTCATGTCCACCCGGGACACCGTGATCCGGGCCTACATGGCCGGGGCAATCCTGGCACTGGCCGCCGCCTTCGCCGTATCGATCAACGTGCAGACCGGCGTGCCAATCGTCGGCGCGGCGCTGTTTCCGGTCGGCTTCTGCATGCTCTACCTGCTGGGCTTCGACCTGCTGACCGGCGTGTTCGTGCTGTGCCCTCTGGCACTGCTGGACAAGCGGCCGGGCGTCACGCTGGGCGGCGTCCTGCGCAACTGGGGACTGGTGTTCGTCGGCAACTTCGCCGGCGCGTTTACTGTCGCAGTGATGATGGCGATCGTGTTCACGTTTGGATTCTCCACCCCGCCAGACAAGGTCGGAACGGTCATCGGCCATATCGGCGAGTCCCGCACCCTCGGCTACGCGCAACACGGCGCGGCGGGGATGCTGACGCTGTTCATCCGCGGCATGCTGTGCAACTGGATGGTCTCGACAGGCGTGGTCGGCGCGATGATTTCGACCTCGGTCAGCGGCAAGGTGATCGCCATGTGGATGCCGATCATGCTGTTCTTCTATATGACGTTTGAGCATTCCATCGTGAACATGTTTCTGTTCCCGGCCGGCCTGCTGCTCGGCGGGCACTTCACCTGGTTTGACTATCTGCTGTGGAATGAAATCCCGACCGTCCTGGGCAATCTGGTCGGCGGCCTGGCTTTCACCGGCCTGACGCTCTACACGACGCATGTCCGGACCGCGCCGAAGCGGGCGCCGCGTTACTCTCCCGTCGCAGGCGAATAGCGGTTGGCGTTGCTTCACCGTATCGTACTCCCGCGCCGAGCCCGCGTCCGGGAGTACGGTTACGCCTTCCAGGCGAATGCATGAGCCAGGCGCTCGCGATCTCCATCGGACAGTGGTCAGAGAAGGGCCGCAAGGACATCAACCAGGACTTCCACGGCGCCATGACTCCCGCCGGCACGCTGCTGGCACTGAAGGGCGTGGCAGTGGCACTCGCGGACGGGATCAGCGGCAGTGCCGTCAGCAACGTGGCGAGCGAGTCCGCCGTCAAGGCCTTCCTGACCGACTATTACGCCACGTCCGAAACGTGGTCGGTAAAGACCGCCGGGCAGCGGGTCATTGCAGCAGCGAACTCCTGGCTGCACGGCCAGACCCGCCGAGGCACCCATCCCTACGAGCCGGACAAGGGCTATGTCTGCACCTTCACGGCACTGGTAATAAAAGGCGACACGGCGCATGTGTTCCATGTCGGCGACAGCCGGGTTTATCGCCTGAACGCGGCCGGTCTGGAGCAGCTGACCGACGACCATCGGATCAGGCTGTCCTCGCACCAGGTGTATCTGGGCCGGGCTCTTGGCGTTAATCCGCACGTCGAGATCGACTACCGGATGGTCCAGGTGCAGCCGGATGATCTGTTCATTCTGGCAACGGATGGCGTGCACGAATACGCTGCGCCGCAAAGCTTGCTGGATGCCTTCGGCGCACACCGGACCGATCTTGATGAAGCCGCGCGCAAACTCGTGCAAGCAGCGTATGAGGCCGGTAGTCCTGACAATCTGACGGTGCAAGTGGTGCGTATCGACGCGACGCCGGATGAGGGCGCGCGCGAATGGCTGGACGACATGCCGGATTTACCGCCGGCGCCGCTGCTGCAACCGGGCTCGCCGTTCGAGGGGTACGAGATCATCCGCCAGTTGCATGCCAGCAGCCGTAGCCACGTCTATCTTGCGGTTGAACCTGAAACCGCGACGCGCATCGCACTGAAAGTCCCGTCTACAGAGCTGAAGAACGATCCAGCGGCGCTGAAACGATTCATGATGGAGGAGTGGATCGCTCGCAGGATCAACAGCCCCAATGTCCTGAAGCCGCGGCCGCGGCTGCGGCCTCGCGCTTACCTGTACCTGCCGACGGAGTTCATTGAAGGGCAGACGCTGACGCAATGGATGGCCGACCACCCGGCGCCCAGCCTGCAGGCCGTGCGCGACATCGTCAAACAAATCGCCAACGGCCTGCGCGCCTTCCACCGGCTGGATATGCTTCACCAGGACCTGCGGCCCGACAACATCATGATCGACCGCATGGGCACAGCGAAGATCATCGATTTCGGCTCGACGCGGATTGCAGGCATCGCCGAGGCCGCACCCGCCTCGGGTCCGGACGTTCCGCTGGGTACGGTTCAGTACATGGCGCCGGAGTACCTGCTGGATGGATCCGGTACCGAACAGTCGGATCTTTTCTCGCTGGGTGTTATCACCTACCAGATGCTGACTGGCCGGCTGCCGTACGGCGCGGCGATGGCGCGTGTGCGCAGTAAGGCCGCGTTACGCAAGGTTACCTATACATCCGCCAGCAGCGAGGGCCGTGCCGGGGACCGTCCGATACCAGCATGGATCGATGGCGCGCTGCGCCGCGCCGTGCATCCCGATCCCGCTCGGCGGCACGAGGCGATTTCCGAGTTCATTTACGAACTGCAGCATCCCAATCCGGCCTATACTGGCGCGAAGAACAGACCGCTGATGGAACGTAATCCGCTGGCCGTGTGGCAAACGCTGGTGGGGCTGCTGGTCTGCGTCATTATCTGGCTGGCAACCCGGCAGCTGCGGCCTTGAGCGGACCGAGCGCCGGACGAGTCCCCCGGATCAGGAGACCGGATCGATCGTGATGGCCCACAGCGCCTGATCCGCCACATCCCGCAGCGTGACCGCGAACGTTGCTACGCCGGCACCAGCGGCGGCGGACCGGCAAATGGTGCCGGATCGCCCAGCGCTTTCACCACGTCCGGAACCGGCGCGTAGTTGCGCAGGATCAGGTAGAACGGCCCCGCCGGGACCGGAAGCCAGTTCGCGCGTTTCTCCAGCCCCGGATCGTTATGCTGCACATACAACGTGAACGAGCCGTCAGGATTGCGCACCAGGCTGTCGCTGCTGCCCAGCGAGTAACGGTTGATCGGATTCGGCTCTGTCAGCCGTGAAACCTTGCCGTAGGCCGTCACCGACCAGAACCCGGGCGCCACTGGAGTCAGATAGCGCATCGGCTCCCGGAAGGTGAGGGTGTAGCGCTTGGCGCCATCCAGCGTGTGGCCATCCGCATCCATCGCCGCGTTGTAGTAGATCGCCTCCTGCGGCGTGTTGGCTGTCAGGCCGCCAACGGCAAGGACGGCTCTGGACAGGTAGTCGGCGCCGGCAAAGCCGATATCCGCGGGAGGGATCAACCAGCCATTCACCAGGCGGCTGATCAGCGGCGCGGCGCCCACGGTAGTCGCGCCGATGGTTGCCGCCGCAACTTTCATTTGCGCCAGTACCGGCGGCGGCACGTCGGTACGCCGCCACTGCTTTCCCAGGTGCAGTCCAAGGTAACGGAACTGCGGCAGCACGGCCTGTATCTCGGCGGCCGGCGGCAGGTTTTCGTTCATCGCCGCGGACAGGATGTCCCAGAATTGCAGCGGGTCCTCGAACTGCATCAGGCTGCTGGCAACATTGGGATTGATGCGTGGCCGGATATAATCGTACGCAACCGGTGCCGGCACAGTGCCGCCGGTGTATGCCGCCAGGCCCGTGGTGGTGATCGCCTTCAGTACCGTCTCGGCCGCGGGCAGGTCGGCCTGGTCCTTGACGTAGACCCGCGGCTGCACTTCCACCCAGCGGGTCGGGCAGTCGATGCGGGTGACACCTGCCGGCAGCGTGCCCTGCCAGCCCGGTCCGACCAGCGCGAAGGTGCCGCCGCCATAGCCGGCCGCCTTGCCGGCGGGATAGGCAAAGGCGTTGGTCCACATGTCGCACAGCTCGATCATGTAGTAGCGGCCGCCGGAATCCGGCGCGCGCAGGATGACCGGTTCCTGCCCGAGGTCCATGAAGCCGAAGCCGTAGACCACGTTGACGTTCGGCGTGACGTAGCCGGCCTGCCGGGCGATTTCCGGCGTGGCAATGTTGCTGATACGCCAGATCGTGTTGGGCGCGGCCTGCGGGGCGGCGCCGAAGCAGACGGTGTCGCGCAGCAGGTACATGGCGACCAGCGGCACGCCGTAGATCGCGGCCTGCATCGCCAGGGAGCCGGCAAACCCCTCGATTGCCTTGATCTCCTCTGGCGTCGGCCCAACGTCGTGGGCGGATGCGGGCGAACGGCCCAACGTGGCGAGCAGCGACGCCGCGAACGCAGTGACGCCCAGGCTCCGGCGATGCAACGGCATGTCGATCCCGTCGGTCATGATCCGCTCTTTCAGGTCGTGAGGTTACGGCGCTGAGATTAAGCTGCTCGCGCTGCGGATGCACGTTCCGCGTGCGTGGTGCGGCTATCGCACGCGCAGCTGATCGCTCTTGGTCGGCATGCCGTTGGCCTTGCCCCGGCAACGCGGCTTCACTGGCGGTGTTTTCGTCGTTGCACCAGCCTGCCAGCCGATTGCGCCGGCCGAGCAGGTCCTTGCAGCGGCCAAAGGCACCCCGTCGGCTTGCCGCCGCGGCCCATTGGCCGGCAAGCTGGACCCCGTTGGCCGCAAGCCGAATCAGGGGAAACCACCATGCCTGGCATCACACTATGCGCGATACTGCGTGTGCCACCCGCCGGCGTTGCGTCATTCCAGGCGTATGAGGATGCGGTCCTGCCGCTGATCGGCCGGCATGGCGGCCGACTGGAACGGCGGCTGCGTTCCGCCGATGGCGGGGCCGAAATCCACGTGCTTTGGTTCCCGTCCACAGCGCATCTGGACGCCTATCGGGCCGATCCGGTTCGGGCGGCGCAGGCCGGCCTGTTCACGGCCTCCGGGGCAACGGCGGAACTGCTTGTGGTGAGCGATGTGCCGCCCTGACCGGCAGGTCAGCCGCCGGTCACGCTCATGTGCCGTCCGACCGCGGGCTTGTCGTGCCGGCGGTCGATGATGAAGTCATGCCCCTTCGGCTTGCGGGAGATTGCCTCCCGGATCGCCGCATCCAGCTCATCATCGGTGGCGCCGTCGCGCAGCAGCGTGCGGAAATCGGCTGAGTCTTCCTGGCCCAGGCACATATACAGCGTGCCCGTGCAGGTCAGCC
>JAFEFW010000018.1 GCA_018240405.1 Pseudomonadota bacterium
GGCGACGATCACCCCGGTGGCGCGTGGCGCCACACTGGATGCCGCAGCCCATACGCATCTGTCCGCTCCTGCAGTCCTCGCTCACTGAGGAGGCGCTGCATGGACCGTTTTGACCGCCTGACCGGACAGGGATGGGACGAACCGGGCGCCACCTGGTGCCGACCCGCTGCCTGGCGTCCCATCGCTCGGCTTACGCGGTACGCCGCGTTCGCGGGGGTACGGCTGATCCGTCACCTCATGGAAATGCTGACCCCGCCAGGTCATGAGGTGCGTCAGCGCTAACGCCGGACGGTGGCGGGGCGGTCCGACGCCGTGCTGGCGCATTAGGTTACGCTAAGCGGAACCCTGACGTCGGACCGTGCAGGGCCGCGCGAGGCGGTGTCGGCCGGGCTGTCGATCAGCAAGGTGCGCGTGGGGTAGGCAAACTCCACACCCATCTCCTCGGCCAGTTCCATGATGCGCAGCAGGATATCGTGCCGGCCCCGCAGTTCGGCGGTATAGTCCGTGACTGCCAGGTGAAAGATCACCAGGATGTCGAGGCTACTGTCCGCCAGCGCGTTCAGTGACACCTGGATGCCGTCCGGCGCCACCAACTCGTGCTCCTCGATAGCCGCCCTGATCGCGGCGGCAAAAGACACCAGTGTCTCGCGCGGCGTGTCGTAGGTGACGCCGACGCTGAACCGCTGCCGCCGTTTCGGCCGCAGCGTGAGGTTCTCGACCGTCGTGTTGATGACTGTATCGTTCGGAATCGAGATCAGGGAATTGTCCGGCGTGCGGATGCGCGTGCTGCGAAACCCGACATCCTCGACGGTGCCCTCATGGTTGCTCAGCTTGATGTAGTGGCCGATGCGGAACGGCTTCTCGAACATGATCAGCATCGAGCCCAGGAGATTGGCGAGACTGTCCTTTGCCGCCAGGGCAACGGCGAGGCCGCCGACGCCCAGGCCGGCCAGAACGGAATAGGCTGGGATGCCAAGCTCGTCGGCGCCGCGGATCAGTGCGGCGACCGCCAGCAGGATGCCGACCAACCGGCTGCCCAGGCGGATCAACTGGCCGTCCAGGCTACGCAGTCCCAGCTTTTCGGCGCCGACAATCATGTCGCCGGCGATCGCGGAACCGGCCACGCCGATCCAGGCCGCGCTAAGGTAGAGCGCGCCGGTCGCTAGTACGGCGATGACGATCCGTGGCGTATTGCTGAGATGCAGGATGGTGGCGAAGGTGGGAACAAAAAGCGCGGAAAGAAGCAGTATTCCAATCGGCACTGGCAGTGTGTGCCAGCGCCGCCGCGGCGCATCTTCCGCCTGGGCCGCGAACCGGCGGCCGAGCCGGTTGCACAGCCAGAGGAATGCCCATCCGAACAGGATGCCGACGCCAATGCCGATCCACTGCCAGGCGGCCGCGCCGCCAATCCAGGTCCGTGACCAGTCGGGCCATGCCAGCATCCAGCGCATCGGCAGGACAGTGCTGAGGCCAATCGGCGAGCCTTCGAATATTTCGAAGACTGTGCTGTTACTGCCGGGCGCGAACTGGTGATAGGTATCCACCAACCGCTGCGCCGGGCCTGACTTGTACGGCAGGTCCTTCACCCGCTGGTAGTAGTCCGGCAGGCGCTCGATGGTTTCAGGTGTCAGCACATAGTCGCCGGCCCGCGGCCCGCTGGTCGATAAGACAAATTCAATGTCAGTGCCTGGCAGCCGCCACCGCTTTACCGGCCGGCTTTCCATGGCGGCCGCATCGGGAATATCGGCAGGATCCGGCAGCGGGATGCGGTCGAGGATTTCGCGGAATTGCAGGATGCGCTCCCGCCCCAGGGTCTGCTTCAGGACCGGCGGGACGGATGACAGGTCCAGCACGCGGGCGATATGCGGACCGTCATCGAGGATGCGGAGCATCGCTCTGTGCTGCGCTGGGGACAGGTAGTAGTTGCCGGAGTCCAGATAGTCGGTCAGCAGGTCCGCCCAGCGGGTGTACAGGCGGTCACTCCGGGACAGAAAGCTTTCCATCGCGTTGCGCGGACTGGTCAGGTCCGGCACCGCCAGCGGATTGTGGTGCTCCGCGCCGAGGCTCGTTGCTGGAAAGATCGCCAGCAATACAAGCACCGCTAGTGCACGCCTAAGCGTCTGGCTGATGAACTGGCACGTCCGCACCGCTGCTAACCTCAATGTTCGGCCGATTCTTCCAATCCGACCATGCCACGAGGACGCATCGACCGCCACTGGAACTGTATACGTCCCGCAGCGGTCGTGCCTGGTTACCGATGAAAGCGGATGACGGGTGGTGCACCGCACCACCGCGCCCTAGTCGAACAGGGTCGCCAGGCGCTGCTTGATCTGGTCGGCGATATACAGCGCCACGGCCTGGATCGTGGACGTCGGGTTGACACCACCCCCGGTCACCCAGACGCTGCCGTCGACGATGAACAGGTTCTTCACATCGTGGCAGCGCCCCCACGGGTTGACGACCGAACGGTCCGGATCTGTTCCCATTCGCGCTGTGCCCAGCATGTGGCCGGGACTGTTGAGGATGGTCCGCGAAGTGTAGAGGTGTTTCGCGCCCGCCGCTTGCAGGATGTCAGTGGCGCGGGCGATCCCGTGCTCCATCATCCGCCGTGTGTTCTCGCCGATCGTGTAGTCGATCTTCGCGCCTGGGATGCCGTGGCTGTCCTTGCGTTCCGGATCGAGCGTAACCCGGTTGTGCGCCTCAGGTAGGTCGTCGCAGGCAATGCCGACCTGCAGGCGGTGGTACAGCCGCTCCCGGTACGCCGCGTGGTGGCCCTGACCCCACGGTACCTGATCGACGCTGACGGATTGCAGCGCCTCATTCACCGGGCCGGTGCCGCGTGCGAACTGCAGCGTGTAGCCGCGGGCGAAATCGCGGTTCGGGTCGGTCTCGTAGAACTGCTTGCTCCAGATCGAGGTCATCGGGCCGCGGTCGCCGTCGACGAATTCCTCGACATAGCCTCGCACCTGCGGCCAGGGATGCAGCATCAGGTTGCGCCCGACCTGATCGCTGGAGTTGGCGAGGCCGTTCGGGAACTTTCCCGACTTCGAGTTCAGCAGCAGCCGCGGTGTCCCGACGCCGTTGCAGGCGACGATCACCATTTCGGCCGGCTGGAAACACTCCTTGCCATCAGGATCGTAATAGATCGCGCCGGAGGCCATCCCATGCTCGTTCGTGGTGATTTCGCGCACCCGGCAGCGCGGCCGCAGTTCGACGCCGGCACGGATCGCCAGCGGCCAGTAGGTGATGTCGGTGCTGGCTTTCGCGCCATGCGCGCAGCCTGGCGTGCAATGGCCAATATTCACGCACGCGGCGCGGCCCTCATATTCCGTCGTTGCCACGGTGACGTCAGACGGCCACCAGTGCCAGCCGAGCTTGTTCATCGCCTTGCCATACGCGGTGCCGGTCTTGCCCAGCGGGATCGGCGGCATCGGCGGATGGCGCGGCGGCACGCCAGGATCGCCCTCGAGGCCCGACACGCCCATCATGCGGTCGTTTTCCTCAAAGAACTTTTCCAGCGTCCAGTAGTCGATCGGCCAGTCGTCGGCCACGCCGTCCAGCGACTTTACCTTGAAGTCCGATGGATGCAGCCGTGGCCAGTGCGCGGTATAGAAGACCGTTCCGCCACCGACGCCATTGAAGTTGGCGATCTTCATCACCGAGGCATCGTCGTTGATGGGATAATCGGTGTCGCGGCGCCGCCGGTTGGGACTGATATCGAAGTCCGCGAAACGACGCGCCTCCCAGTCCCGCCCGGTGCTCGGAAACTCGGAATTCTTCATCCAGTCGCCCTGTTCGAGGCACAGGATGCGCATTTTCGTTTCGGTAAGACTCCACGCCACCGCCGCGCCGGCGGCGCCGGAACCAATGATCAGGACGTCGACGATGTCGTTGCGCTTCACCGCGGCGCGTCCCGCCACATCTTCGGACGCTTCTTCACCACGTCCAGCAACGACCAGTCGCCCTGTTCCAGCACGTGGCCTTTGGGGAAGGGCGGCCGCGGCTCAATGTTCAGGGAACGGAGGACGCGGTCGTCGCGGTAGTAGCACTGCAGGATGGCGCGCTCGATCGCGGCGCGGGGCGCGCCGCCGGCGTCGCGCAGCGCGGCCGCGGCAACTTCGGCGCGGGACGCATCGGCATCGGCGAAGGCGCCGCCAACGGATTCGCGCAGCGCGCCCAGTGCCCTGCGGACGTCGCCGAGGTCGCGGCCGAGCGACTTGACGATATCGGCGAAGATGGTGGGATCGTCCGCGCCGGGCACGTCGTATTCCGTGCTTGCCGGCACCATCATGGCGGCCACCCGCCGCAGGTCGCGCTCCTCCGCGGGGGAAAGGGGCGGTTCTGGATCGTTCCTCATGTCTGCCTCGGTTGGCTGTGCGGACGTTGCGACCGAGTTTCGGGCGGGGCAGGGGTGGTGTCAAACTGAACCGCGCGTGAGCCGCGTCGATCGACCTTCAGCGCCGGAGCGGTGCTGCCGCCGCACCAGCCTCCGCCCTTGTCATGGCGTAACTGGCCCCGGCGCGTTCACATCGCGGAAACGCCCTGTCTCCGGCTGCCTGGGGACAGCAGGCCGTATGTACGGCGTGCTGTCGTCGTGGCAGGTCAAGCCCGCCATGACAGAGACAGGAGCCGGCGCCGCCGGCGTCGTCACATCCCGTTCGGTTCCAAGTTGCGTGAAGTCGCACGCAGAAGGCCGGCCGGGGCCGTTGAGTTAATGGCCTTGGTATCCGTTGCGGGCGCTATGTCCGGCGTCCCAGGGTCAGCCGTTTCGACGCTCCGCCCTCCCGTGACGTGGTTCCTCTGGGCCGGCCGGATTTCGGCTTGCCGTCCTCCTCGGTTGGTTCCGTAGCCTCGGCAGAAGATGGTTCCGGCCCTTCCGGGTCGGCCGGTGGTTCCGGCGGCATCGCGGCAGTGGCATCATCGGCTGCCCTGGCCCGGGCGTCGAAGTCGTCAGCCATGGCAAGCAGCCGTATCCGCGTCTGCTCACGATCGGTCTCTTCGGCCATCACCCTGAAGCGGGCCGCCTCACTGCGGAGGAATCGAGCTCTCATGAAAATCCTATATGTCCTTGAGACGGCGTAGAACGTGCCCGATGCGCGGCGCATCGCGGTTGACGCTCATGGTGATATGAACGCGTCGACCGCCCGACACAAGGCGCACCTACAATTGGCCAACCGGGCACGGACTCTCTGCCGTCTTCCACGCGGCGGATAATTTCACCGGAAACCGTTGCGCCCGTCGGGCACACGCCGTGAGGCGGCGGGGTTCAGCGTGCTGCAGTCTCGCGCCCCGGCGGAACTCTGCTATGAAACCCGGACTAGCGAAGGGGAAAGGCGCGCCATGAGCAATCCGTTGAACCTCACCGCCACGCAGGCGGTGCGCCGCATCCAGGACGGCACATTGCGCGCCGAGGATCTGATGGAAGCCTATATCGAGCGCATCGATGCGCGCGAATCGGAGGTTCAGGCGTTCGCTTGGTTCTCCTCCGACCAAGCGCGGTTTGGCGCCCGCGCTGCGAAGGAGGGGCCGCTGCAAGGCCTGCCGATCGGCGTGAAAGACGTGCTGGATACCGAGGACATGCCCAGCGAATACGGCTCGCCGATCTGGGAAGGCTGGCAGCCCCGCGCCGATGCTGCCTGCGTCGCCTGGGCGCGGGAGTGCGGGGCGGTGGTGATGGGCAAGACGGTGACCACCGAGTTCGCGACACGCAAGCCGGGACCGACCGCCAACCCCGCCAACATCAATCATACGCCGGGTGGATCGTCGTCAGGCTCTGCCGCCGGCGTGGCTGCGGGGTTCTTCCCGCTGGCCTTCGGCACGCAGACGGCCGGCAGCATCATCCGGCCGGCCGCGTTCTGTGGCGTGGTCGGCTACAAGCCCAGCTACGGCATGATCAGCCGGATCGGCATGAAGATCATGTCAGACAGCTTGGACACGGTCGGCATGCTGGCGACCAATGTCGCCGATTGCGCGCTGTTTGCCTCGGCCTTGTCCGGACGTGAGCTTGGTGATCCGGATGAGGCGCCGGACCGGGCGCCGCGCATCGGGATATGCCGCGGCCCGACCTGGTATGCCGCCAGCGAGGAAACCCATGCTCTGCTCGACCGCGCTGCCGAGGCGGTTGCCCGCGCCGGCGCCCAGGTGACAACGCTGGACCTGCCGGAAATCTACAATCGCCTGGTCGATGCGCATCCGATCGTCATGAACACCGAGAGTGCCCGGGCGCTGGGTTGGGAACTGACCATCCATCCCGACCTGATCAGCGACGATCTGCGCGCCCGCATGGATTTCGGGCTGGAACAGTCGCCGGTCGATCTGGACGGCGCGTATGCGGTATTCGATGCGACGCAACGGGCGTTACCGGAGGTGATGGGTGATCTGGACGTGCTGTTGACGCCGTCCGCCCCCGGCGAGGCGCCCGAGGGCCTGGGCTGGACCGGCGACCCTTGTTTCAACTTCATCTGGACCTCGCTGCGCGTCCCCTGTGTCACAGTGCCCGCCGGCACTGGTCCCAAGGGCCTGCCACTGGGCATCCAGATCGTCGGCCGGCGCGGCGACGACCGCCCGACGCTGGCCTGGGCGCGCTGGGTGCAGGCTGCGCTGGGCTGAGGTCGACATCGTGGCGGTCGTGCCCGATGACTTTCGAATGGTTGCGCGTTCGCTATGGATTGGCTGATCGGTTCATCGGAGACGGCACGGTGATCCTGCCTCCCACGCTCAGGCGCCCCATGACGAGGAGGATGGGTCGAGGCACGCTGGCGTGCGCTGGCGTCGAGACCAGCCTTGCCGGCCATGACACCCACGGGTGGCCTCGACGCACGCTGGTTGGAATGTTCAAGAGACGACCTGTCCGTGCCCGTACCATCTGACCACCGGCCGCTGGTTTTCGCCGGCGATCCGCACCGAAACTTCACCCCGATCCTGCGCACCTGCGCCTCGCTGCCGCCCGGCACGCTGATCCTGCTGGGCGACTGCGACCTGCCGGCGCCGCTGGCAGAGGTCATGGCACCAGCGCTGGCGGCCGGTTGGGATGTGCGCTGGATCCTCGGCAACCATGACACCGAAACCGAGACCGCGTTCGACCACCTGACGACCGCGCAGGGCGACCTGGGCCTCCGGGTGACGACGATCGACGGCTGGCGCATTGCCGGGCTGCCAGGCGTGTTCCGCCCGCGGGTTTGGGTGCCGCGCGCGGAGGAGGGGCCGCCGTCGTTCCACCACCGCGCCGCCTTTCATGCTGCCTTGCGGCCTGGCGAGGCCTGGCGAGGCGGCTTGCCGCTGTGGCACCGCGATACGATTTTTCCGGAGGATTTCGAGCGTCTGGCGGCCGAGCGGTTCGACATCCTCGTGACGCATGAAGCGCCCAGCAGCCACCGGCACGGCTACAGCGTGATCGACGATCTGGCCGCCCGCTGCGGCGCACGACTGATCGTGCACGGGCACCACCACCAGAGCTACGACGCGAAGCTGCCTAACGGTGTGCGGGTGAGGGGGCTGGCAATCGCTGAAACCTGGGTGCTGGATTCGCTGTAGCGCCCGCGCTCTCGCCGCAGGCCGCGCTCGTGTTAGGATGGTGGAAACGATGCGGAGGAGCCAGCCATGCGGGTCATCGACGTCCAGGTCCATGTCTATGAGAAGAACCACCCCGGTCGGCCCTGGGCCGGCTGGATGCACGGGCCGGACTCGGCGAACGGCGCCGAAATGACCGCGGCCATGGGCGCGGCTGGTGTCGATGCCGCGGTGATCGTTTCGTCCTACAGCATGTATCGTTTCGATCCAAGCTATGCCATGGAAGTGTACCAGGCGTTTCCCGACAAGTATCGGGTGGTAAAGCCGGTCGACGTAACCGCGCCGGGACTGGATGAGGACGTGGCCGAGTGGGCGAAAACGAAGGGCACGGTCGGCATTCGCGTCATGCTGCGCGACGAACTGGTCAGCGATCCCGCTGATCCGCGCGTCAGTCGCGCCTTTGCCGCAGCCGCCCGGCATAACCTGCCGGTGAATTTCCTGTGCTGGGGAAGGCTCGACGATGGCACCGAGGTGGTGCAGCGCAATCCCGACACAGTGGTCGTGATCGATCATCTGGGTCTGCTGCAGGCGAATCATCCGCCGCCGCCGGACAATCCGTGGCGGGATCTGCCGAAGCTGCTGGCGCTGGCGCAATACCCGAACGTGCGAGTGAAGATCAGCGGCGCCTGCACGCTTTCACATACCGGGTACCCATACGACGACATCTGGGACCCGGTCCTGCGGATCATCGACGCCTTTGGGATTGACCGCTGCATGTGGGGCACGGACTGGACCCGCACGATCGGGATGCTGAGCTATGAGCAGGCGACGAAGCCGTTCCTGGAGACGAAGCGGCTATCGGATAGCGATAAGGCGAAGCTGATGGGCGGGACGGTGGAGAAGGTGTACAACTGGAACAAGTGGTGACAGGTCCGAGACAGGCCTGACCTGAAGTCGTTCGGGGCATTTTTACTGTCGTGGCCTGACTTCCTGCAGGCCACGACAGTACCGTAACGCTTTATCCAGCCGCTTTAGTTGACCAGGTTATAGAATTTGGCGGCGTTCGTGCAGGTGATCTTCTGCACGTCGTCCTTCGACAGGCCGACGAACTGCTCATCGATATACTTCGTCGACTCCGGCCAGATGCCGTCGGTATGTGGGTAGTCGGACCCCCACATCAGCGTATCAACTGTCATCAGGTTGTTGACGTTCAGCAGCTTCGGTCCGATCACGTCGTACTGGAACGTCGCCTTGCACTGGCGCTGCCAGTACTCGCTCGGCTTCAGCTTCATCAGGTCGCGGAAGCGGTCCTCGAACTCGAAGTCCATGCGATCGAGCGCGTAGGGAATCCAGCCGATGCCGCTCTCACCGAACGACACCCGCAGGTTTGGATACCGCTCAAACACGCCGGCGCCCATCATGGCGGCGAGGATGTGGATCAGCCCCATCTGGAACGCCGACACGCCGGTGAACATCGCGGCACGCCGAACCTGCGCATCCACCTGCTCACGCGCGCGCGGTGGCGTGGTGGGGAAGGTGTGGAAGTGCAGCGGCAGGTTGACCTCGGAGACCGCCTGCCAAAGCGGCTCCCAGCACGGGTGCCACATCGGCTCCATGTCCCAGGAGCAGGACACTTCGATGCCGCGCAGGCCCAGCTTGGCGGCGCGATGGGTTTCGGCCACTGCGGCATCGATGTCGCCGTAGGGGATGCAGGCCAGGCCGATATGCCGGTCCGGATAGTGGCTGCAGAAATCCTTCAGCCAGTTGTTGTAGATGTACAGCATGTGATTCGACGCTTCCACATCCTGCATCTTCGACGCGCTGCCCAGGATGCCGAAGATTACCTCGGCGTCGACCCCGTCGCGGTCCATGTCCTTGACGCGCAGATGCGGGTCGGAGCAGCGCTGGATTCCCTTCTTGCCGTCAGCGAACAGGCCAGTTTCCGCCATGATATCGACGCGCTTGTTCTGACCCGGCACCAACTTCGCGCCGCTGGGTCCGACACCGTTGAGCAGGCCGAAATTGGCGCCGGACTTGGTGACCCATTGCGGACCGTCGGGGCCGTCAGCGACGAACGGCATCCGGTCCTTCATTTCGCGCGACGCTTCATCGACGAATAGCGTTGGCGGCATCCACGGCATGTCGAGGTGGCAGTCAGCCGAAATGCGGTTATACTTCATCGATCGCTCCCTTTGATGTTCTTTTGGCCCTGCTGACTGTAGGCCGAATGGAGCGAACGTCAAACCTCCGATTGTCCCGGTCCCTGGGCGGGCGCATGCCGGCGCCACCGGACCGAGCCGCAGGGGCTCGGTCCGAGTAACGGTATCGTTACGACTGTGCGGACGGCTCGACCGCGACTGCCAAGGAACGAATGAACGTCACGTCGACCTTGTCGCCGGCCTTCAGGCCGGCGGCGAAGTCCTGCATGGTCTTGGTATGCAGGACGGTCTGGTGCTTCTGCCCGTTTGGTAGGGTGTAGCGCACGACCCGGGTCCGGCGGTCGTAGCCGTCGATCGTGACTCGTACGCGCAGTGCCTCACCGACCAAGCCCGCGGGCCGATCGCCCGCCGGCGCCCGGCCGGCCGCATCCGCCGCGGCCACCGGCGGCGCATTATCGTTCGGCGGCGCGATCTGCGCCACGACGCCGAGGCGCAGGCGGACCAGCACCTTGTCGCCGGCCTTTACCTGCGCGAGATTTCGCACCTCCGGCCCGACCGTGATGGTCTGCAACGCGCCGTCCGCATTACGCAGCAGGACGTGGCGTGTTGCCATGTCAACGCTTTCGACCGTTGCCCGGCCCTCAATCTGGGCGCCGACCGCAGCTTCCTTCTCGCGCGCGGCGACGGGGCCGAGCGAGGCAAAGGTCAGGGCGGCGGCGAGCGCCGAGACGGCGAATGCTTTTTTCATCATCATGAACCTTTCGCAGCAATGTGCCGGGTGGCACGTGTTCGCGGCGCTGTCGTGATCATTTCGTCAGGCTGCGTCAATGACAATCCGCTGCCGGAATCAGCTTGCGGTCGGTGATGTGCGCAGGCAGCGTGGCGCGGCGATGGACTCGATCTTTTCCTGCGGCCGCGTGTGGTGGCTGCTCGTGATGGCAGCGGCTTTGCTACCGGCAGCGGCGTTTGCCGCGGTGGCTGGCGATGGGGTGGGGCAATCAAACCTGCCGCCCGGCAAGGTCTTTACCCTGCTGTTCCTGATGCTCGGCCCACTGAAGATCCTGCAGCCGTTCATGGCGATGACGGCAGGCACGGACCGGGCCTTTCGGGTCCGGCTGGCGACGCGGGCGACCCTGTTTTCGGCGGCTGGCCTTGCGGTGGCCGCCCTGCTGGGCCAGCGCTTCCTGGAGAATTTTGGCGTTCCGGTGCCGGTGCTGACGCTGACCGGTGGGCTGGTGCTGTTTCTTGTGGCGCTGCAGACGGTGCTGCAGCAGTTCGATGCGCCGCCGCCGAAGCCGGCCTCGGAGCCTGATTTGCGGCTGGCGGTCAACCCGCTGGCGTTTCCGACGATCGTTACACCGTATGGCATTGCCGCGATCATTATTTTCATGGCGCTGGCGGTTGATGACTGGCAGGCAAAGGCGACGGTGGCTGGGGTGACGCTGGTGATCCTGGCGCTGGACTGGGTGTGCATGCTGTTCGCGCATGTGATCCTGCGCTGGATTGGCACCGTGTTGCAGATCTTCGCCGTGGTGCTGGCGATCAACCAGGTGGCGCTGGGGCTGCAGATCATCCTGTCCGCGCTGGCGAACCTGGGGCTGTTCGTGCTGCGGGCGCCGTAAGGCGGTGTTGGCGTTTGCACACGCCGGATCAGAGGTCGGATATTGGCGAGAGCTGCACAGGGCCCAACGATTACCGGCACCCCGCCACGTCACGAGCGTGCAACGACTTATCTGACGGACGTCGATAAGAGCCCGGATCCGCCGCCGCCCAGGACAGCCGCGTCGGGGTCACGAACTCCTCCTTTGCCACCACTGTCACTGTCAGGATCTCCCGCGACCACGCCTCCGCCGTGCGCCTGAGGAGGCCATAGATCAACGATCCCGCCGCCTGCAGCGCTGCCACGGCGCTGCCGGTCTTCATGCGGTGGAACGAGAACAGCGCCATTGATGTCCAGTGGCAGGCGCGGCATGCGCCGGTGATAAAAGACGCCGCCTCGAATCTCAGCATATCGACCGACTTCTCCGGGTCTCAGCCACATCCAGGCTGGTGACCAGCACGTGGGCCGGGTCGTCGCTATGCATCGCAGACTGCAGGCGGAGCACCGTGTGCTTCGCCGTCTCCAGTTTCGTGCACTTACGGCCGGTCGGGCGTTCCAGTTCGACACGTTTGGGTGTCAGGACGTCGGCGGCCAGGGTCTGGTTGCAGGCGCAGGTCCCCGCATTGTCCGCGAAAGCCCGGTCGTGACGTCGCAGTGCGGCGCCACGCCGACAATGCGGTGGGATTGCAGCGGCTTGACCTATGCATTCCTCAGCCTGCCTACGCTTGGCTATTTTGTACCGTGCAGATCGTCTACTGGTCTGGACACGTTGTCGGGAGGTTATTCAGGCCTTGCTTCTTTTCAGCCCAGGTTACCTTGCCTCCATTGATGCTCAGCACGACGACCATGTCGTACTCGCTGCCGCTCCACTGCGGCACATTGGGATCGCCGGTCCATGACTTCAGAAGGGCGTTCATTTTGTCATGTTCCCATGCGACGTAGACGAGCGAACTCTGGTACTTTGGATCCAGTAGCGCCTTCTTCAGGCCGTCGGTGTCGGCGTAACCATACTGTGTATTCACGGGCAGCCCCAATAGGATCGCCGTCGGCGCCACGGTGGCGAGGGGGCGTACGTAATTGTAGGGTCCATGTGGATCGGTAATCTGCACGCCGGGGTTCGGAGCGAAGATCGCTGCTGGTTTTCCGAACTGGCTATGGAACAGGGTGTATAGGGCCTTAGGCAAGCGGATGGCCCGGTTGAGGCCCTGACAGGTGAGTTGCCCCAACCCCTCGGGTTGCGGTTTCTCGCCGTGGCGGAAGAATACGATGGTTTCACCGCCCGTCGTCAGTGCGCTGTTTGCCGCGTTAACCCGGCCCGTCTCGCCGTCTTTGCGGCGGGGTTCATCCCTGTGGTGTCTCGTTTCGGAACCGGTGGACTGCGCGAACGTATCCGCCGGGCCGAGAAGCAGCAGCGTTGCCAGCATTACTGGCCAACAAGCCCGTACTGCACGTTGTCCGAACATCACTTCATGCCTTTGCACATGTCGTCGCACCCGCATATCGCCAGATCGATGTCAAACGGCTGCTGTGTCCGCAGGCCACGCTGCCGTCTTGCGACAGCTCCAACCGCCCACGGGGCGCACGTCCCGCATCAAAGTTGCCCATGAGCGTCATTCGGGTGATGCACACCCCTTTTCACGCCAATGCCCAGCATCGGCGGTGGGACGCGCAATCGCCCGGGTCCGCCCCAATCCCGGGCCATACGTGTTGGACCGTTCGCGGTTCGCTTTGCGTAGCCGAGCCACCCATGACGTTGCGATGACTGACTCTGCAACATGTTGTGGCAAACCGCAAGTTATCGTTTCACGCTGGTGGCAGAAATTGCGGTTGTTTGCGAATCTTGCCGGAACAATGCGATTTACATATTATCGCGGCCCACCCTGGAGCCTGCCATGATCCGATTTGCTGCACTTCAACCGATCCGAACAATGCTAGATAATGCTTATGTCCGGTGTGCATGTTTAACGGCAGTTGGACCTGTCGCGGTTCTTGCAGTCGCGCTCCTTGCATCCGGAGTCTCCGTCGCCCAGCGCTCGCCCGCATCTGACAGCGGTAGCCATGAGCGGGGCACACACAAGGAGCACGGTGCCACTCATGCGCTATCTGCATCCGCATGCTCATTACCGACTCCGCCCAGCCGCGACATCCTAAAGGTCCTGGCCACGCAATGCTGCACCCAGAGTCCCTTCGGCGACTCTCACTGCCTTCATTACAGTCAAAACAATAAGTTCGTAACGGTGAAAGATGCTGCTGTCAGCAAGCCATTCGGCTACCTGATTCTGCCATCGATCGCGGTAACTGGCATTGAGCAGACCTCAGTGACTGAAGCGGATCCCGTCGCAGAATTTTGGCAGTATGGTTGGGATCAGGGGATGAATTACTACCTGAAGAAGCCGGCCTCGCATACGGCGCTGGCTATTAATTCCTTGAAGGGCCGTGATCAGGACCAGCTCCACATTCATATCTCCTGTGTCCTTCAGTCTGTCGCTACGCAGCTTGCCGGCACGGCGCAGATCAGCGCCAATCCCACACAACCCACGGCGCTGACGTTGGGGCCACACGGCAATCAGTATGAGGTCATCACACTTACCAGTCTCACGGGTGATAACAGCCCCTTCAAAATCCTGGAAAAGTTCCCTCACGCAGCAGGCCACATAGCGGACCAGAGCATTGCGATCATCGGCACTGGTAAGAACCCGCCCTATTATATGGCTGTGACGTACGCGTCCGGCAAGAATCCCGGTGCGGCGGAGGAGCTTCTTGATCAGACCACCGCTTGTGGAAGCGTAAAGTAGGCGCCTATTGGCGTAGCCGACGCTGTATTCATCGGTTGCCACGCGGAGCTGACGCGGCTGGTGCGCATGCGTGGCGGCCATGAACCGATCCCCAATTGCGGCAGCGATGCGACGTTGCTTGCTCTAAGTTGAGGCCAAAGGAGCGGTTGGATGGGTGTTGGGACGGATCGCGGATGGGCGCGGGTTTTGCCAATTGGCTCCTTGATTCTGTCGGTGGGTCTAGCGCCGCTGATGTCGTGCGGGGCTGCCGCACAAGCGGCGCGCGATGTGCAGCGAAACAGTAATCGAGCCGAAGAAGACAAGACGCTGGACGCGGCGCAGGGTCGGTCCGCGTCGACTTGCGCCATGCCAGCTGACCCGAAGAGCCGTGACCGGTTGACGATTCTGGCGACGAAGTGCTGTATCGCAACGCCACCCACCGATCGGAATTGCCTGCACTTCAGTCAAAAGGATCAGTTCGTCATCATAAAGGATGGTGGCGCCCGGAAGCCCTATGGCTACCTGCTGGTGCCATCAGTGCCGGTAGCAGGGATCGAAGCGACCAAGCAGACGGAAGCGGATCCGGTCGCGGAGTTCTGGCAATACGGCTGGCAGGAAGCGATGCACGGCTATCTGAAAAAGCCATCCCAATACATGGCGCTGGCAATCAACTCGGAGAAGGGGCGGGATCAGGACCAACTTCATATTCATATCTCCTGCGTACACCAGTCGGTTGCAGACCGGCTTGCGAAGGCGGGTCCGATCAGTCGTGATCCTGCGAAACCGAGTGTGGTTTCACTGGGTGCTCATGAGAATCAGTATGAAGTTATCACCCTGGCTAGTCTGACAGGCGATAACAGTCCGTTCCGGGTGCTGACGCGCTTTCCGCACGCGTCGCGATACATCGGCGACCAGAGCATCGCGATCATTGGAACCGGAAAGAATCCACCATTCTACATGGCGGTCACCTATTACGTTGACGGCAAGAATCCCGGCACGGCGGAGGAGCTTCTCGACCAGACGGACGGCTGTGGCCGGATGGGATAGAGCCGCATGGCAGCCCGAACTTGGTTACCCGCTGCGCGCAGGCGTGGCTCAGCACCCCTCCGCCCGGAACCTCCGTGTAGGCGTCACGAACTCCTCCTGTGCCGCCACCGTCAGGATTTCCCGTGAGCCCGCGTCTGCCGTGCGCTTCAGCAGGCCATAGATCGACGATCCCGCCGCCTCCAGCGCTGCCACGGCGCTGCCGGTCTTCATCCGGTGGAACAGAAACAGCGCCGCAATGGCGTCGCCGGCGCCGTTGATATCCAGTGGCAGGCGCGGCGTGCGCAGACGGTGGAACGCGCCGCCCTCGAATGTCAGCATATCGATCGCATCCTCCGGCGTTTCCGCGACGTCCAGGCTGGTGACCAGCACGCAGGCGGGGCCATCAACACGCATCGCCGAGCGCAGCCGCAGCACCGCGTGCTTCGCCGCCTCCAGCGTGGTGCACTCCAGCCCGGTCAGACGCTCCAGTTCGAAGCGGTTCGGTGTGAGTATGTCGGCGGCGGCCAGTGCCTGGTCGCGCAGGAACTCCTCGATCCCTGGCCGGACGAACACGCCGCGGCCGACATCGCCGATTACCGGGTCGCAGCAATACAGCGCCTGCGGATTGACCCGCCGCACGCTGGCCACCGCATGCAGGATCGCGCTGCCAATATCCGCGCCGCCGACATAGCCGCTCAGCACCGCGTCGCAGCGCCCCAGCACGCCGCGGTCGGCGATGCCGTCCACCACCTCCCGCACCGACTCGCCAGAGTAGACCGCGCCGCGCCAGGCGCCATAGCCGGTGTGGTTGGAAAACTGTACGGTGTTGATCGCCCAGACCTCGGCGCCCAGGCGCTGCAGTGGGAATACGGCCGAGGCATTGCCGACATGGCCGTAGGAGACCCAGGACTGGATGGACAGGATGTTCATGGCGTGGCGTCCCAAAGCATGACCCGCGAAATGCGGGCGGGCCGGGTGGCTTCGCGCGCCTGACACGGTATATGGCTTCCATAATCGCTCACGAACCAGGAATCGCCACCGCTATGTCCACACCGCTGCTCTTCCAGCCGATCAGCTTCCGGTCGGTTACCGCCCGCAACCGCATCGTCGTGGCCCCGATGTGCCAGTACAGTGCGCAGGACGGGCTGGGCAGCGATTGGCACGTGCAGCACCTGGGCTCCAAGGCCGCCGGCGGGGCCGGCATCGTCATGGCCGAGGCGACCGCCGTCTCCGCCACCGGCCGCATCACCCCGAACTGCCTGGGCGGCTACAAGGCAGAGCATCAGGCGGCGCTGGCCCGCATCGCCTCGGTGATCACGCTGTGCGGCTCCGTCCCCGCCATCCAACTGGCGCATGCCGGGCGCAAGGCGTCGAGCCATGTGCCGTGGGAAGGCGGCAAGCCGATCCCGGTGGAGAAGGGCGGCTGGACACCGGTGGCGCCGAGCGCGCTGCCTTCGGTGGAGGGGGCGACGGTGCCGCACCCGCTGAGCACCAGTGAGATCACCGGTGTCATCAGTGAGTTCGCCGCCCTGGCGCGCATGTCCCGCGAGGCCGGTTTCAAGCTGGTCGAGATTCACGGCGCGCACGGCTACCTCGGCCACTCCTTCCTGTCGCCGATCTCCAACCAGCGCAATGACGGCTATGGCGGCGACCTCGCCGGCCGTGCGCGCTTCCTGCTGGAGGTTATCGACGCAGTGCGCTCGGAATGGCCGGAGGACCTGCCGCTGTGGGTGCGCCTGTCCTGCACCGACTGGGTGCCGGGCGGGCTGACAATCGAGGACACGGTTGCCGTCGCCCGCATGATCGCCGCCACCGGTAAGGTGGACCTGATCGACTGCTCCTCGGGCGGTGTGTCGCCGGAGCAGAAGATCCATTCGCTGCATCCCGGCTATCAGGTACCGTTCGCCGATGCGATCCGGCACCAGGCGAAGATCGCCACCGGCGCGGTCGGGCTGATCACCGAACCAACGCACGCCGCCGAGATTCTGGCCAACGGCCGGGCGGATGTGGTGCTGCTGGCGCGGGCGCTGCTCGCCGATCCCGCCTGGCCCTTGCGCGCCGCCAAGGCGCTTGGTGTGAAGCCGGACCTGCTGCCGCAATATCTGCGCGCGACACTGTGAGCGGGTTGTCACACATGCGGGCCAGGGCCGCGTTCCGGCGCCTCGCCCTGCCGGCCGCGCTGCTGACGCTGTCCGGCTGCGGGCCGGGCCGCAATGAATTCGCGCCGGCCTGCCCGGTGGCGCAGCTTGTCCCTGCGCTCGCGGACCTGACCCGGTTCACCGGCAATGGCCGCGACCTGACCGATCTGGTCGTGCAGGCTCGGATCATCCAGGTCCGTGGCGAATGCTCACCCGGGTCAAATGACACGTTGAATGCGAACGTCGCCATTTCGATCTCGGTGCAGCGCGGCCCCGCCATGGCCGGACGCGATGTCGATGTGCCGGTGTTCGTTGCGGTGTCGCGCGGCGGCGACGTGCTCGACAAGCAGTCGCTGCCGGTCACCGTCTCGTTCCCGCCAAACGTCGACCGGGTGGCGTTGACCAGCCAGCCGATCACCCTGGCGCTGCCCGTGGGGGATGGCATTGCCGGGCCGTCCTACCACGTGATCGCCGGGTTCCAGTTGACGCCGGACGAAGTGGAGTTCAACCGGAGGGGAAGAGGCCGCTGAAATTCCCCTCTGCCAGGGGCCTAACATTGTCCACAGCGCCGAAAGAGCCGATATAGTCGAAGCATGAGCGATACGCCGCCGAAGGGACGCCCAAACCAGGGAAGACGTCGAGGGATGAAGAAGGAAGACTGGGAGATACCCCCCAATCTGCAGCCGGACCCGAGCGACTACTCCTTTGACCTGGAGCGGGCGCTGAAGGCCGTAGTCAGCCTGAAGACCTACATTCCCGCTGATGCCTTCACCGCCAACACGCTTGGGACAGAGCGCGCAGGCAGCGGCGTCGTCATCTCCGACACCGGTCTGATCGCCACGATCGGCTACCTGATCACCGAGGCCGAGACGATCTGGATCACCTCGAACGACGGCCAGGCCGTGCCTGGGCACGCGCTGGCTTACGACCAGGAGAGTGGCTTCGGCCTGGTGCAGGCGCTGGGCAAGCTGAATACGCCGTCGCTGGAACTGGGCGACTCGGACCGGCTGAAGGTCGGGGACCAGGCAGTGCTGGCGGCCGGCGGCGGCCGGCACCATGCGATCGAGACGCGGCTGGTCGGCCGGCAGGAATTCGCCGGCTATTGGGAGTATGTGCTGGACGACGCGCTGTTCACCGCGCCGGCACATCCGTTCTGGGGCGGCTGCGGCCTGATCGGCACCGACGGTAAGCTGATGGGCATCGGCTCCTTGATCCTGCAGCAGGGTGATGGGAAGGGCAGGCGGCTCGACATGAACATGGTCGTGCCGATCGGCCTGTTGGCGCCGATCATGCAGGACCTGCTGAGCTACGGCAAAGTGAACCGTCCCGCTCGCCCCTGGCTGGGCATGTTCGCCACCGAATCGGATGACGCCCTGGTTGTCGGCGGCCTGTCCGACAACGGCCCGGCGGAGCAGGCCGGGCTGCGCGCCGGCGACAAGATCCTGACGGTGAACGATGAAGATATTCCCGACCTCGCCGGGCTGTGGCGGCGCGTCTGGTCGTCCGGCAGCGCCGGGGCTGAGGTGCGGCTGCGAATTGAGCGGGATGGCTCGCCGAAGCGGATTTCGATCCGCTCGGCGGATCGTACGACATTCCTGAAGTCGCCGAAGCTGCACTGATGGCGGAGGACACAGCGACCCGCCTGCGCGGCGCCATCGTCCCAGTGACGCCGTTCCAGCAGAACTGCGCGATCTTGTGGGACGACGCCACCAAGGCCGCAATGGTCGTCGACCCCGGCGGCGACGTGGACCGGATCATGGATGCGCTGCGCCAGACCGCCGTAACGGTCGAGCGCATCGTGCTGACCCATGGCCACCTGGATCACGCCGGCGGCGCGACAGGCTTGCAGGCGGCATTGCAGGCGGCCACCGGTACCCGCGTGCCGATCGAAGGGCCGGACAAGCGTGACGCCTTCCTGCTGGAGGGCATCGCCGACCAGGCGGCGCAGTACGGGTTCGATGCGCAGAACGTCACCCCGGACCGATGGATGGTCGAGGGCGACACGGTTGCCGTCGGCCCGCACGTGTTCGAAGTGCTGCATTGCCCCGGCCACACGCCCGGTCATCTGGTCTACGTCAACCACGCCGCGAAATTCCTGCTGGCGGGCGACGTGCTGTTCCAGGGCTCCATCGGGCGCACCGACTTCCCCTACGGCGACCATGCGGCGCTGATCACTGCGATCAAGACCAAGCTGCTTCCGCTCGGCGACGACTACCAGTTCCTGTGTGGCCACGGCCCGGGCTCGTCCATCGGGCAAGAGCGGGTGGGAAACCCATTCCTGCGCTGACAGTCGATCCGCGGCAGCGCGACTGGGTTGCCGGTTGGGAGTTTTGCGACGCGCTGCGCCGGTTCAGCTTGGATGGGGCGCCGACGCTGGAACTGGAGGAGGCGGGGCTCCGCTATTTCGTCAATGAATTCTGGACCTCAGGGCAGCGGCAGGCGCACAGCCTGCATGAGGTCAGCTATCGCGCCTGCTTCAAACCGCAGCTTCCGGCGTTCCTGATCGAGCGGCTGACGCGGCCGGGGGAGCGCGTCTACGACCCGTTTTCCGGCCGCGGCACGACGCCGCTGCAGGCGGCGCTGATGGGGCGGGCTCCGGCGGCGAACGACGTCAACCCGCTGAGCGCTATGCTGTGCGGCCCGCGGCTGGACCCGCCCGCCCTGACCGCGGTGCGGGCGCGGCTAGAGGCGCTGGACCTGTCCGTGGCGCCCGAGGAACCGCTGCCGAACGATCTGCTGGTGTTCTACCACTCCGACACGCTGCGGCAGATCATCGCCCTGCGGTCGTGGCTGCTGGGGCGGGAGTTGGACGCGGTGGATGCCTGGATCCGCATGGTGGCGCTGAACCGGCTGACCGGGCACTCGCCGGGGTTCTTCTCGGTCTACACGCTGCCGCCGAACCAGGCGGCGTCGGTGGTGTCGCAGCGGAAGATCAATGAGAAGCGCGGGCAGGTGCCGACGCTGCGCGATGTAAAGTCGATCATCCTGAAGAAGAGCGCGAGCCTGCTGGCCGACGGCCCGCCGCCGCCGCATCCGCCTGCACTGCTGATGACGGGGCCGGCGGACCGCACGCCGGCCCTGGCGGATGGGTCGGTGGCACTGCTGGTGACGTCGCCGCCGTTTCTGGATGTCGTGGACTACGCCGGTGACAACTGGCTGCGCTGCTGGTTTGCCGGGATCGATCCGGCCGCGGTGCAGATCGACACGCACCGGAGCTTGCCGGCGTGGGAGGGTTTCGTCCATGCCTGCTTCGGCGAGTTCGCCCGCGTCGTGCGCCCCGGCGGATTCGTGGCGTTCGAGGTGGGGGAGGTGCGCGGTGGTTCTGTCCTGCTGGAGCGGCACGTCGCCGCGGCAATCGAGGGATTGCCGTTCGACGTGCTGGGCGTGATGGTGAACCAGCAGACATTTACCAAGACGGCGAATTGCTGGGGGGTGTCGAATAACCGGGGCGGCACGAACAGCAACCGGATTGTGCTGGCGGTGCGGCAGTAGGCGGCAGCCCGGCATTCAGCGGGCGGAACGGCGTGGTTTGGTCGTACGAGGGTTCCGCATGACGGATACGCTCTATGAGCGCGATGTCTTTGCGTGGTCGCAGCAACGGGCCGAGCTGCTTCGCCGCCCTGTCAGGGCGAGCCGGTTAACGATGTCGACTGGCCGCCGATCGCCGAGGAGATCGAGGCCGTTGGTCTGTCCAAACTCCATGCGGTCGAGAGTTTCCTCAATCTGATCATGGTGCGTCTGCTGAAGCTGCATGCCTAGCCCGTCGACCAGGCGTGCGGGCACTGGTGGAACGATATCGTAACGTTCCAGCGAGACGCCCGGCGGCGGATCGCGCTTTCGATTTGGAAACGGATCGATGCTACCTTGCTGCGGGCCAATGCGGTCGACTCGCTGCGGGCCGGTGATCCCAGTGTTGATTGGCCGGGGGAAATCAGTTCACGCTCGATGCTCTGCTGTCGGACGATCTGCCGACGCTGCTCGGCCACCTGTCGTCAATGGGTTAACGGCGGACCACGACGGCTGCAGCCGGGCGAGGCAGATGGCCGCAGTGTGTTTGCCGTCGAATAAGTAACGGACCGCTAAGCGGCGACGACGGGAGCAGTCCAGCGCGCCGTGTCCTTTGCCGGCTGGTAAAGGAGCGCCGATGTTCACCGGCCGCGTCGATATGACTGTCCTATCGCCCAAGCGGACCCTGACGGAACGGCGGGGTAAGCGCCACTCTCATGGCCCTCTCGTAAGTGGCCGCAAGGGATGCAGCTGGAACCGTTCCGTGTGTATGTTCAGCTCGCAGCAGCTTGGATGGCTTGGATGGGAACAACTGGCGCTTGGTTGGACGATTGGGCCTGGGGCCTGGTGCTGGTTGCAGTCTCGCTGGTCATCCATGCAGTCGGCCTCGCGCTGATTGGTGCCCTGCTCGTAAAGTGGTTTGGCGGAGGAACGGCTGCCAAGCGGACGTCGTCATCGTTGTTTCGCTTCGCATCCGTAATTGCTATGGTCAGCCTGACGCTTGCGATCCTGCATGGGGTTGAAGCAGGAGTCTGGATGGCCGCCTACCTGGCGCTTGGTGCAAGCGACACGGTTCATGATGCGATCCTCATCTCGCTACAGATGGTCACGACGCTTGGCCCGACCGACGCGCATCTGCATTCCGGGTGGCGCCTCATGGGGCCGCTGGAGGGTATCGCTGGAATGTTGGCGTTCGGGTTGAGCACCGCATTCCTGATCGCAGTGTTTCAGCGGGTCTCGCCGTTCGCATCGGCCGGTGCGGACCGGCTATCCCGATGAGGCGTGACCGCCTCGGATAGAGTGGTGCGAGCCCTCGCCAGGAGACCGGCTGGGGTGGGGGCGACGCCGCCGGAAAAATTCACGGTCACGCCGATGGCTCCGACAGCGCATCTTTGCGGGTGACCTTTGACCGCGGACATCCATGGCTGATATCCGCGTTCGGTCAGGTCATTTTGTTATGATTTCGCAACAGACTCACGGCTGCAAAACGATATCGTCCGGTCGCCACGCCTGCTTGAACCACGGTTCCAGCGGGCCATAGAGACGAAGGATTGTGAACCACGACTTGCCCGGAATCGTCTGCACCCAGTTGCTCTCATGACCGGCTGGCGCGTTGGGACCAAAATACACATCCACGGAGCCGTCGGCATTCGATTGAACCGACTTGTTCTGGCTGCCTACGCTCGGGAATCGTGCATCGGTCTGCAGCATCGAGCGAGTCTGTGCGTCGTAAACGATCACCGACCAGAACGTCTTGACCGGAATATGCGGCGGCAGATGCAGCTTGTAGGTCTTGCCGCCATCGAGCGGATTGTTGTCGGCGTCGGTCGCCGTCCAGGGATAGGTCGAGCCCTCACCGACGACCTGCGTGTCCATCGCCGGCGTCACGCCGGTGGCCGCGAAGAAATACATTGCGCTTCCGGTCAGGTTGGCGACACCCGGCTGCCACTCGAACTTGTAGCCGCCGATGAACGGGCGCTTCCACTTCCGATTGTCGAAGAACAGCGCTTCCTTCTCGCGGTTGCGGTAAAATAATGTCCGACCTGTCGCGTCACCGACTGCCGCTGCTTCAGTCAGGATCTTTTTCATCCGGTCATCCGGCGCGAACTTCTTGCCCTTCTGGATGCCAATCGAGGCCCAGAAGCCGAGTGTCGTGGGATCAAGCGCCTCGGTTGGCTCGTTTTGCACGGCCTGGTTCAGCAACTCCCAGAAGCTGAAGTCACCTGGCCCGACCATGTTGAAGGGCTTGCCCGACATGTCGACGAAGTTCATCCGAGGCGGCGCGCCGGCGTGGCCGAGCGGGTAGATCTTCGTCATCTTCTTGACGAGATCGACACCGGGTGCCGGGTTGCCATCAACCACGAAGCTGCGCCAGGCGACCCAGACGCTCAGGCTGCCGGGACGGATGACGTGATAGCCAGATGGCACCGCGCCCTTATATCCCGGCGGCAGCAGCAGGAACTTGCCGCCCTTGCCGCGATCCGGCCCAGTGAAGCCGATATCGCCGACCCAATGGTACCAGATGTCGTTGACCAGGCCGAGAACCTTGGGCGGTGCTTCCAGCACAAGCGGCCCGTTTCGCAGATCGACCCACATCCAGGTGTAGGGTGTGTTGTCGTTTGCGGTCAGTTCGACGGTACGCGAGTCGACCAGCTGCTCCCAGATCGGAACGGTCGTGTTGGCCGGGCCGATCGACAATATCGCGGCGCGGTTGGCCATCTGATTAACCACCGGCAGCGCGAGAAGATAGGCCTGCACCGCCCGCTGGAAGTCGAGATTGTCGTAGATTTTGTCCGTACTGGCCTGGTCCGGCACGCCGCCCTGAAAGTGCAAGGTGCCGAGGCGGGTCTCCACAGTATCGGGCACGACGACGCCTGGCGGCATCGGCGTGGTGAACGCGAAGGCCGGCGGCGCCGGTGTCCCGACTAAAGGTTGGGCCAGCGGTCCCGCAACGGGCAGCCCTACGGCCACGCTCGCCGCCAGCGCCGCGCGAACCGAACGAGTCATGTTCATGATATTGCTTTCAGACAGAGATGGGGCAGGCCCTGGCACATTTTCGTCAGTGCAACAAGATGGCGGCGCTTGTTCCATTGGCGGCGCTAAGGCCATTCCGGGCTCGTTGCTCGGCTGCGTTTCTGGCTGGAGGCGCGGACGAAGCGGTGATGTCGCTTACCGCTGACTCCGACCAACCATCGAACTCCGGCTTTTTCGTCAGGTTGGTCCGGAAGCTGCCATTCCCCTTCCACTCAATGCCGCGACAAATTTGCCAGTAATGGGATCGCGACGTGCTGGCCTGTGTCAGATCACCGCCATGGCACCCTTTCCGACCGCATCGTGCCGACCGACTGGCGATACCCATCATGCTTCCCCCTTGTCCCCGTCCCCCCGGAAGTATCCCCGTGCCACCCTCACAAACGCCGCGACATTGGCAGACCCAAGCCGGTGCGGTGGATGCACGATGCTCACGGGATAGGGCGGGGTGGCAAAATCCTCCAGGATCAGCCGCAGCCGGCCGAGGCGCACCGAGTCCTCCACCTGATAGGAAACCGTCCGCGTGATCCCCAGCCCGTCCGCCGCCGCGGCGATGGCGGCGTCCGCGGTGTTCACCATCAGCCGCGGCTCGATCCGCACGCCGATCGATTCATCCGCCCCGAACCGCCATTCGTTCGAGGCCTCAACGCCCTCGAACGCCACGATGTCATGCCCAGCCAACGCCGCGGGGGTGTCCGGCGTGCCGCGCCGCTGCAGATAGTCCGGGCTGGCAGCCACCACCCGGCGCACGGACCCGACCCGCGTGGCGATCAGCGCACTGTCCGGCAGGTCAGCCAGGCGCACCGCCACGTCAATACCTTCCTCCACAAGGTGCACGACGCGGTCGGACAGGATCAGGCGGACCGACAGCTCCGGGTTCTCCCGCAGCAGGCGCTGCACCACCGGCAGCACGCGCAACCGGCCGAACATCAACGGCGCGGCGACCGTCAGCCGTCCCCGTGGCGCCGCGGCCTCACCGCGCACCCGCCGCTCCGCCGCGTCGAGGTCGGCCAGGATGCGGCGGCAATCCTCCAGGTACGCCGCGCCCTGGTCCGTCAGCCGCACGCTGCGCGTGGTGCGGATCAGCAGCATCAGGCCCAGCGCGTCTTCCAGGCCCGCCACGGCGCGCGTCACGGCCGTGGGCGAGACGCGGAGGGACCGCGCTGCCTCGGCAAAGCTGCCGCGGCTGGCGACGGCAACAAAGGCGCGCATGGCGTCGAGGCGGTCCATCGACTATTTCAAGTACCGCAAGAATGAAGTGTCAACTCGGCTGATTATCGCGTCGGTTGCGGCAGCCTATATGCGGTGTCCGAAGCGGGGCCCACGCCCGCGGAATGGAGGGGCATCATGGAACGCTCATTTCTCGACATCGCCACGACTGACGGCGTAATGGCGGCGCAGGCGGAGAACGGCAGCCGCGCTATGATGGCCAGCCGGGACGGCACGCGCGTCTGGACGCACCTGACAGAGCGTGAAACGGCGTTCATCACCGCCCGCGACAGTTTCTACATGGCCACTGTGTCTGAGACGGGCTGGCCTTATGTGCAGCACCGCGGCGGTCCGTCCGGGTTCATCAAGGTGCTGGACGACAAGACTCTGGCCTTCGCCGATTTCCGCGGCAACCGGCAGTACATCACGCTTGGCAACAGTCGGAGCAATGACCGTGTTGCGCTGATCATGGTGGACTATCCGAACCGGCGCCGGCTGAAAATCTACGCGCGGCTCGAGGTCCGGGACCTGTTCACCGACGCTGCCCTGGCGGAGTTGCTGTCGCTCCCCGGCTATCCTGCTCGGCCGGAGCGGGCGCTGGTGTTGCACATCGAGGCTTTCGACTGGAACTGCCCGCAGCACATCACGCCGCGCTTCACCGAGACGGAGGTCGTTGCGGCGGTGGCGCCGCTCAGGGCCAGGCTGGAACAGCTGGAAGCCGAGAACGCCGCACTGCGGGGGCAGCTTGCAGCCGTAACGACGCCAAACCCGGGCTGACGCCCGGTGCTGCAGGCCCGGGGCGGACCTAAGCCCCGATCGCCGCGTCCACCAGCACCTTCATGTTCAGCACGACAATAATCGCCGCGGTCACCCAACCTAAGACCACCTGCCAGCGCGGCGCCGCGAGCGCACCGAGGCGCGACTTGTCTGACGCGAACATCATCAGCGGGATGACGGCAAACGGCAGCTGCATCGACAGGATCACCTGCGACAGGATCAGCAGCTGCGCGGTGCCGGATGTGCCATACATCCAGGTTACCACAACCGCCGGAATGATCGCGATCAGCCGCGTCACCAGGCGCCGCAGCACCGGTGTCAGGCGGAAGCGCAGGAAGCCCTCCATGACCACCTGGCCGGCGAGGGTCGCCGTCACGGTCGCGTTCACGCCACACAGCAGCAGGGCGATGGCGAAGAGCGTCGCGGCCAAGCCGGTTCCGAGCAGGGGCGACATCAGATGGTAGGCTTCACCGATCTCGGCGACGTTGGTGTTACCGCTCGTGTGGAACGTCGCCGCCGCCGTGATCAGGATGGCGGAGTTGATTAGCAGTGCCAGCGACAAAGCGATGGTGCTGTCGATGCTGGCAAAGCGGATCGCCTCGCGCTTGCTGCCGGTGTCCATCCCCATGTCGCGAGACTGCACCACCGCTGTGTGCAGGTAGAGATTATGTGGCATCACGGTCGCGCCCAGGATACCCATGGCGATGTAAAGCTGCGTCTGGTTCGTCACGATCGACGCCGATGGGATATAGCCGCGCAACACCGCGCCCCATTGCGGATCGGACAGGGCGATCTGCACCGCAAAACAGCCGAAGATCAGCACGATGAAGCCGAAGATCAGCGCCTCCAGCCAGCGCACGCCCTTGTTCTGCAGCCACAGGATGAGGAACGCGTCCAGTGCCGTCAGCATCACGCCGAAGATCAGCGGAATGCCGAACAGCAGTTCCAGCGCAATCGCGGTGCCGATCAGTTCCGCCAGGTCGGTCGCGCAGATCGCCACCTCGGCAAATGCCCAGAGTGGATAGGAAACCGGCTTCGGGAAGCGTTCGCGGCAAAGCTGGGCGAGGTCGCGCCCGGTGGCGATGCCTATCCGGGCGCACAGCGCCTGCAGCAGAATCGCCATCAGCGAGGATGTCAGCGCGACGGCCAGCAGCGTGTAGCCGAACGCCGACCCGCCGGCGAGCGCGGTCGCCCAGTTGCCAGGGTCCATGTAGCCGACGGCCACCAGGTAGCCCGGGCCCATGAACGCGAAGAGCTTGCGCAGGAAGCCGCCCGCATTCGGGACTTTCACGCTGCGGTGGACCTCCGGCAGGCTTGGTGGCCCGACCATCGGGGAAGGTGCAGCAGCGGCGGCGTCCGCAGGCGGAGTCATGCAACAGGGTCCAAAACTTAGTGTGGGCTAAGATTAGATTGTATGGCTATCAAGGACGTCAAGCCGGGGAGCTCCCATCACGCCCATGTCACGCACGATCGCAGAGCGGCCGTTGCCTCCCGCCGAGGAACATGCCGCGCGCTTCACGCGGCAGCGCGAGGCCGACCGCATTGCGACGACCGAGGATTATGTCGAGCTGATTGCCGATCTGTTAAAGGTAGATGGGGAGGCCCGCGCGGTGGATCTGGCACGCCGCATGGGCGTCTCTCAGGCCACGGTGGCCGCCATGGTGGGCCGGCTGCAGCGCGATGGGCTGGTCGAGACAAAGCCCTATCGCGGGCTGTTCCTGAGTGCCGCCGGGCACAAGATGGCCGCGGCCTCCAAGACGCGGCATGAGCTGGTAGTCCGATTCCTGGTCGCTGTCGGGCTCGATCTGGAGACGGCGGAAGAGGACGCCGAGGGTATCGAACACCATGTCAGCGATAAGGCCATGGCGGCGTTCGAGCGTTTCCTCGCCGGGCGCGAGGAGGAGCAGCGATAGCGCTGGCGGCGCTTGCTGGAGCCTTGGCGGCGTCCGACTTTCGGTCGTGGCCGCGCGTGGTTTCCGGTGACCAATTAATGCGTCAGGCCTGCAGGTGATACGCCTGAAACGGACTATCAGTCCTCTGAGTGCAGCGCTGCTTCGATGCGCTGGACAAGCAGATCCCGTCGTCCTGGCCACATGTCGCCGAGGAGGTAGAGGACGTAGACGACAGGCAGAAATCGCCCCAACGCCGCTTCGAACATACCGGTGAGCCGCGTGTACTCTGACTGCGTCGCCGCATTGGTTGCACGCGGCGCGTCCGGATCGTCGGCACGTTCCGGAACGATTTCGGTCATCAGGAAGTGGCTGACCGCGAAGTCGAAGGCGGCGGGTGCGCCCATCGCGCCCGACCAGTCCACGAGTCGCGGACCATTTGCCGTCATGACGACGTTGCCGGCGTGAAGATCGCCGTGGCACAGGCCGTCGCCCGGCGGCAGGCGGTCAATCAACGGGAGAATGCCGGCGGCGATATGTTGTGGAACCCTGCTACCGGCGCCCGGCAATGCGTGGTCCATCCAGACACGCAGGGATAGGACTTTTGCTGGCGGAGGCGTCCTGTGAACGGTTATGGCCAGGGCCGCGAGGGTTACGCCAGCCTGCCGGGGCGTCATGACGCCGGTTTCCCTGAGCTGCAGCAAAGTTGGTCCGTCAAGCCGAGTCAGCACGATGCCGAAACGGCCATCCAGAATGACCTCGTCAAGCACCTCTGGCGCCGGCGCGCCGGCGGCGAACACCGCGCGGGTCATGTTGGCCTCGTGCCGCGCGAGCCGGTGCGACCGGCCAGCCTTGTACAGCTTGATGACCTGGCGGGGGCCCAGGCATGGACGGCGGCGAATTCACCTTCGCCGATCTTTTCGCCGAGAGATCCCTGCATCGCTGGTCCTCCATCCGACGAGCAAACCCCGACCGCGGACAGACCGATCATTCTTGCGGTTGGACGAACGTTTAGGCATCACGGCCGCCGGTACTTGAGGCCGCTTGTCAGCTCAACAAGGCAGGCTCGCTCCGACCCGACCAAGGCGCTGTATCCAAGCCGCTCGTGTATTACCCTTCCGCGTCTGGTCGCCTCATCCGCCTCTTGGCCAGAAGCAGCGAACAGTGGGGCACTCAGAATTCGATCCGGCAGCCCGATAGCGGGGTCCGCGAAACGCCGGGCGGCTAGCGGCCGCCGACGCCCGAGCCGGTGCCATAATCGGGACCGAGGCTCGGCGGGGGCGACTCGCACTGGGACGATGGGCGGTGGAGCAATCCGGGCAGGGTAAGGAGTTGCAATGGCGAAGCGCGTCTGGATGTACGTCGGTGGCCGGGCCGGCACAAAGCCTCCGCCAGCGGAGAAAGCAGCGATCACCGCTGCCTGTGAAAAGCTGATTGCCGAGGTGCTACGGCCGAAGTTCCTGCCCGAAGTGCGTCCCTCTGTCGTGCATAATTATCCGATGGCCATTGAGGGTAAATGGCACGGCAACAAGTACCGCTTCTTCACGCGCTATCGCTCGGACGATCCCGCATCATTCGAAGTGGAGTTCGACGCCCCGTTCGCGCGTTTGGATTATGTCAGTCGGGATTGCTTTGATCTTATGTGGCACCGGCACACCGGCGAATGGCATTGCGTATATCAGCGTCTGTCTCTGGCGGAGGCACTGCATCGAATAGAGAGCGAGCCGTATTTCCAGCCATGTTGACCTGCTACCGGGACATGCGCCAACCAGATCGCGGCCCATTTTCAGTCCCGACTGCATCGCCGGCCCGGCAACTTCGTCATACTGGCGCTGTGGCTGGAGGGGGAATAACCGGCGTCCGCCTCCGCGGATTGGACGCCCGACAGCCATTCGTGGGCAAGCCAGCCAGTGGGACAGCAACTCCGGCCGTTGATTGGGTCAGCCCGAATTTCTCAATGGCAGAGCTGTCCCTGTTACCCCATCCCAAACCGCCCCGCCCGGTATGGCGCCAGATCCAGCCCGGGCGACCGTCCGGCTATCACATCGGCAACAATCTGCCCCGTCTTCGCCCCGGCCGTCAGCCCGACATGCCCATGGCCGAACGCATGCACCACGTCGGCGCAGCCGGACGCTGGACCCAGCACCGGCAGTCCATCGGGGGTCGAGGGCCGGTGGCCCATCCACAGCTTCACCCGCTCCCGCGGCAGGTCTGCCGGCAACCCTGGGAACACCGTGCGAGCGAACTTCAGCAGCACTTCCGCGCGCTGCCAGTTCGGCGCCGC
>JAFEFW010000190.1 GCA_018240405.1 Pseudomonadota bacterium
TCCTTCTCCAGGAAGCTGGAGCCCGGCAGAAAGACGTGCGCGTAATTGGCGGTTTCATTCAGGAACAGATCCTGCACGACAACCAGATCCATTGCCTTCAGGCCAGCGACAATGTGCCGCGTGTCCGGGTCGGACTGCGCGATGTCCTCGCCCTGGATGTAGATGCCGCGGAAACTACCGTCCAGGGCCGCGTCGATCATGTTGGGAATGCGCAAGCCTGGCTCCGCATCCAGCGTGACGCCCCATTCGCCTTCAAAAATGCTGCGTACCGCGTCGTCGCTGACATGGCGGTAGCCTGGCAGTTCGTGTGGGAAGCTGCCCATGTCGCAACTGCCCTGCACGTTGTTCTGACCGCGCAGCGGATTCACCCCGACGCCGGGCCGGCCGATATTGCCAGTCGCCATCGCCAGGTTGGCGATCGCCATCACGGCGGTGCTGCCCTGGCTGTGTTCGGTCACACCGAGGCCGTAATAGATCGCCCCGTTGCCGCCGGTGGCGTACAGCCGAGCGGCGTCGCGCAGGGTCTGGGCGGGGACGCCGGTGATGGACTCGGTGGCTTCCGGGCTGTGGTGCGCGTCGCCGACGAAATCGGCCCAGGCATCATAGGCATCGACGTCGCAGCGCTCTTCAATGAATTCTCGTGCGATCAGGCCTTCCGTGACAATCACGTGGGCCAGCGCCGTCAGAACCGCAACGTTCGTCCCGGGGCGCAGCGCGAGGTGATGCGCCGCGGCTACGTGCGGCGTGCGCACCAGGTCGATGCGGCGCGGATCGACGACGATCAGCTTTGCTCCCTGGCGCAGGCGCTTCTTCAGCCGGGAGGCAAATACCGGGTGCCCATCCGTCGGGTTGGCGCCGATCACCATCACCACGTCGGCGTGCTCGACGCTGTCGAAATCCTGTGTGCCGGCCGAGGTTCCGAAGGTCGTACGCAGGCCGTAACCAGTGGGCGAGTGGCAGACGCGGGCACAGGTATCGGTGTTGTTGTTGCCGAACACCGCCCGTGCCAGTTTCTGCACCAGGAACGTCTCTTCGTTCGTGCAGCGCGACGAGGTGATGACGCCGATCGCATCCTTGCCGTGCCTGTCCTGGATGCCGCGGAAGCCGCTGGCGACGCGGGCGATTGCTTCGTCCCACGTCACCTCCCGCCACGGATCCGTGATCTTCTCGCGCAGCATCGGCTTCAGGATCCGATCCGGATGCGTGGCGTAACCCCAGGCGAAGCGGCCTTTCACGCAGGAGTGGCCGTGATTCGCTTTGCCATCCTTCCAGGGTACCATGCGCACGACGGTGTCGCCGCGCATTTCCGCCTTGAAGTTGCAGCCAACGCCGCAATAGGCACAGGTGGTCACAACGGAATGTTCCGGCTGGCCAAGATCGACCACAGTCTTTTCGATCAATGTGGCGGTCGGACAGGCCTGCACGCAGGCGCCGCAGGAGACGCACTCACTGCCAAGGAAACTTTCGCCCATGCCTGCGGCAATACGGGACTCGAAGCCGCGGCCTTCAACCGTCAGCGCAAACGTCCCCTGCACCTCTTCGCAGGCCCGCACGCAGCGTGAGCAGACGATGCATTTCGATGGATCGTAGTTGAAGTATGGATTCGATGCATCCACCGTATCGGCCAGATGGTTGGCGCCGTCATAGCCGTACCGGACTTCACGCAGGCCGACCTCGCCGGCGGCGTCCTGCAATTCGCAGTTGCCGTTGGCGGAGCAGGTCAGGCAGTCCAGCGGGTGGTCGGAGATGTACAACTCCATCACGCCGCGCCGCAGGCGTCGAAGATTGTCTGACGCCGTGTGCACCTTCATCCCGGGCGCAACAGGCGTGGTGCACGAGGCCGGCGTCCCGGCGCGTCCCTCGACTTCGACCAGGCACAGACGGCAACTGCCGAAACTGTTCAGCATGTCAGTGGCGCAGAGGCGCGGCACCTTGATGCCGGCTTCGGTCGCGGCGCGCATGATCGAGGTGCCTTCCGGCACCGTCACCTCGTGCCCGTCCACCGTCAGCGTCACCATGGTTTCGCCGGCAACGGGTGGCGTGCCGAAGTCGACTTCCTGCAGCAGGGCCATCGAAATGCTCCTATTCGGCCGCCAGAGGCCGGCGGACCGTACGGAAATCCTCAGGGAAATGCGTCAACGCGCTCATCACAGGGTACGGAATGAACCCGCCCAGCGCGCAGAGCGACCCAAACTTCATCGTGTGACAGAGGTCGTGCAGCAGCGCGAGGTTGGCGTCGACGTTGATGCCGTTCAGGATCTTGTCCACCACCTCCATGCCGCGCACCGATCCAACGCGGCAAGGCGTGCACTTGCCGCAGGATTCCGCGGCGCAGAATTCCATGGCGAAACGCGCCTGCTTCGCCATGTCCACTGTATCGTCGAACACCACGACGCCGCCGTGGCCCAACAATCCGTCGCGTTGCGCGAACGCCTCATAATCGAACTGCGTGTCGAACAGCGCGGGCGGGAAATAGGCACCCAACGGCCCGCCGACCTGCACGGCACGAACCGGACGACCCGACAGCGTGCCGCCGCCGATGTCATTCACCAGTTCGCCCAGCGTGATGCCGAAGGCGGTCTCGAACAGGCCGGCGTGTCGCAGGTTGCCGGCGAGCTGGATCGGCATCGTCCCGCGTGAGCGGCCCATGCCGTAGTCGCGGTAAGCCTCGGCACCGTCGCGCAGGATGACCGGAACCGTGGTCAGCGTCAGCAGGTTATTGATCACCGTCGGGTAGCCGAACAGACCCTTGTGTGCGGGCAACGGTGGCTTGGCGCGAACCTGGCCGCGTTTGCCCTCCAGGCTCTCCAGCATCGAGGTCTCTTCACCGCAGATATAGGCGCCCGCGCCAACCCGCTGCTCGATGTCGAAGCCGTTGCCAAGAATGCCGGCGTCCCGCGCGATCTCCAGTGCCGCGTCAAAGGCGGAAATCGCATGCGGGTATTCAGACCGGGTGTAGACGTAGCCATGGGCAGCACCGACCGCGAAGCCGGCGATCGCCATGCCCTCGATCAGGCAGAACGGATCGCCTTCCATCAGCATTCGGTCGGCGTAGGTGCCGCTGTCCCCCTCATCGGCATTACAGACGATGTATTTGCGGTCGGACGTCGTCGCGGCCACCGTCTGCCACTTGATGCCGGTCGGGAAGCCGGCGCCGCCCCGGCCGCGCAGGCCGGAGTCCAGCACCATCCGCGTTGTCGCCTCTGGTCCGATCTGTCGCGCGCGCTCCAGCCCCGCCATGCCGCCATTGGCGCAGTAGTCTTGTAGCGAAAATGGATCGACGACGCCGCAGCGGGCAAAGGTCAGCCGCTGCTGGCGGGCGAGGAACGGGATGTCATCCGGCTTGCCGAGGCGCAGCCGCCTTGCCTTGCCTTCCAGCAGTCCTTCCGAAATCAGGTCCGGCACATCCTCAGGCCGAACGGGCCCGTAGGCGATACGACCTTCCGGTGTCTCGACCTCAATCATCGGCTCGAGCCAGAACAGGCCGCGCGAGCCGGTGCGGATGACGGTGTCGAACTGTGAAAGCAGTGCCGCGATCTTGTCAGCACCAAGGGCGAGCGCGACGGCATCGCGGGGGACAAAGATGCGGCTCATACCGCGAGATCCGTAATGCGCTGTGGTGTCACACGCACCATCGGCGTCTCGTCCAGCAGCGCGGCCGGGCCGTTGGCGCAGAGGCCGAGGCAGAAGACCGGCTCCAACGTCAGCGCGCCATTCTCCGTCGTGCCATGCCAGTCGACGCCCAGCGCCTGACGGACGGCATCCGCCACCGCCGCGCCGCCAACCGACTGGCAGGCTTCGGCACGACACAGGCGCAACACGTGGCGGCCGGGCGGCGAGCGGCGGAATTCATGGTAGAACGAGACGACGCCGTGGATTTCCGCGCGACTCAGGTTCAGCGCCACTGCAACAAGCGGAACGGCTTCCTCATGGATGTAGCCGAACACCGCCTGCAGTGCGTGCAGGATAGGCAGCGTGGCGCCTTCCAACGCCGCATGCTCCGCGATGATCGTCCTGGCCTGTTCCTGGTCCCATGGCGCGTAGGCGCCCATGCATCCTCCCGAGGCGGTCTGTTTTTGGTAACTGAGGATAAGTTTAGACCTGGGCGGACGTTATGCAAGGTTGCGCGGCAACGCCGGTATCGTTGCCCGACAACAAGGCGGTAATGCCTGCCGCCTGAAACGCCAGCGGCAGGCCCGGTGTGTCCGTTCAAACTCTATCCGTTCCGCTGTAATGCGGGGCGGTGCAGACGCGTACCTATCCGTTCGACCGTGCAGCCTGGTCGAACTCCTCCGTCGTGATGCCAATCGATGCCGCGGCGGCGCGGATGTCGCCCCACGTGGTGTCGTCAACTTCGATCCCGTCACGCGCACGCGTCTCGGCGTAGCGGCGCTCCGGTTCACCGGGCGTGAGAACCTCGTTGTAGCCGGGGCCGGGACGGGCAGACTTCACGTGGCTCTTCACCGCCTGGATATCGGCGGCAACCCGCGCCGGGTCGCCGATCTTCGAGACGTCGATGACCGTGGCCAGCATCGAGTTCAGGATGCCGCCCTTTGGCGGATGGAACGCGCCCTGTCCGCCGGCTACCGCCGAGGCCATGATCTCGCACATCACTGCCAGGCCGGACCCCTTGTGCGTGCCGAAGGCCCGCAGTGCGCCACTATGGTCGCGGATGAAGCCGGTTGGATCATTGGTCGGGTTGCCGGCGGCATCAATCAGGCATCCATCGGGCACCGGCACGCCCTTATTGTAAGCCACGCGAGCCTTGCCGGCGGCAATTGTGGTCGTCGCCATGTCCAGCAATACCGCCGGACCGGCGGGTCCCGGAACGCCGACGCAGAACGGGTTGGTGCCCAGCCGCGGTTCGGCTGCCTGCCAGGTCGCCTGCACATCGTGATGGTCCGCAACATTGACGAAGGCGGTGAAGGCGCAGCCCGATGAGGCCGCCAGCTCGGCGTAGGTCCCGATGCGCCCGATATGCGCTGAATTCCGAAAAGCCAGCACGCAGGCGCCGAGTTCCTTTGCCCTGGCGATGGCGCGGCGGACGGCATCGGCGGCCATGCGCTGGCCATAGCCTCGACGGGCGTCGATCACCAACAGGGCACCTGCGTCCAGCACGGTTTCGGCGGTCTGATTCGGTACCAGCAGGCCCTCATGCAGGAGCCTGACATAGGCGGGAAGCATTCCAACGCCGTGCGAATCGTGACCGGCGAGATTGGCACGCACCAGATGGTCGGCGACCTGTACCGCTTCCTCTTCTTCGCTACCCATACGGCGGGCGATCAGGTGGGTGACGGCGCGAAGCGCGTGCGGCGGCAGCGTGGGCATGGGGCGGTCCTCAGGCGTTGTGTTCGCGGGTTGATCAGAGCCCAGTGAGCACCGTCGCCCTGCGTCGGGGTCGGCGGGCCGCTCTTCTCGGCAACGAATTCAGAGATTCGTCAGACTGGTCGCGTGGGGTCTTACGTCTGCGGCATGAAGAGGCGGGGCTCGTGCCCCGCCATCCGCGTCACCGCGGCGAGAGGACCATCACCATCTGGCGGTTTTCCATCCGCGGCATCTGCTCGACCTTGGACGTTGCGTCCATCTCGGTCCTGATCCGCTCCAGCACGCGCACACCGATGTCCTGGTGCGCCATCTCGCGCCCGCGGAAGCGCAGCGTGACCTTGACCTTGTCCCCGTCCTCGATGAACGACTTCATGGCGCGCATTTTCACCTGATAGTCGTTTTCGTCGATGTTCGGCCGGACCTTTATCTCTTTGATCTCGATGACCTTCTGCTTCTTCTTGGCTTCGTTCTTCTTCTTCTGCTGTTCGTATTTGAACTTGCCGAAGTCGAGAATCTTGCAGACCGGCGGTTCGGCGTTGGGGCTGATCTCCACGAGATCGAGGCCGACGGCGAAGGCGCGTTGCATCGCCTCGCGGGCACTCATGACGCCGAGCATCTCCCCCTCCTGGTCGATCAGTCGTACCTGGGGGATGCGGATTTCCTCGTTGACGCGGGGGCCCTCGCGAGTAGGCGGGGCTTGCATGGGTCCTCTGGCTATCTGTCGCTCCTGTCTCTGTTCCGGTGGTATGCTTCGGCGCCGGCTGGCGACCGTTGTCCGAACGATGGGCATTGTGGTCGCAAATCGGGCACAAAATCAAGTCATGCCGTCCCGCGGGCGCGCTCCAGTCCGGCCTGACAGGCGGCGATCCGGCGTTGACATCGGGGCCGGCGCTTTCACAGTGCCGGGCACAAACGGGAGCGGGGGAGGCGGTCGATGACAAATTTTGTGCTGGTGCACGGGTCTTACCAGGGGGGCTGGATCTGGCAGCGGATCGCCGGGCTGCTGCGGGCTGCCGGACATAGTGTCTTTGCCCCGACGCTCGATGGCTGTGCGGAGCGGCGGCATGGGCTGCGGCCGGGCATCGACACCACGACGCATGCCACCGAAATCGCCGAGCTGTTGTTCTACGAGGATCTGCGCGATGTGGTCCTGGTCGGCACCAGTTCCGGCGGCATGGTGGTCTGCCGGGCAGCGGAGCAGATGCGCGAGCGGATCGGTCGCATCGTGCTGGTGGATGCGCTGGCGCTGTTCAATGGCGAGCGAACCCGCGACATCGTCAACCGCGGCGCGCCGCCGCCTACGGGCCTCGCGGCGGGACCGTCGCGGGAGGAGGCGGCGACCGGGCTGTTTGGCGACCTGGACCCGGAAACCAGGGCCTGGGTGCTGGACCGTTACACACCGCATCCGGTCGGCTGCTCCTGGACGCCTGTGAAGCTGACCGATTTTTGGGACCAGCGCTGGGACGCTTCGGTGGTCTGGTGCAGGCAGGCCGTCAATCCCGGTGAGGCACATCAGCGGCGGGCCGCGGAACGACTTGGCGCGCGGTGGCATGAGCTGGATACCGGGCATTATCCGATGCTGAGCATGCCGGATGAGCTGACCCGGTTGATTGTCAGTGGGTA
>JAFEFW010000191.1 GCA_018240405.1 Pseudomonadota bacterium
CGGTCATTGAAATCACGCCGCGCGGCTTTGAGGTGATCGAAATGATCCCTGGCCTGACAAGACAGGAGTTGCAGAACCGGACCGAAGCGGAGTTGATCTACCGATGATCACGCACCTGGAGGTTACCAGTCGCACGCAATTCGTCGGCGGCGCGGCCTTTGGCGATGTCGGCGCCTATGAACGGATTGAAGGCACCGCCCACGGAACGCTGGATCCCTCGCATCCCGGCAATCGCGGCATCGCGCTGCTGGACCAGGCACCGCGCGAGGCGAATGGACGCGTCGCCTACCGATCCGGTTTCGTCCTGCTGCGCCCGGCGGACAACGAGAAGGGCAACGGCCGGTTGCTGTACGAGGTGAACAATCGCGGCCGCATCATGCTGTTCGCCAATCTCTGCGCCGGCAAGGCAGGCAACCAGCCGGAAACGATCGCAGATCTCGGCAACGTCCTGCCCTGGCGGCTCGGGTTCAGCCTGCTGTGGACTGGCTGGGATCCCGCGGCGCCGAAGACCACCGGCCTGTCGCTCGATGTTCCGGTGATCGATGGCATTACGAAGGCAATTCGGGAAGAATTCGTCTCGGGCACCCGGCTCGGCGCGCACGAAACCTTCCGGCTGGCCTACGAAGCTGTCGGCGCCGCAACCGTCACCGTCCGCCGCACTCAGACAGCGGCGCGCCGGCCTGCGGCATGCGAAATGGTCGACAGCCGGACCGTAAGGCTGAAAGACGGCGCCTGTGAAACCGGATCGATCTACGAGATCCGCTACACCGCGACAAAGCCCCGCCCGCTGGGCATCGGCTTCGCCGCGACGCGCGACATCGTCAGCCATCTCCGCCGTCACGGCACCGACGTGATCGGCCGCCCGGTTACCCATACGCTCGGCTTTGGCATCTCCCAGGCCGGTCGTTACTTACGTGATCATATCGCCCACGGCTTCAATGCCGATGAGGACGGACAGCGGGTCTTCGACGGCGTCTTCACCCATGTCGCCGGCATCGGCCGCGTGTTCCACAATACGCCGTTTGGCCAGCCGTTCCGGACCCGCACCTGGCATGAGGACCACGACTTCCCCGAAGTCGAATTCCCGTTCTCCAGCACGCCGATGGATGATCCGCTGACTGGCGCCACCGGCGCACTGATGCGCGGCGACGCGACGGATCCGAAGCTGATCGAGACCAATACTTCGACGGAATACTGGCAGAAAGGAGCATCGCTGCTGCACACCGACCCGACAGGCACGCGCGACGTGGAGCTGCCGGCGAACGTGCGCGGCTTCCTGATTGCCGGGACACAGCATGGCGGCAAGGCGGGCATGCCACGCGACAACGGGCCATGCCAGCAGCCACGCAACTGGCACGACCCGATGGCCGCGGTGCGCGCCCTGCTGGTTGCGCTGGACGAATGGGTGGTCAGCGGTAAGCCGCCGCCCGACAGCCGCCTGCCCCGCATCGCCGATGGTACGCTGGTGCCGGCGGACAAGGTCGCCTTCCCGGCTGTCCCGGGCGTGACCTGGCCGCGTCGCGCCAATGATGTGACACCGCTGCCGGACTGGGTGAATCCGCCGTCGTCCGCCGCGTCCTACGGCGCCCTGGTGCCGCAGGTGGATACCGACGGCAACGAACGCGCCGGCATCCGCCTGCCCGACATAGCCGTGCCGCTGGGCACGTTCGCCGGCTGGAACCTCTACGCGCCACCCTACCCTGAGGGCGAACTCGCCGACCGCGAAGGCACCTTCCTGGCGTTTGCTGAAACAGCGGCGGAACGGCACCGGTCGGCTGATCCGCGTCCGTCTCTGGCCGAGCGCTACCCTGACGGTACCGCCGCGCGACGCCAGGCGGTCGTGGAGGCGCTGTTACGCGATCGGCTGCTGCTGCCGGAGGATGCGCTGGCTTAGCGGCGCTCCGCTGGTCGTTACGGGGCCGCCGCTCGCGGCTGCCCGGCGTCACCTGGCCCGCGCAACACCAGGAACGGCAGCAGCGGCAGAGTCGCTGTCAGTGACACAATTGCCCAGTAGCCCGAGAGCGACAGCACGCCCTGGGCGTGCAGCCCGGCCGAGGCGATCCCCAGCGCATAGCAAAGGTCCCAAAGCGGTGCGAGGAACGTGAAGAAGAGCACCTGCTGGGCCCCCGACATGCGCCCTTGCAGCGCGGTGAACCAGGCAGCCGTTGACACGATCTCGGGAATCCCGGCCGCAGCCAGCACCAGCATCGCCTGGAAGCTGCTCTGCACGACCAGCAGCAGCAGGTGGAAGGCGCCCTCAAGGATGCCGGTTATCATGCTCAGGCGGAAGGCCGACATGTGCCGCATCAGGCGCTGCGCCAACAGCGCCGAGGCGATCGCGCCGAGCAGTGCGCCCGCGCCTTGGGCTGACAACAGGCCGGTCCAGGCGGTGTCGAGGCCGCCAAACCAGTCGCGGTTCGCCCAGAACAGGAACGGCCGCAGCCCGCCCAGCATGACCATGTAGGTCAGGCCGGCAACCATCAGCCCCAGCACCTGCCGGTCAGTGCGGACGATACGAACGAAGTCTCGCACAGAGCCCGCGTCGCGCTCCGCCCGTTCCGCCGCTGCAACGCGCAGCCGCAGCACCTGCACCGCCGCCAATGCGTTCAGCGCCGCGAAGCCGGCAAACGCCGGGACGAACCCGGCCAGGATCGCAAACCCGCCGATCACCGGCCCGACCATCTTGGCACTGCGGTCGGCGACGGAGCACAGCGTATTGACCTCCATCGCCAGCCCCGGCGGCGTCACCGGCATCCGCAAAGCCAGCAGGCTCGGCATGGTGAACAGGTCGAGCGTACCGGTCACCGCCATCAACAGTTCCAGCCCCCACAGCGTGGGGCAGAACGGCACCAGCAGCGTCAATGCGGCTTGCGCCAGCAGCGCCGTGCCGGCGATGCGCACGGGTCCGAAACGGCGCTGCAGCACGCCGGCCACCGGCGCCAGCACGATCTTCGGCAGGATGCGCATCCCCAGCGTCAACACCAGTGCCATGCCGGCACCGAACCGGTCCGCCACCAGAATGGGCAGGCTGGCAATGACACACCAGTTGCCCAGGTTGTTGCTCAGCAGCGCCAGGAAGAACGCTCTGAACGGCCCCGCACTCAGTAGCGCACGATAGCGGTTCATGGCCGGATCGGGGCCGCGGCCCCGGCCGTCAGAACCCTGTGCGCGTCGCCGCCACCTGGTAGTGCTTCTTCGGGAATTCCTCGGTGTGGCTGCGCAGCCCCTTCCCCATCCGCGTGCCCATGTCGCGGAATGGTTTCGCGCGCAACTTCGCCACGTCCAGGTCGATGCCGATGCCCGGCGTTGTCGGCAGGTCGACGAAGCTGTCCCGCACGGTCAGCGGCGTGACCGCGATCTCGTCGCAGGCCGGCTTGAGGTTGATGAAACATTCAGCGATCCAGAAATTCGGGATCAGCGCGGACAGTTGCACTGTCGCGGCCAGTCCCACCAAAGTGGAATTGTAGTTGTGCGGCGCGATCGCCACGGCATGGGGTTGCGCCATGGCGGCGATGTCCAGCATCGCCGAAATGCCGCCGCAATTGCAGATATCCGGATTGATGATGTCCGCTGCCCGCGTGGCAAAAGCCTGGGCAAACCCCTCCTTCGAGTAGATCGCCTCACCGGTGACGATCGGCACGCCCGGCAGGGCGCGCCGCACCTCGGCGACAAGTTCGATGTTGTCGCACAGACAGGGTTCCTCGTACCAGCCGATATCGTATTCACGCAGCCGCTGGCCGATGCGAATGGCATGGATCGGCGCCAGGCGGCGGTGCACCTCCACCAGCAGGGTGAAGTCGGGACCAAGCGCCTTGCGCATGGCGCCGACGTAGCGGACGACGTGGTCCTCGTCCTCGCGATGGATGAAGCTGCGCCACGGGCCCGGGAACGGGTCCCATTTCAGCCCGGTGTAGCCCGCTTCCTTTACCTTCAGCGCCCGCTCGACATTCTGCTCGATCGTTTCGGTGCCGCTGGACCAACCATTGGCGTAGACCTTCACCCGCTCACGCGAGGCGCCGCCCAGCATCTGGTACAGCGGCATCCCGGCCTTCTTGGAAACGATGTCCCACAGCGCGATCTCGATCGCGCTCCAGGCCGACATCAGGTCCAGGGAGGTGCGGCGCATGGCAAAATCCTCGAACACCACCTGCGCGGTGTGGCGGATCTGCGTTGCCTCGCGGCCGATCATGTATTTGCCCAGGTTCTGCAACAGGCTTTCGATCACCGGTTCCTTGCCCGGCGTGACATAGGCTTCGCCCCAGCCATGCAGCCCACTTTCCGTTTCCACACGGCAGAACAGCAGGTTCTTGGCGGTGCCGGGGTCGAACAGGAAGGTCTCGATGCGGGCGATCTTCATGGCAGCGTTTCCTCGGGTGGTTGGGCGGATTTTACGCCCTCTTGCGGCGGCCGGTCCAATCTTCCTACTCCATGCGGCATGAAGGTGCCGCCGATCCTGTTCCGGGACCAGCGCTTCGTCGTGCTGAACAAGCCGACGGGTCTGCCGGTGCACGCCGGTCCGTCCGGAGGCCCATCTGTCGAGGACTGCTTCCCGCTCTTGTCCCGCCGCAAGGACGGCCCGTGGCTGGCCCACCGGCTGGACGCGGACACCGCGGGCTGTCTGGTGGTTGCGCTGCGCAAGGCGGCGCTGCTGGCGGCGCAGGAATGTTTCGAAAGTGGCAGGGCCGGCAAGGTCTACTGGGCGGTCGTGCGCGGCGAGGTCCGCGGCGAGAGCGGCCGCATCGATGCATCGCTGCAACGGCGCAGCGGTCGCGACGGCTGGCGCATGATTGTCTCGCCCACGGGCCAACTGGCGGTGACCGATTGGCGCGTGCTGGGCCGCGCCACCGGCCTGACCTGGCTGGAGGTGCGGCCGAAGACCGGCCGCACGCACCAGGTCCGCGTACATTGCACGCAGCTTGGCGCGCCGATCCTGGGCGATGCGCGCTACGGCGGTGGTGACGGCGGCCTGCACCTGCTGGCCCGCGAAATCCACCTGCCGCTCGACCCAACCGTCGATGCGACTGCGGAACCGCCGCTGCATATGCTGTCCGCGCTGCGCGCCTGCGGCTTCGCCGGATAGCGCAAGAACGATCAAGACAGCACAGGGCGTCCGCGGCACAATGCCGCCTCCGCAACGGGGAATGCCACGTGATCCGCCTGCTTGTGTTTCTGCTGACGCTGTTGCACGCCGGCGCCGCCCTGGCTGCCTCCGGCTTCCAATGGGCGGACGTGCCAGTGTCCGGCGGCGAGCCATTGAAGGTCGCGATCTGGTATCCGACCGCGGCGCAGCCCGCCTACCGGCAGATCGGCCCGTTCGAAATGAACGTCGCGGTGGATGCGCCGGTGCAGGGCACACACCACGCGCTGATCGTGATGTCGCACGGCACGGGAGGTTCCGCGCTGAATTCCTACGATACCGCCATGGCGCTGGCCGAGGCCGGTTTCATCGTCGCGGCGGTCCAGCACACCGGGGACAACTACCTGGACCACAGCGTGTCCTTCACGGCGCGCAACTTCGTTCTCCGCCCGCAGCAGATCAGCCGGGTAATCGACTACATGCTAACCGGATGGCCCGCCCATGCCGCGGTTGACCCGACACGCATCGGCCTGTTCGGCCATTCCGCGGGCGGCGCGACCGGGTTGCTTGCGGGCGGCGGCATCGGTGACTGGCAGCGTGTCGGCGAGGCCTGCGCGAGCCAACCGGGCGACTGGGGCTGTAGCCGGGCGCGCGCCGCCGGCGTAACCGGGGCGCCGCAGGCAGCGCCACGCATTGCCGGGTGGGATCCACGCGTGCGGGCACTGGTACTGGCGGCACCGGCGGTCGCCGTCATGTTCCAGCCCGGCGGACTGGCCGGTGTGACGATCCCGGTGCAGCTATGGATCGGCGAGCGTGACGATATCGTGCCGGATGCCAGGCTCGTCCCAGAGCTGCTACCGAAGGCACCCGACTACCATCTGGTCCGCAACGGCGGCCACTTCGCGTTCCTGGCGCCGTGCAACGAGATTCTGCGGTCGGCAGCGCTGGAAATCTGCACCGACCCCAAGGACTTCGACCGCGAAGCGTTCCTGCATGAGTTCCAGCGCGACGTTGTGACGTTCTTCAAGCGCACGCTGGCATGAGGTGCCCGAAGAACGCGACAACGTTGCGCCGATAACCCGTCTGCCGACCCGCTCCGCCTGAGCGACTGGCTACAACAGGATGCAGTGATCCGCTGAGAACACGACCCGCACCGGCGCGCCCTCCTCGATCATTTCGGTCGGCGGCCGGCGCACAATCAACTGCCCCGCCGGCCAGTCCACCACGTATTGGATGAAGTCGCCGTGGAACATCCGCCGGTGGATGGTGCCGTCGGCCACGTTCATCCCGTCCGGCACGCCGGCGCCATCCAGCCGCAACTCGACATAGGACGACCGCAGCGCCACCGTCGTTCCCGCCGCCCGCCCGCCATCGGCCACCGCCAGCCGCACGCCCCCGACCGTTTCGAACAGCCCGCCATCGACCACCCGCCCCTCGATCAGATTGGCGGCCCCGACGAAATCCGCCACGAACAGGCTGCCAGGCCGGTTGTAGATGGTTTCCGGTGAGCCGATCTGCTCGATCACCCCGTGGTCCATGACGATGATGCGGTCGGAGATCGCCAGCGCCTCCTCCTGATCGTGCGTCACGTAGACCGACGTCACGTCAAGCTGCCGCTGCAGTTCGCGCAGCTCCACCCGCATCTCGGTGCGCAGCTTGGCGTCCAGGTTGGACAACGGTTCGTCGAACAGGATGACGGTCGGCGAAAAGGCGATGGCGCGCGCCACCGCGATGCGCTGCTGCTGCCCGCCGGACAGTTTCGATGCCGGACGGTCCGCATAGCCGCCCATCCGCACCATATCCAGCGTCCGCTTCACCGTCTGCTCGATTTC
>JAFEFW010000192.1 GCA_018240405.1 Pseudomonadota bacterium
GTCCGCACCTTGTTCAGGCAACCGCCCTGCGCCACCACGCCTGCCAATTGTCTATTTAATTGATAGGTTTTATCTGCTCGCGCTCACGCTGCGACAATTTTGCGCCGCCGCCGTGCCTCAGCTAGACAGGCAGTGCACGCGAGCCGACCGTTCGACTCGAGCGTGCAGGATGCGGGACGCCCATGCTGTCGAGCAAAGCCAAGTACGCCCTCCGGGCAGTGACATTCCTGGCGGAAAAGCACGCCGAGGAGACCTGGGCGCTGGCCTCAGAGATCGCAGAAGCGCAGGATCTTCCAAAGAAGTTCCTCGAAGCCATCCTGGTGGAACTGCGCGATCGCGGCATTGTGGACAGCCGCCGGGGGCGTTATGGCGGCTATCGTCTCAGCCGCCCTCCCGACCGGATAAAGGTCGGCGACGTCATTCGCGTGATCGATGGACCCTTAGCACTTACGCCTTGTTCCAGCCGCACTAAATACGGCGCCTGCGCCGACTGCGTCGACCCCGTCATCTGCTCGCTGCGGCCGGTGCTGCAGGAAGCCCGGGATGCCGTCGCCGGCGTGCTGGATAACTGCTCCCTGGCGCAGCTCATCAACCGCCCACGCCCCAAGCGGTCCGTCGTACGGCGCATTGTCGCCTGACAGCGCGGTCGCGCCAGCGGATATTCCAGTTGACAGCCGCCGCCGCGGCATGCATCAAATTCCTATAACTTGAATAGGCAATAAGGAAGTCACCGCCGTGAGCTCCTGGCGCGGCCGCGTCCGTGGAGATTGTTGCAGAAGTGACGGCCCCACACCTGCCCAACGGGCATCTTCAGCTGCGCTGACCGCAGCAGTCATTCAGCCGGCTGCCCACCGGATACGTGACGCGTACGCCGATCCGCCACACTGTCTTGGAGACGGACCCGATGTTCGACGCCGCCGCATTCATCGCTACCGCCGCCATCCCCCCGTGTTCCGCCGACAGCACCACGATCGCCGTAATTGGGGCCGGCTTCTCCGGCACGTTGACGGCGCTGCACCTGCTGCGCCGATGTCCTGCCACCACGCGTGTGATCCTGATTGAACGCGGACCGCAGCATGGCAGCGGCCTCGCCTACGGCACGCCGCATCCCGGCCATCTGCTGAACGTCCCGGCGGGGAAAATGAGCGCCTTTCCCGACAGGCCGGCCGATTTCCTGCATTGGCTCCAGCAGCAACCTGGCATCGAGGCCACTGCCGGCACGTTTGCCCCGCGTGGGGTGTATGGCGCGTATGTCCGCTCGCTTCTGCAGGCGACGCTCCAGGACCCGGTGTACCGGGGGCGCCTGCTGCTGATGCGCAACAGCGTCGTCGACATGGATCAGGCGGAGCGGGCAGTGCGGCTGACCTGCGCCCAGGGTGAGCCATTTGAGGCGGATCTTGTTGTCCTGGCCACCGGCAATCTGCCGCCCTGCCCGCTGCCGATCGGCGACGGCAGCTTTTTTGAAACGCCATTCTACCGCCATGACCCCTGGGCGCCGGATGCGCTGACCAACCTCGATCCGGCCGCCCCGGTGCTGCTGATGGGCACAGGCCTGACCATGATCGACACCGTCATTGCGCTGCTTGACCAGGGGCACACCGGTCCGATCCAGGCTGTGTCACGTCGCGGCCTGTTGCCACACCGGCATAAGCCAGCCGCGCCGCTGGCGGCAGGTTCGGCCCCGTATCCGACACGGCTGGCGGCCCTCGTCCGCTTCCTGCGCGCACAGGCCAAGGCAGCGGAGGCGAACGGCAGTGACTGGCGAGCGGTGGTCGACGCCTTGCGGCCCTTTACCGCCGATCTGTGGCAGGCACTGTCGATACCCGAACAGAGGCGCTTTCTGCGCCATGCTCGGCCGTGGTGGGACATTCATCGCCACCGCGTGGCGGGCCCGGTCGCCGCTCGCATCGATGCGGCGCGGGCCAGTGGTCAGCTGCAAGTTCAGGCCGGCCGCCTGCAAAGCTTTGGCGATGCCGGGGATCGAGCCACGGTCACCATCCAGCCACGGCGCGGACACACTGCCGTAACCTTGGCGGCGGCGCGGGTCATCAATTGCACCGGTCCTGGCATCGAGTGTGGCCGATTGACCGATCCGCTGCTGCTTGCCTTGTTCCGCAACGGCATGGTACGCCCCGATCCCCTCGGCATGGCGCTCGACGTTGCTCCGAGCGGCGCAGTACGCGGCGCGGACGGATCGCTGTCACGCCGGGTCTTTGCCGTCGGCCCGCTGACGCGCGCTGTCTTCTGGGAGATGACGGCGGTGCCGGACATACGGCGGCAATGCGAGCTGCTGGCGCAGCACCTCACCGCCCTGGTGACGCCGCCGCGATGATGGACGCGAACTCGGACCGGTCGGCTGACTGACAGGCGCTCCCGTCAGCGGACGCCACCCTTGCAGTCAGGCGAGTGCGTCGGAGGCTACCGGAGCCGTGCTCTACCAGCCGCCACCGCCACCGCCGCCGCCACCGCCGCCCGATGAGCCACCGCCGCCGCTGCCGGAGGAAGAAGAGGACGGCGATGCCGACGCAGACGCGGTGGCAGAGGCCAGTGACGGCCCGAGATCATCAGTGAAGGAATGGACGCCACTCCACCGCGAGGAGCCGGAATACCAGCTTGGGCTGTAGGAATCGGCGTCCTCAATGGGCCGGCCGGCTGCCGCCGACTCAGCTTCGAATTTGCGTGCCCACGCCGTCTCGCAGTCCAGCGCCATCGCATAGGGCAGGAAGCGTTCAAAGACTTCGGGCGTCACATCCGGCGGGTGCAGCGCCTCCAGGCGGTCGCGCTCGGCGACTTCCAGGAACATGCGGAGCCCTTCGATCTGGTCCAGCACCTTGGCGCCGGCGGGCGTCGGCGCGGTCAGCAGGTGGCGGAACAGGAAGGCCAAGGCACCGGCGCCGACCAACGCAATGGAGGCAGGCCAGCCCAGGATGGCGGTGGCAACAAAATGATTGGCTGCGCCCAGCACTGCCACGCCAACCGCCAGCACTGTGGCGCCGATCGCCCGGACCAGGGTCCAGAAGCGCATACTGGCTGGCCGCAGCACCTGACGCCACTGCGTCCAGCTTGCCTGCAGCAGCACGCCGATAACGAAGGTCCAGATGGCCAGAGCAATCAGCGATCCGCCGGCCTCCGGGTGATCGCACAGCGCCGCACTGACAATGCCGGCGGCAGCGGCGATCACAACGCCGCCATAGGCCCAGATCCGGTTGGTGCGAAAATATGGGCGGCCGGCGCTTTGGATCAGCCAGGCCTGGAAGGCGCTGATAGAGGCCTGGACTGCCCGGCGGTTGGACTGCTTCAGCTCAATACTGCTGCCCGGCATCAGCGACAGCTTGTCGATCAAGGCACGCTCATCGCCAGACAGCCGAGCCCTGGCGTCCGCGTGGGTGGTACGCGTCAGCGTAAAGGTTCCGCCGGACTCGCTGATGGTCAGGAAGCCCTTCACCGCCATATCCACCAGCGCCGCGGCGAAGGCCTTGTTATCGTACCCCATCTGACTGACGTAGCGCACGGCCGCGGGAGACAGATCGGCTGGAGCGGAAAACAACGGGATGATCACGCCGCGCTCCGGATCACGGCCGATGCGCACCCAGGCGATGAGGTAGTATCCCAGGGCGACGACGAAGCCGGCGGCGGCCGCCAGGCTGCTGGCGTTGTCGCGGATGAAGCCGAACACCTTGAAGGCCGAGGATGGCGGCGCCACGGCCCCCTTGGTGAAGCCGACCGCGACGGTCAGGCCTTCACGTACACCCAGCGGACGCGTGGTATCGAACCGGATCTGCGTGTCGGAGAGACGGGTGATCCGGACATCGCGGGCAGTCGACCCCAGCGCACCGGTGTAGCCCGCAGACTGCAGGATGCGCGCGCCTCTTGGCAGGTCGACGACGGCGGCGGCACGCTCGATCGGGAACACCCACTCATTACCGGTGGCGTTCCAGTAGACCTCATCATAGTCGTCAAAATACCGAACCTGGCGGTCGGTCGTGTAGGTCAGGGTGTAGCGATGCTGCCCATATTCGACCAGCGTGTCGGCCCGGCCGATCTTGACCCGCTTGCCACTGTCGATCGCGCTGACCTCGTACGGCTCGTCATGGCCATCAAGCTGCACGGATTCGACCCGGAAACCAACGCGCACGCGCCGGCCGAAGCGGTCGGTATAGGTGGTGGGAAAGTCGCGGAAAATGCCGTGACGGATACGGCTGCGTTCAACCCAGACCGAGATCGTTTCGCGCACTGTCAGCAGGCCGTTCGGGGCGACCCGGACCTCACTGACGAAATCGGTGATCCGCTCCAGGGCCACTGCCGGCGCGGACAGCGACAGCAGCAGTAATGCCGCTGATAGGACGACGCGCAGCATCAGCCGAACGAGACCTTCGGCACGGCACGATCCGCCGTGTTCTCAAGCTCGAAGAACGTGGCGGGCTTGAAGCCACCGGCCGAAGCAATAAAGTTCGAGGGGATCTGCTCGATCGTCACATTGAAGTTGCGGACGGCGCCATTGTAGTAGCGCCGAGCCAGTTGGATCTGGTCTTCGATCTCCGACAGGTCCTGCTGCAACTGCTGAAAATTTGCGCTGGCCTTCAGGTCCGGGTACGCCTCGGCGACGGCCATCAACCGGCCGATGGCGGCCGACATTGCCTGTTCCGTCTGCGCCCTGGCTGCGGCGTCGGCCTGGGTATGGCCGGTGGTGCGCAGGCGGGTCAGTTCGTCCAGGGTCGTACGTTCATGTGTGGCGTAGCCCTTAACCGTCTCCACCAGGTTCGGGATCAGATCTGACCGGCGCTTCAACTGCGCGTCGATGCCGCTCCACGCTTCTGCGACAATGTTCTTCTGCCGCACCAGACCGTTGTATGTGATCAAGGCCCAGACGCCTATCAGCACGGCGATGGCGAGGATGATAAGGAGGACGGTCATCGGATGCGGCAATCCCGTTGAAATCGGCGGCGGCACGGTATCTGCGGCCGTTCCCGTTGGTCAACGACACGCTACGGAGCGGAACTCAGGGTTGCGGAACGCGGGGTTGCAGCGGCCAAGGCATTCGCCCTAGACAGCGCGTTCCCCTTAACCAGACAGGACGATAGCCGACATGCCTGCCATTTCCCTGCCCGACGGTTCCGTGCGCCAGTTCGACGCGCCGGTCACGGGCACGGACGTGGCCACTGCGATCGGCCCCGGCCTCGCCCGTGCCGCCCTGGCGATGAAGCTGGACGGCAAGCTGGTTGACCTCGCCACCCCGATCCAGAACGACGCGGCCGTGGTGTTCATCACCAGGCGCGACCCTGAGGTGCTGGAGCTGATCCGGCACGACGCCGCGCATGTGCTCGCCGAGGCGGTGCAGGCGTTGTTTCCCGGCACCCAGGTCACGATCGGTCCGGCCATCGAAAACGGCTTCTACTACGATTTCGCCCGCAACGAACCGTTCACCCCGGACGATTTCCCGGCGATCGAAGCCAAGATGCATGAGATCGTCAAGCGCGGCGCGCCGTTCGTGCGCAGCGTGATGGACCGTGAGGAGGCGATCGCCTTCTTCAACGGCAAGGGCGAGAAATACAAGGCTCAATTGATCCAGGACCTGCCGGTGACTGAGACGATCAGTTTGTACTCGCAGGGCGACTGGGTGGATTTGTGCCGCGGTCCGCATATGCGCACGACCGCCGACATCGGCCCCGCCTTCAAGCTGATGAAGGTGGCAGGCGCGTATTGGCGCGGCGATCACCGCAACGCCATGCTGAGCCGCATCTACGGCACTGCCTGGCGCGACCAGAAGGAGCTGGATGGCTACCTGCACCAGCTTGAGGAAGCCGAACGCCGCGACCACCGCAAGATCGGCAAGGAGATGGACCTGTTCCATATCCAGGAGGAAGCGGTCGGCTCGATCTTCTGGCACCCGAAGGGCTGGCGGCTGTACCGCACGGTTGAGGCGTACATGCGCCGGCGCCTGGACGCCGCCGGATATCAGGAGGTGAAGACCCCGCAGCTGGTAGACCGCTCGCTGTGGGAGAAGTCCGGGCACTGGGATAATTACCGGCAGAACATGTTCATCGCCCAGGTCGAGGAGGAGGATAAGTTCCTCGCCCTGAAACCGATGAACTGCCCGTGCCACATCCAGATCTTCCGCCAGGGGATTCGCAGCTACCGCGAACTGCCGCTGCGTATGGCGGAGTTCGGCTCGTGCCACCGCTATGAGCCGTCCGGGGCCCTGCACGGTATCATGCGGGTGCGGGCCTTCACTCAGGACGATGCGCATATCTTTGTCACGCCGGAGCAGATCGCCCCCGAAACCGCCTGTTTCGTTGACCTGCTGTCGTCGATTTACCGCGACTTTGGCTTCCCCGAGTTCCGCATCAAGTTCTCGGACCGGCCCGAGGCGCGCATCGGCAGCGACGAGTTGTGGGACCAGACCGAGGAGGCGTTGCGCGAAGCCTGCCGCATCGCCGGCGTGGAGTTCGAGCTGAACCCTGGCGAAGGCGCGTTCTATGGCCCGAAGCTGGAATTTGTGCTGCGCGACGCCATCGGTCGCGACTGGCAGTGCGGCACGCTGCAGGTCGATCCCAACCTGCCGGAGCGTCTGGATGCGGAGTATGTCGGTGAGGACGGCGCCCGCCACCGTCCGATCATGCTGCATCGCGCGATCCTGGGCAGCTTCGAGCGGTTCCTGGGTATCCTGATTGAGCAGTATGCCGGCCGCTTCCCGCTCTGGCTCGCCCCGATCCAGGTGGTGGTGGCGACGATCGTGTCCGACGCCGACGATTACGCAAAGGAGGCGGCAGCGGCGTTCGCGCGCGCCGGGATGCACGTCGACACCGATCTGTCGAACCAGAAGATCAACGCCAAGGTGCGCGAGCACAGCCTGGCGCACGTGCCGGTGCTGGCGGTGGTCGGGCGCAAGGAGGCGGAGAACCG
>JAFEFW010000193.1 GCA_018240405.1 Pseudomonadota bacterium
GACAGCAGGCTGCTCTGGAACCCGCTGCCGGTGCCGATCTCCAGCGACACCTCGCCCGCCGCCGGCTTGCAGACCTGCGTCATGTAGGCCTGTCCGAGATAGTCGGACAACGCGGACCCGTAGCCGATCGCCCAGGGCTTCGGCGTATCCTCGTACGCCTCGCCCGGCAGCGCCCGGTGGCTCGGATAGTCGTAATGGTAGTATTCGCGCGGCACCTCGGCGAAGGCTTTCAGTACCGCCGGATCGGCGGAACCCAGACGCTCCTTCAGATACGACTCGATCATCTTCATCGCGGCCGGCTTGCGCTTCTGGATCGCGTCGAACTGCGTGTCGGTCAGCGTGCAGGGGCGCCCCGACTCGGCCATCGCCTTCTCAAACGCGGCCCGGTTCCAGGACGAGGCCGCGCTGCTCGCCCCGAACCGGCCCATCGAGGGCGCCACGGTAGCCACCGCCGCGGCCGACATCAGTCCGCGGCGGGTCATCATGTGGGAGTTCGTTACCAAGCGGAGCGCGTCCTCAACGTCGGGAATGTAACAGCGGCCACGGCATATAGGATGGCGGACAATAAGAGAACCCAGTTCAGGCCGGCTTCGCGGGCAATAATGTTGGCCAGTGGCGTGGCCACCACAGAAAATGCGCCGTTCAGCCCCCAGGCCCAGGGCAGGAACCCGCCCGTTCCCGCCCGGCTCAGGCCTAACGGAAACGGCATCCCCAGGGCAAGTGACACCGGCGCAATGATCAGCATCAGCAGCGCGACGCGGACGGCGTAAGACCAATCCAACGTCCCCAAAACGATCCGCGGCTCAAACGCCACTGCCAGCAGGCACCAGGCGATGACCACGCCGGTTGCCAGAATGATGCCGCGGCGGGGCGCGGCGTAGAATCGGGGGCTGAGCAGGCTGCCCAGGCCGGAGAAGATCAGCATCCCCGTCAGCACCAGCGCAAACCCGCTGGTGCGGTCGCTCAGCCAGAAACTGGCTTTCTCGATCAGGTAGATTTCGATGAACAGAAACCCGAGCGCCAGCATCGGGAAATACACCACCGCCCGCAGCAGGCCGGACTCCGTCGCGCGCACCCGGCCCGGCGCAGCCAGCGGCACCAGCAGCACCAGCACAGCGATCACCACCGCCTGCGCCAGCACCGCCAGATTCACCAGCGCACTGACTTCGGCCTGCGGCAGGATTTCCAGCCGCTTCAGGATCGTGCCCAGGCGGTCGAGGCGCAGCACATTATAATAGAACGGCTGATCCAGCGTGATCGGCGACAGGTTGAACTCGGCCGACGACTGGCTTGGCTTGCCGGACAGCACCGCCTCGGCCTCATTGGCGATGGCGTCGTCGGGTCCGTCGGACTCGACCTGCCCCTTCTCGAAGGAGACCGCCGGCAGGTCGTTGTAGATGTTGGCCTTCGACGCGGCGACGTCCATGCCGGGATACCAGACCATGTCGAACGACCGCTCGTCGGCAAACTGGCGAATGTCCGTCAGGCGCGCCGCGCTCCAGGCGTCACGGGAAATCAGGATGCGGACACTCCAGGCCGAACGGTAGGCGACGACATGCGCCGCCGGGTCGGACACGCCGGCCGACAGCAGCGCCGCCCGGACCGTCGCCAGCATGCGCAGCGCGTAGACCGGGAAGTCGCGGATCGAGACCGGGATCGACACCATGCCGCCGGGCGCGAGGCTGCGCAGGTAGCCGGCGATCGCCTCCTGCGTGAAGGCGGTGGCGTTGACCTCAGCGGCGTCGAGGAAGTCGGCCGAGATGTCGACGATGTTCCAGCGGCCGGTGCCGGCATTTGCCACCGGTCCGGCGGCATCGATGCGCACCTGCGGCGGCAGGTTGGCGGCGGGCGACGGACCCAGGCCGTGGCGCAGCGCGTGGAACAAGGCCGCTTCCGGTTCCTGCACCTGGATTTCGGCCGCGCCGAGGCGGCGGATTTCGGCGATGCGAAAGCCGCCCGAGGCACCGGCCAGCAGCACCTTCGCGTTCGGGATCAGCTTGTACGGCAGCGCGTCCAGTGCGGCGTCGCCATACTTGGTGTCCAGCGCCCCCGGCATCGGCAGCGCGGCAATGCGGTTGCCGTCGCGATACAGGCCGAAGGACCGCGGCGGGCCCTCGACGCCGAGCATGCCGGCATTGTTGGAGATGTCGGTGTCGACGCGTTCGGTGAAGTCGTCCAGCAGGTCGTAGTCGCCGCGCGGCGAGGTGACTGTCGCAACGATCTTGGCGTCCGGCGTGTGCAGCGGGGCGTAGATCGACTTGAAGTCGTTGAACGCCGCCTGGTCGTTCCACAGCAGCACGCCACCGGACAGCACCAGCGCGACCAGCGCCGCCGCGACCGCCTTGGTACGGTAGATGTCCCCCGAGAACACCGCCGACACCGCCAGCGGCACCAGCAGCAGCGGCACCAGTTGGAACGCGTGCACCAGGTACATCGCCCCCAGGATCGCCGCCGCGCCGACGCCGGCGCCGGTCAGGTCAAAGGCATAGACCAGGCCGATGCGGTCGCTGTAGCGGACGAAGCTCAGGCTGATGAACAGGCCGGCCAGGAAGAAGAATGGCAGCAGCGCCAGGTAGTAGCCGGCGATGTTCCAGACCTGTGGCTGCCAGGTTGCAGGGTTCTGCAACTGCAGCGGATTGAACGGATTGGTCGTGGTGAACCAGTAGCCGGCGGCGGCACTGACGACCAGCAGCGCCGGCAGCGCCGCCATCAACCCCCGCGCCCGGCTGGCAAACGCATCCCGCCACAGCGCCAGCACCACGCCGGACAGTGCGAAGCCCACCATGACAATGGAGATGACCCAGTAGCCATACTCCGACCACTTGGCGACGGCGAAGTAGCGGGTCAGCGCCGTCTCGTAGGCCACCGCGGCCATCGAGACGAGGAACAGCGCGATCAGGTTCATGGCCAGACCCGGCGCCTCAGGAAACTGTCGACGTCGCGGTCGAACCGCGCGGCATCGTCGATGAACAGCGCATGACCGACGTTATCAAAGACATCCAGCTCTGTGTTGGGGCGGTTGCGCAAAAGGTTCTGCCCCTGTTCCAGCCAGCGCGGGCGCACCATGTAGAGCACCGGCACTTGGGTGGCGTAAACCGCTTCCCGCCAGTAGCTGCGCGGCACCGGATAGGCCAGCAGCGCCTTGCTCGCATACTCAGGCGTACGGAGGCAGGTTTCAGTCAGGCGGTTCAGGAAGAACTCGGGTTGCGGGCGCTGGAACATCGCCTTGACGAATTGCTTCATCGCCACGTCCCGCGGCGGTGGCGGACCCCTTCGCTTTGGCACCGGCCGCGCCACCGGCGGTGGCTCCTCGCCGACGGAATTGTCCACCAGCACCAGCCCCGCCAGCATGCGGTCGCCGCCGGTATGAATCGAGGCGAGCGTATCCAGCACGCCGAGCGACCAGGCGATCACCACGACGGGGCGGCCGCCAAGCTGCATCAGCAGTTCGTTGATGTCCTGGCCACGGCGGACCGGCTCATACCCCGCGGCCGGGATTCCCGAATCGCCTTGACCCCGCGGATCGAAGGCCACGACGTGGTAGCGGTTGGAGAAGGACTGGATTTGCGCCACCCAGATCCAGGCGGGCATCGTCCAGCCGGGGATGAAGACCAGCGTGTGTGCCGTCGGCGGCCCGGCCTCCAGATAGTGCAGGCGCACGCCGTCGCTGGTGACGAAGTAGCGGTCCCGCCCCTGCGCCGCCGCATGGTTCAGGCACAGCAGGAGACTCGCGGCGGCAAGCAGCAGCAGACGCATGGGGGCAGATGACCCGCCTCACCTGCCCGGTCAACCATTCTATGGGGTGGCGCTATCCGACCCCGATCAGGTCAGCAGGTAGAAGACGAATGCCAGCAGGCCCCAGAAGGGCACCGACAGCAGGGCCGCAAATCCGATGGCCCGCGCCGGGGACCCTGGTGGATCGGGTTCCAGGCAGGGCAGAGCAACAACAGTTTCGGCCACAACCGCTCTGTCGATGGCGGCCGCCGGATAGACGTGTGCGGCGGAGGACGACATCGGCTAGGGCCTCCTGCATGGGCGCACGCGGCGCGGGACAGCGATGTCCTTTCCATACAGCAACTGCTACGACAGTGCATTGGTTACATGGTCACATCCCCGCGAGCAAGCGAGGGTGGGGGTCAGGCGGTGCGTATTCCGGTGCTGCCGAAGCCGCCGGTGTCACGCGCGGTGCTGTCCAATGTCTCGACCTCCACCCAGGCCGCCCGCACGACCGGTGCCAGCACGGCCTGGGCAATCCGCGCACCGCGTTCAACGGTGAACGGTTCCGCCCCGGTGTTCAGGACAATGATCTGGATTTCGCCGCGGTAATCCTCATCGATCGTGCCGGGCGTGTTCGGCAGCGTGATACCGTGCCGCAGCGCCAGGCCGGAGCGCGGGCGAATCTGCAATTCGTAGCCGGGCGGCAGCGCGATGGTCAGGCCGGTCGGAATCAGCGCCCGCTGGCCCGACGCGATCGACACCGGCGCATCAACCGCGGCCAGCAAATCCATTCCGGCGGCGCCGGCCGTCGCATACGCCGGCAGTGGCAGCCCCTGGGCATGCGGCAGACGGCGGACCTGAACGGGAATCGACATGCAGCCATGATCGGCCAGGGCGGCGGTCGCTACAAGATCAGGCCGCATCGCCGTCTGCGTGTCGCACTGCCCTGCGGTCGCATCCACCGGTTGCGGCGCCGTGACTTGCGGACAACATCCCGACTTGTCGGCGACGACTGTCATCGAAGCTTCATAAAACTGCAATCCGGCTGCCATCGCTGCTGCCTAGGGTCCGCCCGCGCTTCGGCGCAGCGTTACCAGGAGGATACAGGATGAAATTCGCCGTCACGGCGTTTGCCGTTGGACTGGCCGCACTCGCCATGCCCGCCCTTTCCGGTCCGGCACAGGCGCAGCCTATCACCGGCGCGGGCGCCACATTCCCGGCTCCGCTCTATACGAAATGGGGTGAGCAGGCGAAGGCGGCCATCGGCGTTGAGCTGAACTACCAGGCCATCGGCTCAGGCGGTGGTCAGAACCAGATCCTGCAGCGGACGGTCGATTTCGGCGCCTCGGATGCGCCGATGGACCCGGCCAAGTTGGATACTGGCAAGCTGCTGCAGTTCCCGACCGTCATGGGATCGGTCGTGGTGATCGTGAACATCCCGGGTGTCGCGGCGAACCAGCTGAAGCTGCCCGGCGAGCTGCTGGCCGATATCTACGCCGGCAAGATCGCAAAATGGAACGATCCGCGCATCGCGGAAGCAAACAGCGGCGCCACGCTGCCCAACCTGGCGATCGCCCCGGTCTACCGCGCTGACGGGTCGGGCACGACCTTTGTCTATGCCTCCTACCTCTCGGCGGTGAGCCCGGAGTGGAAGAGCAAGGTCGGCGCCGCCACCAGCGTGAAATGGCCAGCGGGCGCCGGCGCCAAGGGCAATGACGGCGTCGCCGCCACCGTGGGCAACACCCGCGGCGCCATCGGTTACGTCGAATATTCCTACGCCAGCCAGAACAAGCTGGTGACCGTGCAGTTGCGCAATAAGGCCGGCAAGTTCGTTTCGCCGACCATGGAGTCGTTCGAGGCTGCCGCCGCCAACGCGGATTGGACGAATGCACCGAACTTCGCAGTCAACCTGATCGACCAGGCCGGCGACAAGAGCTGGCCGATCGTTTCGGCAACATTCATCCTGCTGCCGAAGGATCCGAAAGACCCTGCCAAATCGGCGACGGTGATGAAGTTCTTCGACTGGGCCTACAAGAACGGCGACGCTGCCGCAACGGGGCTGGAGTATGTGCATCTGCCGGACTCGGTGAAGAGCGCCGTGCGGTCTGCCTGGCACACCGCGATCATGGGACCGGATGGCAAGCCGATCTTCTGAGCGCAGCCGCGGCCACCGCCAATGCGATATCGTGCTCTGGTAATGGTGCATGCAGAGGCGCGGGGACATCGCACGCTCTCCCTCGTCATGGCGGGCGAAGGCCCGCCATCCACGCCTTATGCTTCAACGGCGCAGTCGAAAGCGGGCCGAACCAGCCCAAGGCGTGGATGGCCGGCCGCCGCCGACCGTGACGAGATAATAACATCCTACTGCGCCAGACAAGGACCTGACCTTGCAGCCTGCCATCACCGCAGCACCTGAAGCGTCTTCGAACCGAGGCAACAACCTGGGCGATACGATCTTCGCCCTGGTGAACCGCTTCGCCGGCGCTTTCGTGCTGATCCTGCTCGGCGCCATCATCGTCGTGCTGTTCGAAGGTGGCTTCAAAGCCTTCAGCACCTTCGGCCTTGGCTTCCTGATTTCCGACGACTGGGATCCTGTGCAGGACGTCTACGGCGCCGCGGTGCCGATCTTCGGCACCATCGTCACCTCGGTGCTGGCGCTGCTCATGGCGGTGCCGCTGGCGTTCGGTATTGCCTTCTACCTGACCGAAATGGCGCCGGCCTGGCTCAGGCGACCGGTCAGTACGGCGGTGGAACTGCTGGCAGCCGTGCCTTCGATCATCTTTGGCATGTGGGGCTTCTTCGTCGTCGTTCCGCTCATGGCGGAATACATCCAGCCAACGCTGATCGACAGTCTGGGCGAGTGGCCGGTGATCGGCTTCCTGTTCGCCGGCCCGCCCTTCGGCACCGGCATCCTGACCGCCGCCTTCATCCTCGCCGTCATGATCATCCCGTTCATTGCCGCCACCATGCGTGACGTTTTTGAAACGGTGCCCGCGGTCTATAAGGAATCCGCCTACGGGGTCGGCTGCACCACCTGGGAGGTGATGCGCTCCATCGTCATCCCCTACACGCGCGTCTCGGTCGTCGGCGGCATCATGCTGGGCCTTGGGCGCGCGCTGGGCGA
>JAFEFW010000194.1 GCA_018240405.1 Pseudomonadota bacterium
CGTCTCGGCTGCGTTCCATCACCGAGCGCGACTGGGCAAAAACGGTCAATGCATAGGGCCGATGGTATGAGGTGACAGCATGCGGCCGTGACAGACCCCGGCGGAGGTGCGCCGCAGCGTTGGATACCTCACGCTCTTCGGAGGGCTATGGCTGGCCCCGCCCTTCTAATTACGCGTCCGATAAAACATCGAACTATGGCACTAGACTGCTCGTGTCGGGACGAGAAAGAACAATGCGGCGTGGCCGAAACTGGTCCGACCATGATCGCATGTCCTGCTGACATGCACTCATCGACAGCGCCTGACGCATAATGCCGGCATCAGCGTACGAGGCATCAGTCCAACGTTCGTCGGCTACGGACAATCCTCCGGTATGTGTCGGTATTCAGACAGTCCGGGGCGTGTTGCGGACCAGCTTGGCTCCTTGCGCCAGGATCTCGGCGGCCTGAGCGACAACTCGCTCGATAATCTCAGACGCTGCCGGACTATCCTTGATCAGGTCGACACTCTCACCGGCCCAGACTACCCGTGTGCCGAAGTCGTCAGGGGCTGTCTTGAGGTAGATTTCTTCCTGCTGCTTCTGCTCGGCCGAGAGGGCATCCTCGCGGCCATTCCAACGTGCCGAAAACGTGTTTTTCAGAGCCCGTCCGGGATAGATTGCCGGCCACGGCGCCCCGCGAACAATGTCGAACACGCGCGTTTGTTCGGTTTGATCGCCACCTGCGGCCAATGTCGCGTCTTTCATCGCCTGATCCCAAAGGGATTCGCGTGACGCCGTGAAGCGGGTGCCCATCAAGACGCCCGCGGCGCCGAGGGGCAAGCGAAGCAGCCAGTCCGCGACCGTCGGCGATGCCACCCGCCGCGACAACGGGTATAGGAGCAACGGCGTCCACGATGGCCGGCACGAGCCCCATCGTGCCCCGTATTGTCGCCGAATGACCTCCAGCGTCACGGCCTTGAGCAATGATGACATCAGCTCCTGCTGCAGCGGCTTCCTTAGCCTGCGCCAGCGTCTGCACCTGGCAAATGATCTTGCAGCCGGCCTCGCGAATGCGGCCAGTGAATGGGGTCGGATCACCGAACGACAGCATCACAGCGGCTGGCTTCGCCTCGAGCGCGACGTCCAGCGCGGCCGGATTCGTCTCCAGCGCCCACAGAATGAAACCAATTCCGACGCGTGCGTTGCCAGCTTCTGCCAGCTCTCTCCGGATGGCGTTGGCGTCAGCATATCCCGATCCCACGAGGCCCAGGCCGCCGGCATTGGTGACGGCGGCAGCAAGACGACCTCCGGCCGCGGAGCCCATCGGCGCAAGCAATATCGGATGCTCGATACCGAACAGGCGCGTCAACGCGGTCTCAATGATGACCACAAGAACCTCCTTCAGCCGCCGTCCGCTGGCAGCAGGCGCATAATCGCCCGGACGCAGCATGATCCCGAAAGCGGATGCTACAAACACACCTTCATAAAGCAATATCTGAAATCCATCTTTATAGGGAAAATGGACGACACAGTGACATCGTAGGTCGTCTGTGGCGTTGCGCGATCCTTGTGCAGCAGCGACATCCTTGTGCAGCAGCGGCCTTGCGACCTCGGCCCTCGGGCCCCTTGAGCGGCATCATTCAGTTCTCTATAAGAGATATCTGGAATATACCTTATAGGCGCTGCCATGACGCAGAACCGCTTCGAGACGGTCACGGAAGACACCATCGCGATTCTCATAGACGCCTTCTACGGTCGGGTGCGCCGTCATCCCACTCTGGGGCCAGTCTTCGAGGCGGCGATCGCCGATAACGAGTGGCCTGAACATCTCGCCACGATGCAGCGTTTCTGGTCCTCGGTGATGCTCTCCTCCGGCCGATATTCCGGCAACCCGGTCGCGGTACATCGCGCTGTCGAGGGGATTGAGCGATCCCTGTTCGCGGAATGGCTGGCGTTGTTCACCCTCACGGCGTCTGAGCTGTTCGAGGCCGGGCCAGCGTCAGAGTTCATCACAAAGGCACAGCGCATCGCTTCCAGTCTGCAGCTCGCCCTGTTTCACCGGCTTGGCGACCCACCCGAAGGCTTGGCGCGAAAGTCTGCCGCATGAGGCTGACGACCTTCAGCGACTATTCGCTGCGGACTTTGATCGTCCTCGCCGTCAAACGCCAATCGACGATCGCGGAGATCGCGCACCTCTACGGAATATCGGAAGCGCACCTGAACAAGGTGATCCACCAGTTGGGTGTTGCTGGCGATATCGAGACCATTCGCGGTCGCGGCGGCGGGATCCGGCTGGCAAGAGCGCCTGAGGCGATCAATGTCGGGACAGTGGTCCGACGAACCGAAGACCTGGCGCTGGTGGTCTGCCTTGAAGGTGGCGCCTGTCTCATCGCACCGGCTTGCGTGCTGCAGACAGCGCTCAAAGAAGCTACGGCGGCGTTCCTGGCGGTTCTTGACCGCTATACGATCGCCGATCTCGTCTCGTCACCTGCCGTTGCCCGCCTGTTGGAGGTGGCATGATCGACGTGGCGGCTTGGCGCCGGGAAATCCGTCTGCGGCTTTATGCCGCACGACAGGCTATGACCGTCGAGCAACGCCGCGAAGCCGCGCGAAAGATCGCTGCCGCACTGGATGATCATTGTGCGAGCCAACGGCCGGCGCTGGTCGGGCTCTATTGGCCAATCAAATACGAGCCCGGTCTGCTGTCATGGGCACGCGCGCGGGCACAGACTTTGCGATTTTGTCTGCCGGTGGTCGTGGCGCGCGGACAACCCCTCGAATACTGGCGCTGGGCCCCTGGAGACGCGACACGCTCCGGCGTTTGGGGCATCCAGGTTCCGGTGCGGCGCGATGTCGTGACACCCGATCTGATGATCGCCCCGCTGCTCGGCTTCGACCGCGATCGGTATAGGCTTGGCAATGGCGGGGGCTATTTTGACCGCACGCTTGCTGCTCGTGGCGACAGCCCATTTGTGATCGGGGTTGGCTACGCATCGGGGGCGCTGGAGACGATCCACCCTCAGCCGTACGATATTCCGATGAATCTGATCCTGACGGAGAAGTCGTGATGGACGCCAATTTCGCGGAAGCGCTGATCACGAACATGCCTGACGCCGTCATCTATTCTGACCGCGATGGTATTATTCAATACTGGAACGGCGGTGCGGCCAGGATGTTTGGCCACACCCCGGCGGAAGCCATTGGACAGAGCCTTGATCTGATTACCCCCGAAGGGCTGCGTGCGAGGCACTGGGCTGGTTATCATGAAACCATGCGCACCGGCCAAACCCGCTACGGTGATGGCCAGACGTTGTCGGTCCCGGCCATTCGCAAGGACGGCCGGCGCATCTCTGTCGCATTCACGATCGTCCCTTTCAAGGACGACCATGGCTCAATGGCCGGGATCGCGGCGGTTATGCGCGATGTCACCGAACAATTTGAGGAGACACGTGCGCTTCGCAAGGAAGTCGCAAGTCTGCGGGAACGCGCGCAATCAGCTGCTTAGGAACACAGTGCATCCACCTGGCGGCCGCCAGGCATCAAGGACAAAGAACATGCCTCTCACTGATCGTCAGACCGCAGCACTGCTGCTGATCGATTTTCAGTCGCGGTTGATGCCGGCAATCGATGGCGGTACCGCCGTTATCGCTAATGCCCGCCGCTTGCTGCTGGCAGCGCGCATGTTCACGATCCCGATTTTGTTCACAGAGGAAAATGCAGACGGGCTCGGTGGTACTTTGGGTGAGCTGGAGCCGGACGCATCGTCCGTCGCCCATAAGATGACATTCGATGCCTGCCTCTCGCCGGATTTTCAGAAGCGACTTCCAGACCGTTGCGACCTCGTGGTGGCAGGATGTGAGGCCCATGTCTGCGTCCTACAGACAGTGCTGGGATTGATGCAGGCAAAGCGCCGGGTCTTTCTCGTGCGGGACGCTGTCGGGTCTCGCCGATCCGAAAGCAAGGAAGCCGCCATTCAGCGCATGGCCCAACACGGCGCAGACATCGTGACGACGGAGATGGTGCTGTTCGAGTGGCTGGCGACCGCGGAGGATAAGCGGTTGGATGAGATCATCGCGTTGATCAAATGATCGCTGTGTCTCTCATGCCGCCACAACGACCCACGCAAGCATGAGCGCGGATGCACGGTCTTTTGCCGGAATCAGCGATAGCCTGATACGGCTTTCGGTCGGGCTCGAGAATGAGGCGGATCTCGTGGCCGATCTCAGACACGCACTAGATCGATATAGAACCAGAAACGGCTGGCGAGCTAGCTCAGCATGTCCCTGGCGACCACATCCCGCACCGTCTCCAGGTCCAGGCCGTGGGTTGCAATCAGATCGGCGGTGTCGGCGACGATCGCGTCGATATCGCGCATCATGCTAAGGCGCTTGTACAGATCGGGAATGTGGATCCCCATTGCCTCGCCAATGAGCTCCATGAAATTCACCAACTCGAAGGCAACGTCGGGCTGAAACTGCACCAACTCCCGATGGCACCCATGAAAGATCGAGGCAAAGGTTGTCACGCCGGCTTCAGCGGCCGCCTGAAACTCGCGCTCCCTCAGCTCCGCCTTGAACTTTGGCAAGACCGCCAGATGGGTGACCTGCGTGCTGACCACCGGCACGTCCAGCGTGATGACTTCCAGCCCGGGTATGGCACTCAAAACCTGCTTCACAGCGGTCATGACGCGAGGCAGTGCAGCCCGTTCCTGCAGCGCGACGCGCTTGGAAACCGGATGGACGAAGAGCGGCCGCAACTCCTCCAGACGCTCGGCGAAGAACTCGGTGATCGGGCTCAGGTCGAACGGCATCACACCGTTCGACTCCTGGTAGGCTGGCAGAGCCACTTCACCAATCTGGATCTGGCAGCTCGGGCACCACGAGATGACCTTCGACGCACCCGGGCGGCTCAGGCGCTCGATTGTGTTGTAGCCCACTCGACCGGCCGTCTTGGCGTCGCCCTGCTTGAATTGCTGGATGCCACAGCAGGTCGCGTTGCCACCCATGACCTCATAGGACACCCCCAGGGCGTCCAGGACCTCCAGCACCAGTAATGCGATGTGCGGCGTCTTGATGACGTTGCAGCCGGTGTAGAAGACGAGGTCCGGTGCAGCCCCATAGTCTCCGGCCGGCCGTAGCGGCGGATTGATGCGGGCGAGCACATCTGGCGGCAATTGCAGGCGTGAGATCACCCTGGTGCCACGGCTCATCGTATTGAAATAGGTGTTGGCCGCCCGTCGCACAGCGACGTCGCCCTGCTTTGCCTTTGAGGCGATACGCGCCATGTTCACCATGAACCGTGGATTGACGCCGTCGTTGCAGGCGGGGATGCACTTTCCGCTGTTGGTGCATACCTGCGCCCAACGCTCTGCAGCGTGTGTGCCCGGGCCACCAGCCAGCAGGTCCAACACGCCATCAACGATGTCTGTCGCATCCTTGGGATCGAGGCCAGCAGGCTCGACCATCGGACAGGCCTTTACGCAGTTTCCGCAGCGCGTGCAGGCATCCAGCGTGGCATCGGCACGCAGTCGCAAAGCGTCAACAAACGATAGAGCCGTGCTGTCAGGCATGGTCACGATCCCTCAGGTCCGCCCAAGCTTAAGTTATCGCCTCATGATGTCCAACGACGCGGCCAGGTGGCGATGGCACGATCGCGACGAGGAGTGACGTTGCCAGCGGCTGCCCTTCAGCGGCAGCGGATTGATGGTCGATGCGGCAATACATCCAGAGACACAAGCGCAGCAGCAGCGGACATCGGAACACTTGGTGCGGGATGTATCACCGGGTCAGGCGGCGGCAATCGGATGCGCACGGGCCGTCGCTGTCATCGGGCTTGGAGCCCGGACGGTGCAATACTGATTTCGTCAGTGTTATCTCTGCCATTATCGCACCCGTCGGCGAAGGTTCGCTCACCGCCGTACCGTTGACGATCAAGGCATAGCCACCCGGCTCTGTTGGCGGCCAGAACAACGACACGTGGGGCTCGCGTGCGATGTTCTTGGCAGCGGATGCACCCAGGTTGCAGGCGATGCTGCTGCCCCTCAGCTCAACCGTCACGTTGCTGGTGTGCGGGCCATCCTTCGCGACCGTGAGGAGATAGGCCCCGTGGCCATAGTGCGAGACTGCCTTTGCAAGCGTGTGGATCGACATGACGGGTCCTTTCTTTGTTTACCCTCAACCCTGCGAACGACAATGGTGCTGGTACGCGCTACCAGTAGGCTCGCCGCACTGTGAGTGCTTGTGCTGGTTCTACAACGGAATTGTGCCTTCCGAGGCAGAGTGGTTGGCTTCTAATCTTGCAACGGGCTGGTAGCTCAGCGCCAGAGCACACGCTTGATAAGCGTGAGGTCGGACGGTTCAGATCCTCCCCGGCCCACCATTCACTTGACCAGAAAGACCGAAGCGCGTTGATCGAGAGCGACCGGACGGTCTTTCGCGCCGCGGTCCTTGCCGGCCGGTTGCTGCGACATCCGGCTGGCTACCGTGTCTCTTCGGACTTGCTCACAATTTTGAAATAATGCCGGGCCGTGATCACGCATGCGTTGAGCGGTTGATCTTACCGGGATGTGATTCCACAGCCTTAACCATCAGCATCATTCTCTGTTCGTCCCGTTCTGCGGGTTCAGCTTGTTGATCCTGTAGAAACTTGTTGCGCTGCCGCAGCTCTGCCGGTGGCCATGAGCTTCTGCGCCTTGAGAAACGGTCAGGCATCGTCTGGCAACGCTGGTTGTAGGTGTTCAAAGGACTTCAAGATGGCAACATATAGTTGGGCTTTGCCGGTCAACGGCACCTGGACGACGGCCGCGAACTGGAGCCCGGCGACCGTGCCGAACGATGCCGCAGCGGATGTCG
>JAFEFW010000195.1 GCA_018240405.1 Pseudomonadota bacterium
GTCCCATTATCCATGACCGACCCGCGCCGCGCCCTGGACGCGATCGGCCAACTGCCGGACGCCGAGATCGACATTGGTGAGGCGGCTCTGCAACTCGCCAAGGTCGACGTGCCAGGCACCGACTGGTCCTCGGCGGAACAGCACCTTTCCCTGCTCGCCCGCGACGCCGTGGCGATGGCCGCCTCCTTCGATGGCGCCGACCTGCAGGAACGGGCCGACGCCCTGGCCGGACTGCTCGCCGGCACGTTCGGCTATCGCGGCGACACCGACACCTACGACGACCTCGCCAACGCCAATCTGATCCGCGTCATCGAGCGCCGCCGCGGGCTGCCGGTTGCACTCGGAATCCTGTGGATTCACACCGCGCGGTGCGCCGGCTGGGACTGCCACGGCGTTGACTTTCCGGCGCACTTTCTGATTGCGCTGACGGACGGCCGCAAGCAGGTGGCGGTAGACGTGTTCAACGGTGGCCAGGTGATGGCCGCCGGGGACCTGCGTGCCCTGCTGCGCCGGGTGGAAGGCCCCGGCGCGGAACTGCGGCCTGGCCTGCTGCAGCCGATGAATACGCGCCGCGTTCTGTTGCGTCTTCAGAACAATATCATGACCCGCCGCCTGCAGGCCGGCGATATCGAAGGCGGCCTGACCTGCACCGAAGACATGCTGCGATTCGCGCCGGATCAGGCAGAGCTCTGGCGTCAATCCGGCGCGCTGAACCAGAAGCTGCACCGCGTCAGCGCCGCCGCCGCCAGCTACCGTAAGTTCCTGGAGCTTGTGCCGCAGGGAGCCGTGGCCGATGCAGTGCGGGCGCAGCTCGACATCCTGAAGACGATGCTGAACTGACAGGGCTGGACGCCCGTTTCGAAGGCCCAAGCGACTCTGATTAGCGGTAAGCGCCATCGACCGGCGTGAGGGCCATTGCAGATTTGGCACGGGCTCGCGCGGGACCTGTCGGAAAACTTTACGCATCGCACACCACAGACTGGCGGACGTGTGCGAACCTATTGATTCCATGCAAGAACCGACCTTGGCACCTGATTTGCATACATAATGTAGTATTGCAATCGCGGGGCCCGGAAGAATGTTGCGAGTCTTGATGCCAGCAGGCATGCGGTACGTGACCCGCCGTGTCGGCGCCTTCGCCGCTGCGATGGCAGCCCTGGTAGCCATCCTTCTTGGGATGCCGTCGCGGGCACAGGCATGCGTATCCGTCGCCTGCTTGACCCTTACATATGTCGACGCGTCAGTGAGCCAGAACGGCGGCGTCAACCTCTATGACTATCACTTCACTGGGGAGAGGGGCGGCGACACTCTTGTGGAGGCACAAGTACTGATTCCGATCCTGGATCCCGGGTCCTATGTGAGCAGCGCGTTCGCCGTTACGCCGACCGGTTCATCGTCGGCGACGCTTGTCACCGACCCGAGCACGATCAACAGCATGTGGTCGTCGATTTCCTTTCCAACCGTGCTGGCGCCGGAATTCCTCCACCCGGCGGCGGTCCTGTACGTATCTCTGAGCTTCCCCAACCCAACTTTCGGGATCACGCTCGACGTCACGATCGGCAGCTATGCCGGGAGCGTGAGCGGGCCCATCGCCTACAATTACGATGGGACCCCGATTGGCGTCGATCCGCCTGTGCCGGGCATTCTGCCTGAGCCTGGAACGATCGTCCTGATGGGGACCGCACTGGTTGTGCTGGGGGTGAAGCGCCGGTCACGCAGGACACCCTGACGCATTGCCGGCGTCACGCCGAAGGCGCCGCATGGTGGCGGCTGGGCGCGCCGGCCGGCCTCGGCCATTCGATTTCGATAATGATGCACGCCGCCGCGATGTCATCATGGCGCGCGACGATCCAACGGGTGTCCTATAGCTGGACTATCCCTGGCAACCATACCAGCCATGCTGGCGCCGGTTGCACTGTTCGCCGGCCTCTGTGCGGCCGTGCACGATGTAGGCCGCCGAACGCAGGTGCTGTCCCTGGCCGTGGGACTCGCGGCGTGTGCGACGATCTTCTGGGGCGCCGTGCCGTTTCTGTTGCGGGTGCTGCCGTTCCGACCGTTTCAGGCACCGGCCACCATGGCGCTTGTTTATGCGGCCGTGCCGGAGGAGATCGTCAGATTCCTGGCACTTCTGCTGCTTTGGCACTGGACCCAGCCCCGCTCCGGCCGCGACGTGCTTGTCCTGACGACGGGAATCGCGTGTGGGTTCGCGGCATTCGAGGGCGCACTCGGCATCTGGTTTGCCGCGCACCCCTGGGCGATGCTGGCCGAGCGCCTGATGGTCGGCCTGCCGGTGCACGTGGCACTCGCCGCAATCGTGGCCGCCATAGCCGCACCGCTCGGCCGTATGCCCGACCGGCGATACCTCATCCCGGCCTGGATAGCTGCCGTCCTGGCGCACTGGCTTTTCGACGCGATATGGTTTGCCGACTGGCGCGGGATGGCATACGGCCTGGTCACGCTGTATGCCGCGTTTGCCGGGTTCGCCTGGTGGCGGGCCAGCGCCACTACAAGCGGCTCCGCCGGCCGCCGGCAGCCATGACGGTTCAAGCGGCCCCGGTGTCGCTGGGTTCGCCTGGTGTGTCGGCTGGGTCAAGCGTAACGATTGCCTGCGTCGCATCTGCGGCCAGCAATGCCGTCACCCGCAGAGCCGAGGCCAACGGCCGGTCGGGCGTACGTTCGGAGTCAACGATTGCCACGAACGCCGACAGGGCCTGCCCCCGGTCCTCGGCCAGACGCTGCAGCGCTGCCCAGAACTCGGGCTCCAGCGCAACGCTGGTGCGATGACCGGCCAGCGAAAAGCTGCGTTTGACCAAGGCAGACAGGGGCGCTTCGTCCTTCGCTCAAGCCGCGAGGGATATGCGCGGCCGATCCCAATGGTGGCAAGTCGGGCCCGTGCGCCGGATCGGTGGCGACGGCGTGGATGCCGACGACGCTACCACGCCTCCGTCAGCGCGGCATCAAGTTCCGGGTTGGCTGCCGCGGCCGTGGCCCTGGCGGACCGATAAGCGTCGAGAATCGTCGACCGATTGATCCCGGCGCCCGCGCCCGCCGCCAGGATGGCGCTGAGCGAGGCATCCCCGAACAGGGCGCGCAGGTGGGACGAGTTGCCGCCCTCGCCGCGCAGAATCGCCAGAATGGCGGCGTCGGTGACCGGGTCCACGCTGGCGTTCTCCACCGCGTGACGAAGAATCATCATGGCCTGTTCGTGCGGGGGGAGCACTTGTGTTCCTGGAACTGTGCCAAGTGGACTATCGACGGCATTCACACCGCGTCTACGCGGCGATTGCGCGTTGCAGCGCCGGTTCAATAAGGCGGCGCCAGGTATCCCGGCCGATCGAGCTTTTCGGCACATTGGTCATAGGCTGCCTATACCATATCTGGCCCACCGCGCACCGGTTGATCCCCCAGCCCCACTGTGTAACGCTCCATCCCGTCAACCGGCGCAGTCCGGGCTTCCATGGGAGATGCGTCTGTGATGCTGAATGTCTTGAGCCGGCTTCGGCTCGACCGATCCTGGCTGCGTGCCGCCTTGGCTGTGCTGGCCCTTGGCGCAGGGCTGCTGCCGTCGGAACTATGGGCTGCCGCCGAAACACCCAAGCGCGGCGGCATCCTGCGCATCACCCATCGCGACAGTCCCGCCTCCATGTCGATGCACGAGGAAGGCACGATTTCCGTTGTCCTGCCAATGATGGGCGTTTTCAACAACCTTGTGATGTTCGACCAGCACCAGCGGCAGAACACGCTGGACGACATCGTTCCGGATCTGGCCACCAAATGGACATGGAGCGAGGACGGCAAGACCCTGACGTTCGCGCTGCGCGAGGGCGTCACCTGGCATGACGGCAAGAAGTTCACGTCCGCCGACGTGAAATGCACAATGGATCTGCTGCAGGGCAAGGCGAAGGACAACCTGAAACTCAACTTCCGCAAGGGCTGGTATACCAACATCGAGGAAGTAAAGCCAAACGGCGATCAGGAAGTGTCGTTCCGCCTGAAGGAGCCGCAGCCGGCGTTGCTGGCGCTGCTCGCCTCGGGCTTCACCTCGATGTATCCCTGTCATGTCTCGCCGCGCGACATGCGCCAGGCGCCCATCGGCACCGGGCCGTTCAAGTTCGTCGAGTACAAGGGGAATCAGGGCATCAAGGTCACCCGCAACCCGAACTACTGGAAGCCGGGCCTGCCGTATCTGGACGGCATCGAATACACCATCATCCCCAACCGCTCGACCGCCATCCTCGGCTTCGTGTCGGGCAATTTCGACATGATCTTTCCGTATGAGCTGACCGTCGCGCTGGTCGGTGACGTGCAGAAGCAGATGCCGCAGGCGATCTGCGACATTTCGCCAATGAACGTCGCGGCCAACGTCCTGATGAATCCGGTGCCGCCGTTCGATGACGTTGAGGTCCGCCGAGCGGTTTCAGATTCGATCGACCGCAAGGCGTTCGTTGAAATCCAGACCCAGGGCAAGGGCGATGTCGGGACGGCAATGCAGCCGCTGCCGGAAGGCCGCTGGGGGATGCCGCCCGAAATGCAGGCGCAGTTGATCGGCTACAGCGGCGACATCAACGAACGCCGCGCCAAGGCACGCAAGGTGATGGAGTCGAAAGGCTACGGCCCGAACAACCGCATCAAGCTGAAAGTCTCGTCGCGCAACCTGCCGACCTATCGCGATTCCGCGGTGATCCTGATCGACCAGTTGAAGGAGATCTATATCGACGGCGAACTGGAGATCGTCGAGACGGCGCTGTGGGTGCCGAAGCTGGTGCGCCGCGACTACCAGTTCGGGTTGAGCCAGGTCGGCAATGGCGTGGACGACCCGGACCAGAACTACTTTGAAAATTATGTCTGCGGCTCGCGCACCTACATGGACTACTGCAACAAGGAGCTGGATGCTCTGGTCACGAAACAGTCGCAGGAGCGCGACCAGGCGAAACGCAAGCTGATTGCGTGGGAGATTGACAAGAAGATCACCAACGATGCGGTGCGGCCGATGCTGTATTATCTGCGCGGCGGCACCTGCATGCGCCCGGAGGTGAAGAACATGACCATCATGGTCAACAGCATCTTCAATGGCTGGCGCATGGAGGATGTCTGGCTGGACAGGTGACACCGGCCGCTGGTTCGGCTTTCCTGCATCTGATCCCACTCTGACGCAGAAGGAAGCCGGCCATGGCTGACGCTGAAAGCCGCCGCATCCAGGGCTTCTGTGCCCTGTGCATCGCCCGCTGCGGCACCATTGCCACGGTTGAGGACGGCCGTTTCACCCGCCTCGATCCGGATCCGTCACACCCGACCGGGCAGGCACTCTGCGCCAAGGGCCGTGCGGCGCCGGAACTGGTCTATAGCAAGCAGCGTCTGACGCAGCCGTTGCGCCGCACGCGTCCGAAGGGCGATCCGGATCCGGGCTGGCAGCCGATCGCCTGGGACGAGGCGCTGGACACGATCGCCGCGGCGATGCGCCGCATTGCCGCGGACCATGGCCCCGAGGCGATGGCGTTCAGCATGGCGTCAGGGTCGACAACGGCGATCAGCGATTCAACGCCCTTCATTCGCCGCTTGATGAATGCGTACGGCAGTCCGAACAGTGTAACCAGTCTGGACATCTGCGGATGGGGGCGCGCCGGCGCAACGACCTACACCTATGGACTGCCGGTGCTGGCGACGAGCGGCGGCGGCGGCATGCCGGACATCGCCAACGCCGGCTGCCTGATCCTGTGGGGCTACAACCCCAGCTACACGCGCCTGACCCATGCCACTGCGACGGCGGACGCGCTGAAGCGCGGCATGAAGCTGATCGTCGTTGATCCGAACCGCGTGGGCCTCGCCAACAAGGCCGACCTGTGGCTGCGCGTCCGACCCGGCACCGACGGCGCGCTGGCGCTGAGCATCGCGCAGGTGATGCTGGCGCGCGGCTGGTATGACCGCGACTTCATCCGCGCCTGGAGCAATGGCCCGCTGCTGGTCCGCGCCGACACCGGCCGCCTGCTGCGGCAGGATGGGACGCCGCTGGCATGGGACATCAAGACCGGCCGCGCGGTGCCCTACGGCGCCACTGATACCGCCACATTGGCGCTGGACGGCGAATACCGCGTAGCGACGCCAGAGGGCCATGTGCTGTGTCATCCGGCGTTCGAACTCTATACGCGCTTGTGCAACGAATATCCGCCCGCGACGGCCGAGGCAATCTGCTGGGTGCCCGCCGCGCAGATTGAGGAAGCCGCGCGGTTGATCTGGCAATCCCGCCCGACCGCCTACTACGCCTATAGTGGCCACGAGCATCACGCCAACACGACGCAGACGGCGCGCGCCATGTCGATCCTCTACGCGCTGACTGGTTGCTTCGACCAACCGGGCGGCAACGTGCTGTTCCCGTCCGTTCCCGCTGCACCGGTCACCGGCGAGGACCTGCCGGCCGCGAAGGGCATGCGCCCTGTCGTCGGGCTCGCCGACCGCCCATTGGGCACGGCAAAGTCCGGAAACGTCACCACGGACGACTTGTATCGCGCGATACTGGAGGGCAAGCCATACCCGATCCGCGGCCTGCTTGGCTTTGGCTGCAACATGCTGCTTTCCCACGCCGCCTCGGCACACGGCCGCAAGGCTCTGGCCTCGCTCGATTTCTACGCGCATATCGATCTGTTCATGACGCCCACGGCGGAGCAGGCCGACATCGTACTGCCCGCGGCAACCTGCTTCGAACGCGAGACGTTGCGGTTGGGCTTCGAAATCAGTCCGGAGGCGCAAGCTCATATCCAATTGCGTCCGGCGGTGATCCCGCCGC
>JAFEFW010000196.1 GCA_018240405.1 Pseudomonadota bacterium
CCGCGCGTGCCGATGCGCCGCTGGGGTGAGGGCGACGATTTCGGCGGTATCGCCGTGTATCTGATGAGTTCGGCGTCGAAGTATCATACGGGCGATACGTTCGTGATCGATGGGGGGTATTCGCTGTTTTAGGCGGCGCCGTTTCTGCTTCGTCATGGCGGGCGAAGGCCCGCCATCCACGCCTTTGTGTATACAGGCACGGTCAGCCAATCGGTTCTGAACCGCAAGACGTGCAAGGTGGCCCTTCGGCCACCGGGACGACGAAGCGAGCCCCACCGACCACTACGATACAGTGGTCGGCGATTATTTGTTATGAAATAAAAATGTTTTGCCGCACGAGTCCCATCCCGCTACCCCACGCCGCCCATCTTGTAAGCCGCCTCCACCAGCGCCACCGCCGCCGCATTGTCGGACAGATCCGCGATCGGCTTTCGCCCGTTCTGCAGCCGTTGCAGCGTATCGCGCACGAACGTCGGATAAAAATGCACGTTCGTCAGCTTCATTTCGCGCAGACTCCGCTGCCGATCATTCGTGACGATCTCCAGCGTGCTGTCGTCGCGCGCGGCGAAGTAGTGCTTCTCCGTCCGGATACTGTAGTGCATGTCGAACACCGAGTTCGGCGCCGGATACAGATATCCCGTTTCGACCATGCAACTTGCTCCGCCGCCCTGCATCAGAACCACGGCGTGGTCCTCGATCGAAAGCCGAGCCTGCCGGTTTGAGATCATCGCTCCCGTCACCGTCAGGTCGGCGCCCCCCAGCAGGTACCGGCACATGTCGGTGAAATGGACGCCGAGATTCAGCAGCGGTCCGCCCCCTGACACCGACCGGTCCACCACCCACTCGACCTTCTGCTGGTAGTAACGATCCACCATGCCGCCGATGAACTTGAACATTGCGTATTGGATGGCCTCGCCCGCTGCCACCTCGCGGATCGTTTCGACCATGGGCGAGTAGCGGATCACGTACGGCACCGCCGCGAACACCCCTGCCGCGGCGGCGCGGGCGGCGATATCGGCGGCTTCCGTGGCGTTGATCGCGCAGGGCTTCTCCATGGCAAAGGGGATGCGCTGGTCGATCAGAAAGCGCGCCAGTTCCGCCATGTCCCGGTGCGGCGCCAGGGCGAAGGCGAAGTCGGGTTTCAACCGAGCGCACATCTCGCGGTAGTCAGCAAAGGCCGGGCAACCCGCCTTGGCGGCAGCGGCTTCGGTGCGCGACAGGTCCGGGTCGCTCACCCCAACCACCGACACATCCGCCATCTCCACGCTCGGGTTCAGGAAGAACGGCGTGTGCCAGTGGGACACGCCAATGATGACGACGCGCATGGTCCGGTTCCCCCTCTTTTGTCCTGTGCCTGCGTGGCGCATCCTGCCGCAACACGCAAGCAAGGGGCCGTCGCATGATCACGCTGTCGGAGAATTTCCGCGCCGTCTTCTACACGCCGTTCTACGCCGCGCATGCCATCGGCGCTTATGACGCCGAGGGCGTCGATGTCCGCCTGCGGGAATCCTCCAGCCCCGAGCGGACCGCCGCTGCGTTGAGGGCAGGCGACGTGGACGTGATGTGGGGCGGCCCGCTGCGCGTGCTGCTGCAGCACGATGCCGACCCGGCCTGCGACGTGGTGTGCTTCTGCGACGTGGTGGCGCGCGACCCGTTTTTCGTCATTGGCCGCGAGCCTCGCCCGGATTTCCGTCCCGCAGACCTGACGAAGGTGCGGCTGGCCTCGGTGTCCGAGGTGCCCACCCCGTGGCTGTGCCTGCAGGACGACATCCGGCGCGATGGCGCGGACCCCGCCGCGGTCACGCGCGTCACCGACGGCACCATGGCGGAGAACGCCGCCGCGCTTCGGGCAGGCCGCGTCGACGCCGTGCAACTGTTCCAGCCCTATGCCGAGGAGCTGTTGTCTTCCGGCGCCGGCCATCTGTGGTACGCGGCCGCCAATCGCGGCCTGACCGCCTACACCACCCTGAACGCCCGCCGCGCCGTGATCGCCGAGAAGCGCGACGAACTGCTGGCCGTCGTGCGCGGCATGTACCGCACGCTGCGCTGGATCCACGCCACGCCGGGTGCCGAGATCGCCCGCACGCTGCACAGCTACTTCCCTGACCTGCCGCCCGCGCTCTATGCCGCCGCCATCGACCGCTACAAGGCGCTCGGCCTTTACGGCGCCGATCCGGTCACGCGGCAGGAAGGCTTCGAACGCCTCGCCGCCGCTATGCGCTCCGGCGGCGCGCTGAAGCGGGATATTCCGTTCGCGGAGTGTGTCGATACCAGCCTCGCCGAGGAGGCGGTGCGGTCGGCGCTAAACTGACGTCAGTCGAGATCAGTCGAGCGGCACCTCCCCCCGCATGCAGGCGGCCTCGTAAGCGTTGAAATTCATAGGGAGTTGTTTTTGGAGTGGAGCGCAATGCCGCGGTCCATGATGCCGACATGGCTGACCGTAGTGACCATCGCCTCAGCGTCGGGCCTCAGCATTTCCCTGATCCCGAATTCGATCATCGCCATCTCCCCTCGGTAGTACCCGTCTCGTCCGACCTCGACCATCGGGTGATGCCCGGCGCCGCGCCTGGCGCTTGCCACTCTGGGCGAGATGGTCCTTGGCCGGTGGAGAGCGAGGATCAGGCGCAGAGGCATCATGCTGCCTGAAACCGGAGCCAGCGCCGTCGCTGCAGCTACTGCCGCGATCCTCCTCGGCAACGGCCGGTCTAGCAGAGCCCATCAGCAGAGGCACCACTTCGGCGGGCGCGGCAACCAGCAAAGCGACGCTCCAGGGCGATAGGCTGGACCTTGTGGCATTCTCGGCAGATCGAACTTCTTCAACACAATTCCGGATCCAGCGAGCCACGAATGGCGTATCGCGGCTTACGGTGGGAAAGTCGCGCCACACATAGTTTCACCGCGTTTTGCGCCCCTAATTTCTCCCTGCCACCTACCGTAACGATATGAGCGGCACGACAAATGCAGAGCGAGCAAAGCTCATCCACAACGACAAAACGAAGCTGATGGCCAATGCGCCGGATCGAGCTTCCATCATCATCGGCGTTGGCGTTGGATCCATCCGGCCGCTGCTCAACCTGACGCAGCACGATGGCTTAAGCCGAAAGCCTCGTTGCGCTGCTTCAATTCCTGACCGCACCGCGTTTTTCCTGAATTTTGCGGGTATGCTACACTGCCTCGGCCGACAGGCATTGAGAGGTCTTGCTGATGGACCCGCTTCTGACACCGGCTTACTTCGCGCACCCAACCGGCCTGCCGATGCACCGATGGGTGGCAACCTGTATGCGCAACGCAGGTCCCTTGAGCGGATCAAGCGGATCCCCAACGCTCTACTCTTGGTGCACGAATGATGACGGGCCACGAGCGATAGGAAGCAGCAATGGTGCAGGAAATTGACTTTTGGTTCACCATGGGCAGCACCTACACGTATCTTAGTGTGGGCCGCCTAAGAGAAGCAGCAAGGGCTGCGGGTGTATTGGTGAATTGGCGCCCAATACGTAATGTGGGTAGCCTTACGGGAGCGACGCAGCCGCCCTTCCTCGATGGCACTGCGAAGATGCGCTACATGTGGCGCGATATAGAACGGCGGGCGCTTGCCTATGGCCTGCCGATAAACCCTCCGATTCCCTACTTAGGCGGGGACCGTTTCAAGGCAAATCGAATCGCCTTGCTGGGCATGAGTGAGGGTTGGGGACCGGCGTACGTCGAGGCCGCTTACAGGCAGTGGTTTGAAAACCGGATTCCTAATGGCGACCCGGAGAATATTCGCGTCGCCCTGCTGCAGGCTGGATTGCATCAAGCCGACGTCGAACGCGTTATCTCTGTCGCAGACGGTGACGAATTGCATAAAGGACTTGATCAGTCGACCGAAACCGCCCGAGAGACCGGTGTTTTTGGTTCACCGAGCTTCGTGGTGGGATCGGAAATATTTTGGGGTGACGATCACCTCGAAGACGCCATCAGTTGGGCAGTTGCCGGACAGCTACGGCCGAGGTAGCGGCCATACGCACCTGAAGAGACCGAATTGCTCATCGTTTCGGTTCGGGCGCATCACACGGTATGTGAATCGCAGACATGGTCTGCGCAGGCAGTGTCAGTTAGCCGTCATATCCACTGGTTTTGAGGCTACAACGCTTCCACATCAACAACCACGTCCCTGCGGAACCGGAAGGTAAACTCCCGCTCGCACGCGGTGCGGCGAATGAGCATTTTGATCTCGACACGCTAACGATTGGAAATTATCACCGGCTGGTGAATATGCACCAGCACGCCCGAAATCGTTGTTTCCTCAATTTTATCATCGCCGCCGACGCTGGTGGCCGAGGTCATCGAGTGGGTTAGCTAGTCCATTCAACTACCTGATCGACGTGCTTGACCTGTTATCTTGATCGATAGCCTTGTAAGTCTGCTGCCGCGCCTGTTGGCCGAGCACCCTTGCTTGACTCCGCGTGACGGCGACAGGCGTTGTTGGCATGCCTTAACCTGCCCCGACGCGCCAAGCGGCCACCACAACGTCACTCCTCGATGATCGTCGCCTGGTCGATCACCCGCTGTGCGCCGGCGGCCATTGTCGCGCCCTGCTCGACCAGCTTGATCGTCCGCGCCTCCGCCGCCCGCACCTGCGCCAGACGGTCCAGCACACGCTGCGCCTGGTCCGCCGGCACGATCACCACGCCATCGGCGTCACCGACGACGATGTCGCCCGGTCGCACATGCACATCGCCCAGCGTGACCGCCGCACGGACCACGCCCGGGCCATTCATGGCCGGTGAGTTCGGCTGGATGCCCTGGCAGAACACCGGCAGCCCGGCGGCGATGATCCCGGCTTTGTCGCGCGCCAGCCCGTCGGTGACGAAGGCGGCGACGCCTTTGTTCTTCATCATCCCGGCCGCGATGTCACCGAACACCGCGGTGCGGGTGAAGCCGTCATTGGCGACGATGATGACATCGCCCGGCTGCGCCTCGGACAGCGCGCCGAACACTGCCGCCACGTCGGCTGGATAGGCAAACGCCGTTAGCGCCGGCCCGGCGAACACGGCGTTGGATGGGTCCAGCGGCTTGATCCGGTAGTCCAGTGCCCCGCGCCCATCCATCGCATCCGCCAGATGGGAGGTCTGCGCGCCGCGGAACTGCTCGATCAGCGCCTTGTCGGGCCGGCGGAAGCCGCGGTGGATGGTCAGCAGCGGTGGGTTGTCGAGCATGGTCGCTTTCCCCGTGTGTCCCGTGTGCGGCGACGCGGCGCGATCCAGCGTGCACCTGCCTCGGGCCATTTTGTTGGACTCAATGAAACGCCGCGGGCCGGCAGCCGGCCTGCGGCGTCAGTATGTCAGATTGCCGCACCCGGGGCGCGGCGGCAAATTGTCAGCTCTTGCCGCCGGACTTGTCGGCCAGCATCTTCACCTCATCCATCGCCTCGGTGAAGCGGCGGTGCAGCAGCTGCAGCGCCTCCTCATTCGAGTGCTGGATCATGTCGCTGAGTTCCTTGATGTTGGCGACCGACCGCTCATAGGCAGACTTCAGCAACTCGGCCTGCCGAGCGGCCTTGGCCTGCGGGGTCTCGTTGGTGGCGAAGGAGCGGACGGCTTCACCGATCTCCGACATGCTCTGCTGCACGATCTCCATATGCCGGCGGGCGACGGCCTGGGCGCCTTCGAGTGCCACCTTGTTGGCGGCGGTCAGCGTCTCAATGTTCCGGCGGCTGGCGGAGACGAAGGCGTCAATATCCGGAACAGCCGGGAACTTCAGTTCGGCGAAGATTTTCGTAAAGTCGCCGAAGTCGGTCATCTTGGGCGGGAATGCCATGGTAGCCTCCTTGCACTGGACGGACGCAGCAATATCAGAGAGGCTGGTTCTGTCACCCCCCAATCAAACGGCTGTCCAGCGAAAGCGGCCTCCGTCCTGCCAGCGTCATAGGGAGTTCACCGATGGATGATGTCATGCCCCAGGGCGAAGTCTGCGGTCCCGACGGCTGCGAGGTTCCTGGCACCAGCGCTGCGTCGCAGGCGGCGCCGGCGGCCGCGGCCGGCACACGGATCGACATCGTCTCGGACGCGATCTGCCCCTGGTGCTACATCGGCAAGCGGCAGCTTGAGCGTGCGCTGGCGCAACTGGAAGCCGAGGGGCTGCGCTTCTCGGTGCACTGGAACCCGTTCCAGCTCAATCCCGACATGCCGAAGGAAGGCCGCGACCGGACGCAGTACCGCATCTGGAAGTTCGGCAGCGCAGAGAAGGCCGCTGCGCTGGATGCGCGGATCACTGACGCGGCGGCGGGCGTTGGCCTGGCCTTCCGCACCGACCTGATGACGCGCACGCCGAACACGATCGACGCCCACCGCCTGGTGTGGTTCGGCGGCCAGAAGGGCGTGCAGGACGCGGTGATGGAGGCGGTGTTTAAGGCCTACTTCATCCAGGGTCGCGACATCGGTGACCATGCCGTGCTAGCCGACTGCGCGGCCGAGGCAGGGCTGGACCGGGCGGAGGTGACGGAATTTCTCGCCAGTGACTTCGTCGACCGCGAGATGCGTGCCGCCGATCAGGCCGCGCGGGAGGCGGGAGTCAGCGGCGTGCCGTCGTTCTTCCTGGACGGTTACGGCCTGTTCTCCGGCGCCATGCCGGCGGAGCAGATTGCCGCCGCCTTGCGCCGCGGCCGCTCGATCCTGCAGGAGCGTAAGGCGGCGGAGTGAATCCGGCCGTCGCTACGTCCGATCAGGCCTGCCG
>JAFEFW010000197.1 GCA_018240405.1 Pseudomonadota bacterium
GTCGACCGGCTGCGGCCCGCTGATCGGCGCGATCGGATAGGACATTGGCGGCGGCGTATCCTTGCTGCAGCCTGCACCGATCGCCGCCGCCACGATGGATGCCAGCAGGCCGGCATTGAAGTTTCGAGTCCGTGTCATGCCAGCGGCTTTATCGAAACAAGCTGCGTACAGCAACGGATTCCGCCGCGGCGCCGGCCGTCTATTCTGCGGCGGCGCGCTGCGCCTCCCGTTCCGCGATCAGCTTCTTGGTCAATGGCAGCAGAGTGCGGCCGTATTCGCGATTGTCGTCCAGCGGATTGAAGCCGCGCACCAGGAACGTGGTCACCCCCATGTCCCAGTAGTCCAGCAGCGCCTCGGCCACCTGCAGCGGCGTGCCGACCAGGGCGGTGGTGTTGCCCGATGCGCCGGTCAGCAGCGCAGCGCCGGTCCAAAGACGCTTGTCCAGCCGCTCGCCCTGCGCCGCCGCGTCCAGCAGGCGCTTCGATCCCTCATTGTGCCGGATCGTCTGGCCAAGCCCAGCCGCTTGCCGTCGTTCGATGATCGTCTGCTTGATGCGCTCAGCCCGCGCCCACGCCTCGTCCTCGGTGTCGGCCAGGATCGGGCGGAAGGACAGGCTGAAGCGGACGGTTCGGTTATGTTTCGCCGCCTCGGCATTGACCCGCGCGATCATCTCCCGCACCTGCGCATGCGTCTCGCCCCACAGCATGTAGACGTCGGCATGCTTGGCGCTGGCGGCGATGGCGGCATCCGAGGCGCCACCAAAGAAGATCGGAATCCGCGGCTGCTGGAAGCAGCGCAGCGCAGTGGAGGCGCCCTTGAAGCGGTAGAACCGCCCCTCATGGTCCACAGTCGGGCCAGGCTCCGTCCAGATGCGCTTGAGGATGCCGACGTACTCGTCGGTGCGGGCGTAGCGCTCCTCCTTGGTGGAGATATCGCCGTCGCGGAACTGGTCGGCGTCGTCACCGCCGGTGATCACGTGCATCGCCGCCCGGCCGCCGGTGATCTGGTCCAGCGTGGCGAATTTGCGCGCCGCCAGCGGCGGATTCACGAAGCCCGGCCGATGCGCCACAAGGAAGCCGAGCCGCTCCGTATGTGAGGCGGCGGCCGAGGCGATCAGGAACCCATCCGGGCCATCGGCGAAATAGCCGACCAGCACGCGGTCGAAGCCGCCCGCCTCGGCGGCCTGGGCGAAGTCGCGGATATAGCCGCGGTCGACCACCAGCGGCGGCGGCGCCAGAATCTCCGACGCCTCGCGATGATGGATCATGCCGATGAATTCAGGCGTCATGCCGCGTCCTCCCTGAGCACCGCTGCCACGCGGTCAGCCAGTTGTTCGTAATCGTCGCGCTCATTGTAGGCGAAGGCGGAGAGGCGAAGCCAGAGCGCGCCGTCCAGCGCATGCACCGGTGCGTCAGTGCCGCGCGCCATCAAGGCGCGGCGGAGGCGCAGCGCGTGCTCGGGCGTCGGGTCGTCCACCGGCAGGCGGATGATCCCCATGGCCGCCGCCATAGGCCCCGTTGCGCCGGGTTGCGTGTTCAGGCGCTGTGCCAGCAGCGTGGTCGCCTCCGCCGCCAACGCGATATTGCGGGCGCGCAAGGCGGCGCCGCCGAGTCGCTGATGGAAAGCGATGGCGTCGGTCACGGCCAGGAAACGGCTGGGGTCCGTGGTGCCGGTCCAATCGAACTCGGCGGCGAAGCCCTGGCCATAGCCGTGCGAGATGGTGCCGGGGTGCAGCCCCTGCGGCTTCGTCGTGTGCAGGAAGGCGCAGCCTTTCGGCGCGCACAGCCATTTGTGGCAGTTGCCGGTGTACCAGTCGGCGCCAAGCGCACTCAGGTCGACGTCGATCTGTCCCGGCGCGTGAGCGCCATCGATCAGCACCGGGACGCCCTTCGCGTGGCACAGCGTGATCAGGCGTTCGACCGGCAGCACCAGCGCGCTGGCAGAGGTAATGTGGTCGATGACGGCAATCCGCGTCCGTTCCGTCAGCCTGTCGGCCACCGCCGCGACGATGGCGTCGGGATCCGGGTCCGGCAGGCGCAGCGGTGCCTCCACCAGGGTTGCGCCGGCCTGCGCGACGACGTGCCGCACGGTGTTGCGCACCGCGTTGTAGACATGGCTGAGCAGCAGGATTTCGTCGCCCGCCTGCAGCTCCACCGAGCGCAGCACGGCGTTGCAGCCGGTGGTTGCGTTGTCGACGAATACCAGGTCCTCACCGCTTGCGTTCAGGAATGCTGCCAGATCCGCCGCCGCTGCCCGCAGCGCTGCCGGCAGCTCCGTTCCCATAAACCGGCTCGGCTGTGCCTCCAGCCGGTCCTGCCAGACGCGCTGCGCGGTGCGGACAACGCGTGGCGCAGCGCCGAAAGAGCCATGGTTGATGGTGAGGAAGGCGGGATCGAGGTCCCACTCCGGGCGGATTGCATGGCCAAGCTGCATGATCGTGACTGTGCCACAGGGCGGGGCGGAACCACGATCTGTGGCAGATTCGCCACATTCACCGCAATGCAATATTCTGTGTGCTGCGTTGCAGCAAAAAGCGCTTGCATGCTGCACCTGCGAAGTCCATTCTTCCGCTCGCAGTCGCGCTGAGGCGCACTGCTTTCTTGGACGTTTCCTCCCTAAACTTCGGCAGTGCCTTCGGGCACTGCCGTTTTTTCATGTACGGGGCGTTCCCTGCGGCTTCACCCAAGGCGCACAACAACCGGCCGCGTCGCTTTCTGCGAACCCGGCACAAAAGGCGGCGTCACGCACGACGCCGACGTACGGGCGATTAGCTTCGCCGTCGATCAACCGGACGAGATCGGGATCGGCAGCAGCGTGTTCCGGTCCAGCGCGCAGGACCAACCCGCGGCCGGAACGGCGGTGTAAGGACAGGTCCGTCCCGCCATCCGTTGTCAGGGATGCAGTCGCGCACCCTTCACGGCCTTATCAATGTCCTTTCGCGGCCCGCGCAAGGCGATGCCAACAAGATCCGGCGTATCCGGCGGTTCAGCCAGGAATGCCTCGCGATTAGCCGCATCATGCCCGGTGGAAAACATCGCCCGCACATAGACGGCGCATGTAAGGTCGCGCTCGAACGCCTGCCGGTAGGCGCGCGCGAGGTCCGCCGGTGTCGCCGCGAAGATCATGATCGGCTGACCGAGCAGGCGCGCAAAGCCGCGGCCGGCGGCGTTGCGATACGGCTCGCCCATCGCGTCCGGCGCCGCCCCCGCGATCCCTGTTGCCAGAAACGCGGTGACATTGAGCTTCTGCCAGGTCAGGAGGTCCTCGAGAACGAGGATCGCGACCTTGTTGTCAAACTGCATGGTTCCTCCGCCCGAATCGCGGACCGCCGCGATCCGCAAGGCTTCTGCAACGTCGCGCGATGTCACGGAAGCCTTCCGATTCGATGTGTTGCCGCCAAACTCCGCCGGCGGCAGGTCGCGATGCTCAGGTGTCGGCCGGTTGCGCGGCGAGGGCGCCGGCACGCCGGCGTTGCTCCCACCGTGCGAGAACCGCCGGCGCTTCCGCTGCGTAACGATCCAGCGCGTCCGGCTGCTCGGTCCGGATGGTCATTTCCATGCGATGGCCAGACGGGTCAAAGAAGTAGATCGACTGGCAGAAGCCGTGATCGGTCGGACCGACGACCTCGATGCCGTGCGCTTGCAAGCGTTGCTTGCCGGCCAGCAGCGTCGCCTCATCGGCAACCTCCAGAGCGAGGTGCTGCACCCAATCGGGCGTATTGGGATCGCGCTGCGGCGCTGCCGCCGCGGCAAGCTCGAAGAAGGCCAGGTAGCTGCCGTCGTGCAGCTCAAAGAAGATGTGCAGATGCGGGCTGTAGGCCTGCGTCGAGGGCACGCGGTCCTGCGCAACGGCGTGCGCGAATTTCAGGCCGATGACGTTGGTGTAGAAATCGACGGTCTCCGCTGCATTCAGGCAGCGATAGGCAACGTGGTGCAGACGCTGGAACATGGCGGCCTCCCCGGTTCTGTTGAGGCCACGATAGCACACCGCGGCAGCGTCCGGCCGCAACACACTGACGAATCACGGCATACTTCGCATCTCCCGACCCACCGGCATCTGCAGCCGTGGAAGCGGCGGGTCATACTCTGCCAGACGCTGGCGAAGCCCCGGCAGCTTGGGCAGCAGCCGAGCCGGCGGCAGGTGTTTGACCTGCGAAATCGTTTTGTGGTGCGCCGCATTCCAGACATTGCCGCCGTGATAGCTGTAGACATAGCACCAGCCGGCGCCGCGCAGTCGTGAGACTCGAAACCCGTTCTCTGCCGAGGCTCGGAGTAGGGCATAGGTCTGTGCCGTGTCTTCTCCCGCCGGGAGGTTGGGATAAGGCGGCATCACATCGCGCCGGGCCAGGATGGTGCCTTGGATCACGTTCATCGGGTACGGCTCGCGGTCCCAGTCGTCCCAGCACAGCACCCCGTCCGACCGGAACCAGTGAAGCTGATCCACGAGGTAGTTGACCGCCGCGCCCTCGGCCGCCGCCGCATCCCATTGCAGTTGCAGCCGCGCCGGATGATAGCGGTCGTCGTCGTCCCATTGGCAGATCCAGTCGCCCCGCGCCCGCTCGATCGCCAGCGTCCGCAGGCCACCGAGCGCCAGGCCCGGTGGGGCGCGCTCGATCCGGATCGGCGCCTTGGGCCGTGGCGTTGCCAGTGCCGCAATGGCCCGGTGGCGTCCGTCATCGCCGTCGTGCAGGATGAGCAACTCACGGTCCCGGAATGTTTGCCTGTGGTAATCACCGATTGCTTCGGCCAGCATGGCAAGGCGGTCGCCGCTTGTGATGCAGATGCAGGTAATCATACGGAACGATACGTGACAGGGGCGTGGTGCCGGATGAAGCGCGATGACGTAGGATGCATGCCGTTAATAGTATCATAGACAGGCCAAACCCCGACGGGTCCCATGCCTGCCATTGAGTTCGTGTCCTACGGAGATGCATCCGGCTACGGCCAGGCAGCCGTCGGGTATGTGCGTCTGCTGCTCGGTGCCGGCTTCACCGTGCACTGGATGCCGTTCCTCAATGACGCGCTGTGGACCGGCCGGTTCGGGTCCGCGCAGGCCGGCGCGGAACTGGCGCGCGGCAGGGCGGCGCTGCGCCTGCGCGGGCAGGCGGGGCAGCAGAACGACCTCGCGTGCCTGGTCGACGCGACGGAGCGGCCGGTCAGCGCTGATTTGCGCATCCTGCACGTGATCCCGCACTACTGGACGGCATTCCGGAACCAGGCGCCGAATGTGCCGCATATCGGCATTACGGCGTGGGAGAGCGACTCGATCGCGACCGCATGGCTGCCAATGCTGGCGTCTGTCGACCACCTGATTGTGCCATCGACCCACAATGCGCAGGTCCTGGCGGCGGCTCGATCCAGCGGCGCGGCGTTGCCGCCGGCGAGTGTGGTGCCGCATCTCAGCCGGCCCATCCTGCAGCCGCCGCCAAAGCCGCGCCTTGAGGCGCTGGCGCAATGGGCAGGGATCAGGCCGGACGACACTGTGTTCTACTCGATCAATGCCTGGGACCCATATCCGCGCAAGCGCATCGCGGCGCTGATCGACGGCTTTGCCCGCACATTCCGCGCGGAGGACCCGGCTGTGCTGGTGGTGAAGACCAGCCGCGCCGCCCAGCGCGACCATCCCGCCGGTTCGCCCGGCCAGCGTGACGTCGCCGCCATCGTGTCCACCATCCTGACCCGAGCTGCCGCCGAGACCGGACGTCCCGGCGGCCGGATCGCACTGCTGGCACAGGACGACATGGCCGACAGCCTGATCGATGGGCTGCATACGCTGGGCCAGTGCTTCGTGACGCTCTCCCGCTGCGAAGGCTTCGGCCTCGGCGCCTTCGACGCGGCGACGCACGGCCGGCCGGTGATCGCCGTCGGATATGGCGGTTCGGTCGACTACCTGGGCGCCGACTGGCCGGGCCGGATTCCGCACCGCATGGTGCCGTGCGAGGCGATGCCGGGCTATCACTGGTTCGATGCCGGCCAATCCTGGCCGGAGCCGGACGATGCGGCTGCGTTCAATCTCATGCGGGACGTCATGCAGGCGCCGCGACCGTTCCTCGCCGCCGCGGACGGCGTCCGCGACCGCATCGGACGGGTGTTTGGCACCGGGACGATCACCGCGCAGCTGCGCGAGGCCATTGGCAGCGTTGTGCCGCATTTGAGGAGGCGGTGATGACCAGGACGCCCACGGCGAGCCGTGCCCGCACGGGTTCCAAGGCCCGCGCTTCGCGCCCGACGGCACGCGTGCTGATCGCGACACCGATCAAGGATGCCACGGCATTCCTCGACTCCTACTTCGCGGTGCTGTCGCGGCTGACCTACCCGAAGGAACTGACTTCGATCGGCCTGCTGGAGGGCGATAGCCGCGACGAGACCGCACGCCTGTTCACCGAACGGCTGCAGGAAGCGGGCAGCGCCTATCGCCGCACCAGGCTGTGGCGCTTCGATACCGGCTTTCAACTGCCGCCGGGTGTGCCGCGCTGGACGCCGCACTTGCAACTGTTCCGGCGCAAGGCTCTGGCCCGCGCCCGTAACCATCTGCTGTCACGTGCGCTGGACGACGAGGACTGGGTGATGTGGCTGGACGTCGACGTGATCGCCACGCCGCCTGACCTGATAGAAACCTTGCTGGCGACCGGGCAGGACATTCTGCATCCGCACTGCGTGCGCGAACCGGGTGGCCCGACCTTCGACCG
>JAFEFW010000198.1 GCA_018240405.1 Pseudomonadota bacterium
AGATCAACTCCGCTTCGGTCCGGTTCTGCAACTCCTGTCTTGTCAGGCCAGGGATCATTTCGATCACCTCAAAGCCGCGCGGCGTGATTTCAATGACCGCAAGGTCGGTGTAGACGCGCTTCACCACGCCCTTCGCCGTTAGCGGATAGGTGCAGGTCTTGCGCAGGCGCGGCGCGCCGTTCGACTTGGTGACGTGCTCCATCGCCACCCACAGGCGTTGCGCGCCGATGGCAAGGTCCATGGCCCCGCCGACCTGCTTCACCGGCTCATCTGGTGAGTGCGCCCAGTTGGCGATGTCGCCGTTCTCCGCCACCTCAAACGCGCCGAGGACGCACAAATCCAGGTGGCCGCCGCGGGCAATCGCAAAACTGTCGGCGTGATGGACGAAGGCGCCGCCGGTGCGCAACGTGATCGGCTGTGTTCCGGCATTTACCAGGTACGGATTGACGTTTTCCGGATCCGGGGCGGGGCCGGCACCAAGCACACCGTTTTCCGAGTGAAATATGACCTCACGGTCGAGGGGGACGTGGTCGGACACGCCAGTGGGAATGCCGATGCCCAGGTTGACAAACCATCCTTCCGGAATGTCCTGGGCAATACGGGCGGCGATGCCGGCGCGGTTCAGCGGCTTGAATGACATGGCGCGGGACTCCCTCAGGCCGGCACGTGCAGGACGCGGTGGACAAAGACTCCGGGGGTGTGGACGTTCTCCGGCGGAATGTCGCCCAGCGCGACTTTGTGTTTCGTCTGGACAATGGTCAGCTTGGCAGCGGCAGCCATGACCGGATTGAAGTTGCGGGCGCTTTCCCGGTGCGTCAGGTTGCCCCAGCGGTCGGCTTGCCAGGCGTCCACCAAGGCGACGTCCCCGAAAATGGGATACTCCAGCACGCAGTTTCGGCCGTTGATCATGCGGGTCTCGCGGCCTTCCGCCAGCAGCGTATCGGCGCCGGTCGGTGTATAGAAGGCCTGGATGCCGGCTCCGGCGGCGCGAATCCGTTCCGCCAGCGTGCCTTGCGGCACGATCTCCAGGTCCAGCTTGCCGGCGGTGAACAGACGCCCAGCGACGCTATCGCCTCGCACGAAGCTGCAGATCAGTTTGCGGAACTTGCCGGAGGCGAGCAGGTCGGCGACGCCGCCCTCATCGCGGCCGCCGGCATTGGCGACCAATGTCATGTTGCTCGCCGCGGTTTGCAGCAGGCCTTGCAGCAGCGTATCGGCCATGCCGTTGCCGAAGCCGGGCACCAGCACGACGGCGCCATCCTTGATCCCGGACAGGGCGGTTGCCATGTCCGGCACGAACTTGTCGATCATTCCACGCGTTTCCTGAACCCTGGAGCGATGTGGATTTGATCGCAGTTCGCCGGTTCTGGCAACGCGGGCTGTCAGTCGCCGTTGGATACGCGGCGGATTTCCATGCGAGGTCTGCCGAAGTTTAGCAACAGGCAGGTTGGCAGGTCGCTGGCACGCAGGTAGTTCAGCGCTTGTGCCATGTGGATATTGTCCAGTGCCTTGACGGCTTTCAGTTCGACGGCGAGACGGGCTTCTATCACCAGATCTGCGATATAGGTGCCGGCGATGATTGTGTCGTAGTGGACGTCGACGCTTTGTTGCTGCCGCACGCTCAGGCCGGCCTTGCGGAGTTCGTGGGCGAGGGCGTTTTCGTAGACCTTCTCCAGGAAGCCAGCGCCGAGGGTGTTATGGACGGTAAACGCGCAGCAGATGACCTGTTCGGTCAGGCGGTCGTGGCGGTCATTGGGCGTGCGCATGCGGGGTGGCTACGCCGCTAATCCTAACATCGGGTAAATTGGGAACCGCCGATGAACGCCGATGAACGCCGATGTTGCGTGCTGGCGGTGGCCGTGTGCGTTTCTGGTTCCTGGTCGGCCGGCGCAGTGGGACCTGCGCATAGGGCCGCTGGGCGGCGGCGGCGCTACTGTATCGCGAAGCGGCCCATCTCTTGCTGCTCGCGGTATGGACACGTGCGTCGAGCAGTTTCCCTTCACCCGATCCTGCGATTCTGCAAACTTGTATGATTTGTCTCCCTGATCGCGGGGAACCAGCGCGGCCGGTGGGATGGATATACCTGCGATTGCAGCCGCTACGCGGCGGTACGCTCGCACCGGCGGTGCCACGCCCCGGCCGCGGAGCGGCCCAACAATCCGCTCAGCTTCCCGCCACGCACGAACGACGGACGTTGCACGAAAACATCGGCGTTAATCGGCGTTCATCGGCGGTTCAACCAACAACGCACCTAGCAATTTGGACGTACACGTTGAGCAGCTTCACTTCACCCGATCCGGCGGTCGTGCAAACTTGCGTCACGTGGTCTCGCTGCCCGCAGGGAGCCGGCGCAGCGGCCGGTAGGATGGATACACCTGCGATTATGGCTGCTACACGGCGTAACGCTCGCACCGGCGGTGCCATGCCCCGGCCGCGTAGCGGCCCAACAATCCGCTCAGCTTCCCGCCGCGCAAGAGCGACGGACGTCGCACGAAAGCATCGGTGTTCATCGGCGGTTCAGTCAACAAACCACCCCCGCCATCAACCAACCCTCACACCACCGCCTTCTGCGGCCGCCGCAGCATTGGCCACGCCCGCCGCGTCAGCACCAGGGCCGCGATCCCCAGCGTCACGACAAACACCCAATGTGCAGGCCGCAGCCCCCGCGCCAGCGTCTCATTCGCGGCGAGCACGCGCCACGGATCGACCTTTGTCGCCAGCCCGTACCACGCCATCTCAACCGCCGCAGTCGCCAGCGCGGACAGCACCGCCAGCCCCGCGTAAAGCCCCGCTGCCAAACTGAAATTCCGGCTGCGTTGCCAGCCCTCCGGCAGCGCGCGCCAGAGCATCAGCCATAGGAACAGGCCCGTTACGAACACCGGCTCCGACACCTTCAGCTTGCTCTGGATGAAGTAGTGCAGCAGCGCAATGACCCCGATGGGATAGGCCAGCCGGTGCAGCCGCTTCCAGTTGCGCCCCAGACGCTGAATCGCGGCATCCGTCGACGTCCCCGCCAGTGCCAGCAATCCCAGCAGCGCAACGAAGCCGATGGTCAGGTAGAAGCGCAAGGCGATTTCCGACACCACGGTGCCGAACCGGAAATTCTGGTCCACCACATACAGGGTCAGATGCGCGACCGCGTAGCAGGCGGCCGAGACGCCCACCATGCGCCGGACCAGCAGCAGGTCCGGCCACTCCAGCGCGCGGGCAAACGGCGTAATCGCCAGCGAGACCAACAACAGGCGGATTGTCCACAGCCCGGTGCCATGGATGGTCTCCATGACCGGCCGGCCGCCCAACTGGTCCGTCGCCAGCCAGACGGCGTAGAGCAGGCCGGGCACGAACAGCGCCGGCAGCACCACCGCCTTCAGCCAGAGGAACCGGCCGCGCCGGTCTCGCCAGGGCACTTGCATCACTCTCTCCATCCGGCTCCGCGCCACAGAGGGCAAGCATGGGACACCGCAGCCAAGCTGGCGTTACAGCAGCCTCCCGCCAAGAGGTACTAGGCGCCGCGAATCTTGCACCCCGGCCGCAACCGGGCCACGATAGACCTTTCCGCCAGGATCGAAAGGGGAACGACCTGATGTCTGCCGCTCTGCAACTCGCCTCCGGCATGTCCGATGCCGAATGGCACACGCGTTGTGAACTCGCCGCCGTCTACCACGTCTGCCTGGACCTCGGCTGGACCGACCTGATCAACACCCATATGTCGGCGCGCATCCCGGGTGAGCCGAACCACTTCCTGATCAACAACTACGGCGAAACGTTTGACGAGATCACCGCGTCTTCGCTGGTGAAGATGGACATGGACGGCAACGTCGTCACGCCGGGTGGCAAGTTCAACAATGCCGGCTTCATCATCCATTCCGGCGTCTACAAGGCCCGCCCGGACGCCAACTGCGTGCTACACACCCATACCCGCGCCGGCGCCGGTGTGTCGCTGATCCGCAACGGCCTGCGTCCGATCAGTCAGGACGCGCTGCACGTGCTCGATGACCTCGTCTACCACGACTACGGCGTGCCGGCGACGGTCGAGGAATGTGACGCCCTGGGCAAGAGCTGCGCCACCGGCAGTTGCGTCGTACTGATGAACCACGGCCTGCTCACGCTCGGTGAAACCATCCACGGCGCGGTGATGCGCCTCTATATGCTGGAGCGCGCCTGCGAACTCGAACTGATCGCCCGGCAGATGAACGTGGAGCCGGTGTTCGTCGACGAGTACGTGCAGAAGAAGGCCGCGGAACGCATGAAGAAGATGCGGCCGATGCCGGACTACGGCCTTGCCGAGTGGAAGGGCATGGTCCGCACGGTCGAACGCAAGGGCGCTGACTTCCGCCGCTGATGCCGGCAGGCGCGGGCGGTTGTCCGGCCGCGCCTTGCCGCCCGCGCTCGTCCTCGCCATAGTCCGGCCGCGATGACCCAGGGACATCAGGCGGACGCACCGCTGACCTACACGCTCCGTCCAATCGGCACGCTGCACACGCCGTGGCGCCGCATATCGGACTGCCCTCGTAACGGCCGTCAGCCCGATCCCGCGCCTACCTGCACCGCTCGGATTCTACCTGAATATGCCGAGGGATTGCGCAGCCTCGACGGCTTCTCCCACCTCATCCTGCTGTACTGGCTCGGTAATGGCAGCCCGCCAAGACTGTCGTTTACGCCGCCGTTCGATACCCAACCGCGCGGCGTGTTCGCGACACGGGCGCCGTTCCGGCCGAACCCGATTGGCGTCTCGGTTGTCGCTTATGACGGTTTTGATGGCGGCAATGAGCTGTTCGTGCGCTACCTCGATTGCCTCGACGGCACGCCGCTGCTGGACATCAAGCCCTATCTGCCGACGACGGACGCGGAACCGGCGGCGACGATGGGGTGGCTCGACCCGCACGCGACGCGGAACAGCAATACGGGCACTGCCTGACCGGGCTTGTGTGGCCTCACCGGAAGCGCCACTGTCGCAGCCTGCAATGGTATCTTTCGGAACAGGCTGTACTGGGGAGAACCGCCATGCCGATCAACGTCGTTGAAATCCATCACACCGGTCTTCGTATCAACGGTGACCAACTCGACGCCAACCTTGCCTTCTACCAGGGCGTGCTGGGCCTGAAGGCGGACGAGAAGCGGCCAACCATTCCCGGCGTGCCGGGATACTGGATCAATGTCGGTGACGTCGGGCAGATCCACCTGATCGGCGGTGCGGTGCCGTCACCGCTGGCAAAGGGCGAGGGGAAGGACCCGGCCGCGCCGCATATTGCCCTGGCGGTGAAGGACATCCAGGAAGCCAAGGCGGAACTCGATCGCCTCGGCACGCAGTACTGGAGCCTGACCGGCATCAACGGCCCGAAGGCGGAACAGATCTTCCTGCGCGATCCGAATGGCAATCTGGTGGAGCTGCACCAGGTCGACCAGTGCCGCTGCCGGGCGGCGAACCGGCAGCCGGTCTAGGACCAGCGTCGCCTACTGCTTCGGCCGCAGCAGGATCGGCGCGTTCGCCACCGGCGGGTCACGCTCCCGGATACCGGCCAGCCGCAGCCCTTCGGCGTAGTGCATCCGGTCGCTCTCGCGCACCATCGGCGTCGTCTTCAGGAACCGCTCGATGGTGAAATCCGGCTCCAGCGATAGCAGGCGGCGGCGGACCGTCGTTGCCTCCTGGTCGCGGCGCAGATGGCCCAATGCGGCGAGGTAGGGCTTGTAGGTGGCCGAGAAGGTCGAGTTCAACTGGCTGACGCTGCGGCCGATTTCCACCGCGGTCTCATAGTCGCGCCGCATCAGGTGGATCAGCACGAAGAACGCGTCGAAGAAGAACGCATGCGGGTCGAAGGGCGAGAGCTTCTTGTAGCGGTTGTTGCGCCGCTCCGCCTCATCCGGATCGCCTGAGTAGGCATAGGCCACGGCGGACAACGCCCAGGCCATCGCCAGGTTGGGGTTCAACGCCAGCGCCCGCTCATGCAGCGTCATGGCCTCCAGCAGGCGGCGATGCAGGAAGGCGTTGACGTGCCCGCTGATCGTCAACGCACGGGCGTCGAACGGGTCCAGCACGATGGCGCGCTCCGCCAGCTCGCCGGCCTTCTCCATCATTGCCTTGGGGTTGTCGGCCCAGTCCTGCCCGACCAGGAAGGCGTGCCACCAGGCATACCAGGCGTACGCCGCGGCGTAGTCCGGCTCCCGGCGGATCGCCTCCTCCAGGTACTGGCCGGCCTGCATGAAGTCATTGCGTTCCAGCCGGCCCATCAGCGGCAGGGCGCGCAGCATCAGATCGTAGGCGGTGGCGTCGACATGCGAGCGGCCCGTACTGCGCTTCGCCTCGATCAGCAGGATTTCCGGATCAATCTGCGCCACGACTTCCGCGGCGATCTCATCCTGCAACGACAACAGGTCGTCGGTGTCGCGATCGAACCGTCTCGCCCAGACGACCTGGCTGGCACTGCGCAGGTCCAGCAGGCGCAGCGAGGCGCGGATCTTGTTGCCGCCACGCTGGATGGTGCCGTCCAGCAGGAAATCCAGCCCGAGTTCGCGGCGGATGGCCGCCTCGTCCCGCGGCTCCTCGGCGAAGCGCGCGACGGAGTTGGAGGACACCACGAACATCCAGCGAAAGCGCGA
>JAFEFW010000199.1 GCA_018240405.1 Pseudomonadota bacterium
TATGAGGACCGCGACCGGTTCGCGCTGGAGTCCGGCAAGGCGGTGATGGAGCTGATCCGCCGCAACATCCGCCCGCGCGACATCGTCACGCGTAAGGCGCTGGAGAACGCGGCGGTGATCGTCGGCGCCACCGGCGGATCGACCAATGCCGGCCTGCACCTGCCGGCTATCGCCCATGAGGCGGGCATCCGCTTCACCATGGACGACGTCGTCGAGATCATGCGGCGCACGCCCTACATCGCCGACCTGAAGCCAGGCGGGAAATATGTCGCCTTCGACGTGCACAAGGTTGGCGGCATCCCGGTGATCATCAAGGCGCTGCTGGATGCCGGGCTGCTGCACGGCGACTGCCTGACCGTGACTGGCAGAACGCTGGCGGAGAACCACAAGGACGTGGTGTTCCCGGAAAACCAGGACGTGATCTACCCGGTGTCGAAGGCGCTGTCGCCGACCGGCGGTGTGGTCGGGCTGAAGGGCAGCCTCGCGCCCGACGGCGCCATCGTGAAGATCGCTGGCATGCAGACGCTGCGCTTCGAGGGTACCGCGCTGTGCTTCGACTGCGAGGAGGATGCGTTCAAGGCGGTCGAGGCGCGCGCCTACAAGGCTGGCGACATCATCGTCATCCGCTACGAAGGGCCGAAGGGCGGCCCCGGCATGCGGGAGATGCTGTCGACCACCAGCGCGATCTACGGCCAGGGCATGGGTGAGGACGTGGCGCTGATCACCGATGGCCGCTTCTCGGGTGCCACGCGCGGTTTCTGCGTCGGCCATGTCGGGCCGGAGGCAGCCGTGGGTGGTCCGATCGCGCTGCTGAAGAACGGCGATAAGATCGTCATCGACGCTGAGAAAGGCACGATCGACATGCTGGTGCCGGAAGCGGAGCTGGCGGCGCGCAAGGCGGCGTGGCAGCCGCGGAAGACCGACTACAACAGCGGTGCGATCTGGAAATATGCGCAACTGGTCGGGCCGGCGCATCTGGGCGCGGTGACACATCCCGGCGCGGCGGCCGAGACACATGTCTATGCGGATATCTGATCTGCTGACGATCCGTTTGTGCCACCGCTGCCCGAGCCGGACAATCCGCGTCCGGTGCTGAGCGCCGGCTGGCGCTGTACCGGTTCGCGCCGCTCGGGTGCGGCGGAGGAGTATGGGGATGAAGTGGATGCCGGTCACGGCTGCAGGCCTACTGGCCGCGGCCGGAAGCGCCTGGGCGCAGGTGCCGTATGCCTATCCGCCCGGGCGCCCGCCCGGCTATCCACCACCCGCGTATCCCCCCGGTCCGCCGCCGACGGGCCGGGTGGCCCCGCTGCCGCCCAACTACGTGCCGATCCCGCCGCCACGGCCGGAAGTCGTGCCGCCGCCGCCGGGGCCGCGGATGCTGTGGGAACCGGGACACTGGCACTGGAACGGGTTCCAGTACGTCTGGGTCAACGGGCGCTACGTGCAGACCAAGCCGCACTACAAGCGCTACGTGCCAGGCCGGTGGGTCTGGGGATCCGGTCGCTGGGTCTGGGTTCCGGCACACTGGCAGTAGAGCGCGGCGTCTGTGGTGGGCAGACGTACTGCCGGGCACGCGTGCCTCGTGCATGGCCTTGTCAGGCGCCAGACGACAGCGAATGGCAAGCGGCAGGTGGCTTGGGAGAACCGCCGATGAACACCGATAAACGCCGATGTTTCTATGTTGTTACTTCCGTGCTGAGCACTCCACCAGCCCTTAGGATACCGCTAGCAGTGATTTAGACAGATACGAAACCAGACACGACAGCGTCTCCCCGCGGATGCAGCAGGCCATTACATAAAAAGATGCAAACTTGAGCGGCGGGAGATCGAGACGTCGACGCCATGGCTTCCGATCTTGCGCTATCCTCCACGCCGATCAGCCGCCAGCCGCACTGGCGTCGCCACCGCACGGTCAATCTGCGTTCATCGGCGTTCATCGGCGGTTCCTTACAAAGCGCATGGTCATTCAAAGCGCCGGGTCGTTCCCAATCATCGACGCTGCCTGCAGCTACTTCTGCGTCACCCCGCCTGGGCATAACGTTGCAGCCCACACAATCGCCGGGCAGCGGCAAGGGGAGGCTTCAGTTTGGCACGTAACGCAAATGAACCGTCCTGGCCGCAGGCTTGCCTCCCGCGCCAACCAGGATGAGACTGCACCAGACGCAGCATGGGGAGATGCAGGATGGCCCAGTCTTTCGACGTCGTGATCCGCGGCGGCACAATCATGGACGGCAACGGCGGAACGCCCTTTACCGGCGATGTCGCCGTCAAGGATGGCAAAATCGCCGAAATCGGCAAGATCAGCGCCCGCGGCCGCGAGGAAGTCGATGCCGCCGGGCTCTCCGTCACGCCAGGCTGGGTCGACATCCACACCCACTACGACGGCCAGGCGGTGTGGGATTCGCATCTCGCGCCGTCCTCCTGGCATGGCGTCACCACCGTGGTGATGGGCAATTGCGGCGTCGGGTTCGCGCCCGTGCGCAAGAACACCCAGGACGCGGTGATCGCGCTCATGGAAGGGGTCGAGGACATTCCAGGTCCGTGCCTGCACGAAGGCCTCGACTGGACCTGGGAATCCTTCGGCGACTACCTGACCGCACTGGAACGCCGCAAGCACGACATCGATTTCTGCGCCCTGCTGCCGCACGCGCCGATGCGCGTCTACGTCATGGGCGACCGCGCGCTGCAACTGGAGGACGCCAACCAGGCCGACATCCAGCAGATGCGCGAGATCACCGCAGAGGCGGTGAAGGCCGGCGCATTCGGCTTCTCCACCTCCCGCACCATCGCGCACAAGACGCTGGCCGGCGACGCGACCCCGACGCTGCGCGCGCAGGAAGCGGAGCTGATGGGCATCGCCATGGGGCTGAAGGACGCCGGCAAGGGGTTCATCGAGATGACCTCGGATTGGAACACGCCCGATCCGGCCACCGAGTTCGCCATGGTGCGGCGGATCATGCAGGCCAGCGGCCGGCCGCTGGTGTTCTCGTTGAACCAGCGTCACGATCGTACCACCGCCTGGCAGGATCTGCTGGAACTGTCGACGCAGGCCGCCGCCGACGGCCTCCCCGTCCGCTGCGTCGTCCCCCCTCGCCCGATCGGCGCCCTGCTCGGCCTGACCGGCAGCCAGAATCCGTTCGCCGGCACCCGCACCTATCATGAGATCGCCCACCTGCCGCTGGAGGCGCGGCTAGCGCGCATGCGTGATCCGGCGGTGCGGGCGAAAATCGTCACCGAAGACCCGACCGAGTTCAACACCTGGTCGCTGCTCAACCGGATCGGCTGGGCGCGGATGTTCCGCTTCAGTGATCCGCTGAACTACACGCCGTCGCGCGAGGACTCGGTCGAGGCCATCGCCGCACGCCAGGGCCGTACGCCGCAGGAAGTAGCGTACGACATGCTGCTGGAAGATGAAGGCCGGAACTTTATCTTCGCCTGTATCGTCAATTACGCCAATTACGACCTGGAGGCGGTGAAGACGATGTATGGCCGCTCGCACGTCATCCCGGGCCTGTCCGACGGTGGCGCGCATGTTGCCTTCATTTCGGATGCGTCGTTCCCCACCTTCCTGTTCAGCTACTGGGGCCGCGACCGCGGCGCCGACAAGATGCCGCTGCACGACCTGGTACGCCGGCAGACGCGCGAGCCGGCACGGTTTGCCGGCCTGCACGACCGCGGCGTGCTGGCGCCGGGCATGAAGGCGGATATCAACGTCATCGACTTCGACAACCTGGCGCTGGAGCGGCCGCAGATGGTCGTTGACCTGCCGGCCGGCGGCCGGCGGCTGCTGCAGAAGGCGCGTGGCTACAAGGCGACGGTGAAGGCGGGCCAGATCACCTACCGTGACGGTGTCGCGACGGGTGCGCTGCCTGGTGGGCTGGTGCGCAGCACGCACTGAACGGGGCTGCACGCTCTGCCTTCTGCCACGTGCACCGGTAACGCAAGCGCACCGGCAGCAGACAGAACGCCAGGATCAGCGGGAGGCGCGGGCTGCGCCTCCCCTCACCCTCACCGCGAAGCAGCGTCCAGCGCCTGGGACAAATCGCCCAGGATGTCGTCGATATGCTCCAGTCCGATCGACAGGCGGACATAGCCGGGCGTGACGCCGGTTGAGGCCTGTTCCGACTCCGTCAACTGCGAGTGGGTCGTACTGGCCGGATGGATCGCCAGGCTGCGCGCGTCGCCGATATTGGCGACGTGGTAGAACAACTTCAGCGCGTTGATGAACTTGCGCCCGGCCTCGGTCCCCCCCGCGAGTTCGAAGCCGACCAGACCGCCCTGCCCCTTCGGCATGTATTGCGCCGACCGCTCCGCCGCCCAGCCCTTGTGGTGCGCCGGATGGATGACGCGGGTGACGTCCTTGCGCCCGCTCAGGAAGTCGGCGACCGCCCGTGCGTTCTTGCTGTGCTCCCGCATGCGCAGCGGCAGCGTTTCCAGCCCCTGCAGGAACAGGAACGCGTTGAACGGCGCCATCGCCGCGCCGAGGTCGCGCAGCAGCGTCACGCGCATTTTCAGGATGTAGGCGATCGGACCGAGCGGCTTGACCGCCTGGGACCAGACGGCGCCGTGATAGGATGGGTCGGGCGTGTTCATCGCCGGCTGGCGGGCCGGATTGGCTTCCCAGTCGAAATTGCCGCCATCGATGACGGCGCCGCCGATCGAGGTGCCGTGGCCGCCGATGTACTTCGTGGTCGAATACATCACCACGGCGGCGCCATGGTCGAACGGCCGCACCAGCAGCGGGGCGGCGGTGTTGTCCATCACCAGCGGGATGCCGAACTTGCGGCCGATCGCGGCGACCTCGGCGATCGGGAACGGGATCAGCTTCGGATTCGGCAGCGTCTCGGCATAGTAGACCCGGGTCTTGTCATCGGTGGCGTTGGCGAAGGCCTCCGGGTTCTCGGGATCGACGAAGCGGACTTCGATGCCCTGGTCCTTCAGCGTGTTGGCGAACAGGTTCCAGGTGCCGCCGTACAGGTCGGTGGAGGCCACCACGTTGTCGCCGGCACGCGCCAGATTCTGCACGCAGAACGCCGAGGCCGCCTGGCCGGACGCCAGGCCAAGCGCCGCAACGCCGCCTTCCAGCGCGGCGAGGCGCTGCTCCAGCGCATCCTGCGTCGGGTTCATGATGCGGGTGTAGATGTTGCCCAATTCCTTCAGGCCGAACAGGTTGGCGGCGTGTTCCGCGCTGTCGAACTGGTAGGACGTGGTCTGATAGATCGGCACGGCGACCGCGTTGGTGGCGCTGTCACGGCGCCAGCCGGCGTGCAGGGCGAGCGTCTCGGGATGCTTGCTGGTGGTCATGTGGGTTCCTCCTGACCGAAGTGGCGGGCACTATAGGGAAAGAAGATTCTTCGTAAATATCTGATGCAGTGGCGAAATTTTCTACGCAGCCCGGTCGTTGCCGGGGAAGTTCCACCTACTGATCCGGCGCAGTGGAGAAAATCCGCCGCACCACCTGTACTGATGCCATGGCTCCATGCGATCTTGCAAATGGACGCCAATGGCGTATACATGCGCTCATGTCGAGCGTCCCGCTCACTGTCGTCGAGACGCCACAATTCGTGCGGCAGGCGGACGCGCTGTGGACCGATGCGGAGCGGCAGGCATTCGTGGATTTCATTGCCCGCAACCCCGAGGCAGGCGATGTCATCCCAGAGACGGCGGGCGTCCGTAAAGTGCGTTGGCGGCGCGCCGGAATGGGCAAGCGGGGCGGCACACGGGTGGTCTACTTCTATCACAACCCGGAAACGCCGCTGTTTCTGCTGATGGTCTACGCGAAGGCAGTGCGCGAGGATGTGTCGCCTGAGGCGAAAAAGGCAGTGGCGGAATTTGCAGCACGTATCAAACGCGCCCCGCAACGATCATGACGAGGAGAGAGAGGTGAACAAGTTCAGCCAGGACCTGATACAAGGCATGCAAGAGGCCGCTTCCTTCGTCGAAGACCGAAAGGCCGGCGCCCGTGTGCATACCGTTGACGTGCCCGATGTGCGCGCGATCCGCCGTCAGCTGCACATGTCGCAACAGCGCTTCGCCGCGACCTACCGCATTCCGCTGCCGACGCTGAAAAACTGGGAGCAAGGTCGTCGCGCACCCGACGCACCGGCGGCGGCCTATTTGCAGGCTATCGCGCGCCAGCCAAAGGTGATCGAAGCCGCACTGCGGCAGGCCTGATCGGACGTAGCGACGGCCGGATTCACTCCGCCGCCTTACGCTCCTGCAGGATCGAGCGGCCGCGGCGCAAGGCGGCGGCGATCTGCTCCGCCGGCATGGCGCCGGAGAACAGGCCGTAACCGTCCAGGAAGAACGACGGCACGCCGCTGACGCCGGCTTCCCGCGCGGCCTGATCCGCGGCACGCATCTCGCGGTCAACGAAGTCGCTGGCGAGAAATTCCGTCACCTCCGCCCGGTCCAGCCCGGCCTCGGCCGCGCAGTCGGCCAGCACGGCATGGTCACCGATGTCGCGACCCTGGATGAAGTAGGCCTTAAACACCGCCTCCATCACCGCGTCCTGCACGCCCTTCTGGCCGCC